>NZ_JBIAJH010000015.1:0-186781 GCF_042871845.1 Streptomyces sp. NPDC005533 | reverse complement strand
CCCCGGGGGGGGCCGGGGGGGGGGGGGGGGGGGGGGGGGGGGGGGGGGGGGGCCGGGGGGGGGGGGGGGTTTGGCGGGGGGGGGGGGGGGGGGGGGGGGGGGCGGGTTTCGGCGGGGCCGGGCGCGCGCCGGGGCGTCTCCTCGGACGCCGAACGTGACGAGGGGTCGGAGAGCTCGGCGGAAGTGCGTTCGGCGCCCTGCGGGGAGCGCCCCGACACCCACCCGACCCCGCCGAAACCGCCCGGGGTCGGAGGACCGAAGCCTGCGGGTGTTGCTTGTGGGTCAGGGTGGCCAGTGGGACCGGAGGGTCTTCACGGCCTCCGTGATGGCGGGGCGGCGGGCGGCGCCGGTGCGCCACAGGGCGTACAGGCGGCGTACGGGACCCGGTTCCAGCGGGACCGCCACCGCGCCCGGCGGGAGGGTTCCGGTGCCCAGGCGGGGTACGACGGCGACGCCGAGGCCGGCCGCGACCAGGGCGACGATGGTGTGGTTCTCCTCGGCCACGTGCGCGATGTCCGGTTCGAAGCCGGCCGTGCGCAGGGTGCGTACCAGCCAGTCGTGGCAGACCCGGCCGGGCGGCTGGCAGACCCAGCGCTCGCCGCCGAGGTCGCCGCGCTGGACGGCCCGGCGCGTGGTGAAGGGGTGGCCGGCCGGGACGACCAGGTCGCAGAGGTCGTCACCGATCACCGCCTGCTCGATCCCCTCGGGCGCGGGCAGCGGGGCGATGTCCCAGTCGTGGGCCACCGCCAGATCGGTGACGCCCCGCGCCACCAGGTCGACGGACAGGTGCGGGTCCACCTCCGTCAGGCGTACTTCGAGGGCGGGGTGGCGGACGGCCAGATCGGCCAGGACGCCCGGCAGCAGCCCGCGCGCCGCCGAGGCGAAGGCGGCCACCGTCAGCAGCCCGCTCGGCTGCCCGCGCCGCTCCTCCAGGGTGGTCTCGGCGTGTTCCACGATCGCCAGCAACTGCTGGGCCGTGTCGGCGAGATGGCGGGCCTCCTCGGTGAGCGCGACCCCGCGCCCGCGCCGCTCCAGCAGGGTGGTGCGGGTCTCCCGTTCCAGTTTGGAGATCTGCTGCGAGACCGCGGAGGGGGTGTAGCCGAGGGCGGCCGCCGCGCCCGCGACCGAGCCGTGGACGGAGACGGCGTGCAGGGCGCGCAGCCTGGCGAGATCGAGCATGTCCCTATCGTAAGCATTGCTTCATCGAGCACGGAAGGGATTCGCGCTGGTGCTACATGGTCGGGGCGCCGATGGTGGAGTCATGCGTCCCGTACACACCGCACTCGCCGTGCTCGTCGCCGCCGTGTGGGGTTTCAACTTCGTCGTCATCGAGATCGGGCTGGACCACTTCCCGCCGTTGTTGCTGTCCGCCCTGAGGTTCCTCGTCGCCGCCCTGCCCGCCGTGTTCTTCGTGGGGCGGCCCACGTCCGCCTGGAAGTGGATCGTCGGGGTCGGGCTCGCCCTCGGCGTCGCCAAGTTCGGCCTGCTCTTCACGGGCATGGACGCCGGGATGCCCGCCGGGCTGTCCTCGCTGGTGCTGCAGATCCAGGCCGTCTTCACCGCCGCCCTGGCCGCAGTGGTGCTGCGCGAACGGCCCGGCCGGGTGCGGGTGTTCGGCATGGCCGTGGCGTTCGCCGGGATCGCGGTCGCCGCGGTGGACGGCGGGACCTCCGGGCCGGTGCTCGGCTTCACGCTGGTCGTGGCGGCCGCCGCCTGCTGGGGCGTGTCCAACGTGCTGACCCGCAAGGCCGCGCCGCCCGACGCCCTCAACTTCATGGTGTGGGTGTGCACGGTCCCGGTGCTGCCGCTGCTCGCGCTGTCCCTGCTGTTCGAGGGGCCCGAGCGGGACCTGGCCGCGCTGCGGTCCCTGGACTGGTCCGGGGTGGCCGTCATCGGCTACGTCGCCTGGGTGTCCACCGTCTTCGGCTTCGCCGCCTGGAGTTACCTGCTGCGCCGCTATCCGGCTTCCGCGGTGGCACCGTTCTCGCTGCTGGTGCCGGTGTTCGGGATGTCCTCGGCGGCCCTGGTGCTGGGGGAGTCCGTATCGGGCCTGCGCTGGCTGGCGGCCGTGCTCCTGGTCGGCGGTGTCGCGCTCACCTCGCTGGCCCCCGCGCGCGCCTCGAACCGTACGGGGGTCGGTTCGGGCGTCAGCGCGGGGAGCCCCCCCGGAGGGGCAGCCGCCAGTCCTGCCCCGTCAGGCTCACTCCGTACGAGCGGTGCGGCCGCTCCGCGATCAGGGTGAACCCGGCCTTCAGGTAGAGGTCCCGGGCGTCGGTGAGCACGTCGTTGGTCCACAGCACCAGCTCGCGGTAGCCGACCGAGCGGGCGAAGGAGACGACGGTGTCGACCAGCAGGGTGCCGATGCCGCGCCCCCGGCCCTCCGGGTCGACCAGGAGCAGGCGGAGCCGGGCGGTGCCGGGGGCCCCGTCCTCGCGCACGCACATCACCGAGCCGACCGGGCGGCCGGCCAGCTCCGCGATCCACACCCGCTCCAGGTAGGGGTCGTGGTCCTGGGCGAAGTCCGCGACGATCCGGGCGACCAGCCCCTCGAAGTCGCTGTTCCAGCCGTACTCGGCGGCGTACAGCGCGCCGTGGCGCTGGACGATCCACCCCAGGTCCCCCGGCTCCGGATCCCGCAGCCGCACGCTCTCAGCCATGGCGCAACTCTAGAGCCGCGCACCCCCGAACGGGTTACTTCGCGCCGCCGCCGAGGATCCGGCCGAGGAGGTCGCCGAGGCCGCCGCCGTCCGCCGCGGACGGGGTGGCGCCGGGGGCCGCGCCCGCGGTGCCCGCTGTGCCCCCGGCCTTGCCGGCGGCCGCGCGCTTGGCCAGGACGGTCAGCAGGACCGGGATCAGCAGCTCGATGACCCGCGCGACGGTGGGGGCGGGGATGCCGGTCTTCTTCGCGACGGCGTCGGCCACGGGCTTGCTCATCCTGGCCAGCACGCCCGCCATCATCCCGCCGCCGAGCATGCCGCCCAGGCCGCCGCCGAGGGTGGCCACGCCCTGCAACGGCGGCTCGGCCACCTCCGCGAACGCCTGGCGCACCTGCGCGCCGTCGTCGTCATCGGCGCCGGCCTTCTGCCGGAGGTCGCCGGTCAGTGCGCCGACCGTCTCCGAGACGACCTCCCGGGCTCCGCCGGTGTCGGTCGCGAGGAGTCCGGCGATCTCGGTCAGCTTGTCGTCGCCGAGCTCGTGGAGCACGTCGTCCTGCAAGGAGGATTCGCTCATGCCGGAAACGCTACTTGTGGGGGGATTTGACGGCACCTTGAGTAGGCATCCGGTAACGGAAAAGTAAAGCTGTGGCTCCGGATGCAACCCTGCGGGGGTATCGCGGGTCGTATGGTGCGTCGGCACTTCCGGGGAGGGATCTGGGGGGATCGGGAAGTCCGACACGGGAGGGGTAACCGTGAGGGGGTCCGGCCGCGAGGCGGGACCCCCTTCGCGCTGTCCACAGGCCTGCCGCGTTGTCGGCGCGGCCCGGTAGCTTCGGGGCATGGCAACAGACGGGGCACGGGTGGTCGCGGTGCAACCGGCGGTGGTCGAGGGCGTGCTGGAGCGCATCACCTACGCCAACGAGGAGAGCGGGTACACGGTCGCCCGCGTCGACACCGGCCGCGGCAGCGGTGACCTGCTCACCGTCGTCGGCTCGCTGCTGGGCGCGCAGCCCGGCGAGTCGCTGCGCATGGAGGGCCGCTGGGGCTCCCACCCGCAGTACGGCCGGCAGTTCACCGTGGAGAACTACACGACCGTGCTGCCCGCGACCATCCAGGGCATCCGCCGGTATCTGGGGTCGGGCCTGATCAAAGGCATCGGCCCGAAGATCGCCGACCGGATCGTGGAGCACTTCGGCACGGACACCCTCGACGTCATCGAGGAGGAGCCGAAGCGGCTGATCGAGGTGCCCGGGCTCGGGCCCAAGCGGACGAAGCTGATCGGCGCCGCCTGGGAGGAGCAGAAGGCCATCAAGGAGGTCATGGTCTTCCTCCAGGGCGTCGGCGTCTCCACCTCCATCGCCGTCCGCATCTACAAGAAGTACGGGGACGCCTCCATCTCCGTGGTGCGGAACCAGCCCTACCGGCTGGCCGCCGACGTCTGGGGCATCGGGTTCCTCACCGCCGACCGGATCGCCCAGGCCGTCGGCATCCCGCACGACAGCCCCGAGCGGGTGAAGGCCGGCCTCCAGTACGCCCTGTCCCAGTCGACCGACCAGGGGCACTGCTTCCTGCCCGAGGACCGGCTCATCGCCGACGGGGTCAAGCTGCTCCAGGTGGACACCGGGCTGGTGATCGACTGCCTGGCCGAGCTCGCCGCCGATCCGGAAGGGGTCGTACGGGAGTCCGTACCGGATCCGCAGGGCGGGCCGGATCCGCTGACCGCCGTGTACCTGGTGCCCTTCCACCGGGCCGAGCTGTCGCTGGTGGGGCAGGTGCGCCGGCTCCTGAACGCCGAGGACGACCGGATGCCGGCCTTCCGGGACGTGGACTGGGACAAGGCCCTGGGCTGGCTCGCCGGGCGGACCGGGGCCACCCTCGCCCCCGAGCAGCGGGACGCGGTCAGGCTCGCCCTGACCCGCAAGGTCGCCGTCATGACCGGCGGCCCCGGCTGCGGAAAGTCCTTCACCGTGCGCTCGATCGTCGAGCTGGCCCGGGCCAAGAAGGCCAAGGTGGTGCTGGCCGCGCCCACCGGCCGGGCGGCGAAACGGCTGTCCGAGCTGACCGGGGCCGAGGCCTCCACGGTGCACCGGCTGCTGGAGCTCAAACCGGGCGGGGACGCGGCGTACGACCGGGAACGGCCGCTGGACGCGGACCTGGTGGTGGTCGACGAGGCCTCGATGCTGGACCTGCTGCTGGCCAACAAGCTGGTCAAGGCGGTGGCGCCGGGGGCGCACCTGCTGCTGGTCGGCGATGTGGACCAGTTGCCCTCGGTCGGCGCGGGGGAGGTGCTGCGGGACCTGCTGGCCGAGGGCGGCCCGGTGCCCGCCGTCCGCCTCACCCGGATCTTCCGGCAGGCCCAGCAGTCGGGGGTGGTCACCAACGCCCACCGGATCAACACCGGGCTGGCGCCCATCACGGACGGGCTCCCGGACTTCTTCCTCTTCGCGGAGGAGGACACCGAGGCGGCCGGGGTGCTCGCCGTGGACGTGGCGGCCCGGCGGATTCCGGCCAGGTTCGGGCTCGACCCGCGGCGGGACGTCCAGGTGCTCGCGCCGATGCACCGCGGCCCGGCCGGCGCCGGGAACCTCAACGGGCTGCTCCAGCAGGCGATGACACCGGCCCGGCCGAACCTGCCGGAGAAGCGGTTCGGCGGCCGGGTCTTCCGGGTGGGCGACAAGGTGACCCAGGTCCGCAACAACTACGAGAAGGGGGCGAACGGCGTCTTCAACGGCACGGTCGGCGTCGTCACCGGCCTCGACGTGGACGAGCAGCGCCTGACGGTGCGGACGGAGGAGGACGAGGAGATCGGGTACGAGTTCGCCGAGCTCGACGAGCTGGCCCACGCGTACGCGGTCACCATCCACCGTTCCCAGGGGAGTGAATATCCCGCGGTGGTGATCCCGGTCACCACCGGAGCTTGGATGATGCTCCAGCGCAACTTGCTCTACACGGCGGTGACCAGGGCGAAGAAACTGGTCGTCCTCGTCGGGTCCCGCAAGGCCCTCGGCCAGGCGGTGCGTACCGTTTCCGCAGGCAGGAGGTACACGGCGGTCGCGGCCAGGCTGTCCGGCCGGATACCGGTGGGAAACATCACCTAGATGATCGATCATTTGGGGTTCCACCACCGGTGCGGAGGGGGCAGGATGAGCAGCTTGACGGCACTCAGTGCCGTCCAAAGCACCAAAGGCCGACCCCGAGTGCACTCTCCTGCGCCAAATGGGGGAAGGTAGAGGCAGTCAGGGCACCTCGAAGAAGAGGCACTACGTCGGTGAGGGATGACGTGAGCGACAACTCTGTAGTACTCCGGTACGCGGACGGTGAATACACCTACCCGGTGGTCGAGAGCACCGTCGGTGACCAGGGCTTCGACATCTCGAAGCTGCGGGCCCAGACCGGGCTCGTCACCTTGGACAGTGGCTACGGCAACACCGCGGCCTACAAGTCCGCGATCACCTACCTCGACGGTGAGCAGGGCATCCTGCGTTACCGCGGCTACCCGATCGAGCAGCTGGCCGAGCGTTCGACCTTCATCGAGGTCGCGTACCTGCTGATCAACGGCGAGCTGCCGACCGTCGACCAGCTCGCGTCGTTCCGCAACGAGATCACCCAGCACACGCTGCTCCACGAGGACGTGAAGCGCTTCTACGACGGCTTCCCGCGGGACGCGCACCCGATGGCGATGCTGTCCTCCGTGGTCAGCGCGCTGTCGACGTTCTACCAGGACAGCCACAACCCGTTCGACGAGAAGCAGCGCCACCTCTCGACGATCCGGCTGCTGGCCAAGCTCCCGACGATCGCGGCCTACGCCTACAAGAAGTCGGTCGGCCACCCGGTGGTCTACCCGCGCAACGACCTCGGCTACGTCGAGAACTTCCTGCGCATGACCTTCTCCGTGCCGGCCCAGGAGTACGACCTGGACCCGGTCGTGGTCTCGGCGCTCGACAAGCTGCTGATCCTGCACGCGGACCACGAGCAGAACTGCTCGACCTCCACCGTGCGCCTGGTCGGCTCCTCGCAGGCGAACATGTTCGCCTCGATCTCCGCCGGCATCTCGGCCCTGTGGGGTCCGCTGCACGGTGGCGCCAACCAGTCCGTCCTCGAGATGCTGGAAGGCATCAAGAACGACGGCGGTGACGTCGACGCCTTCATCCGCAAGGTGAAGAACAAGGAAGACGGCGTCCGCCTCATGGGCTTCGGACACCGCGTCTACAAGAGCTTCGACCCCCGGGCGAAGATCATCAAGGCGGCGGCGCACGACGTCCTCTCGGCGCTCGGCAAGAGCGACGAGCTGCTGGACATCGCGCTCAAGCTGGAAGAGCACGCGCTGGCCGACGAGTACTTCGTCTCGCGCAACCTCTACCCGAACGTGGACTTCTACACCGGTCTGATCTACCGGGCCATGGGCTTCCCGACCGAGATGTTCACCGTGCTCTTCGCGCTCGGCCGGCTCCCCGGCTGGATCGCCCAGTGGCACGAGATGATCAAGGAGCCGGGTTCCCGCATCGGCCGCCCGCGCCAGATCTACACGGGCGAGGTCCTGCGCGACTTCGTGCCCGTCGAGTCCCGCTGAACCGAGGCTCGCTGACCCGAGGCTCGCTGATCGAGTCCCTCTGACCCGAGGCTCTCCCCCGCGCGGCGTGCGGCCGCGCGGGCAGCACCGCAGGTAACCCCCAGGCGTACGAAAAGCGCCCCGCCGTCGATCCCCCCACGGGTCGGCGGTCGGGGCGCTTTCCTTTTCCCCGAAACGGATTCCCCCCACGGGACCCGAGTCGGGGCGTCAGTGTGCCGGGACCCGTTCTGATCGGAAGGGCCGCTCAAAGCCTTCCGCGGCACGTGTCCCGGCCGGCTGATGCCACGGAAGTCCCCCAGGGCTTCCGTCAAACGTCCCCCAAGACGTTCTTGGCATCGCCCCATTAGACCTGTGACGACCCCGGATGGTTACGTTGCGGTCACTGTGATCTGCGTCTCCCGTGAAGGAACTGTGTGCGTGGTGGGGAGGAGGTCCACTAGCGGAAGGAGCGCAACCGGAGGCTGTTGGTCACCACGAAGACCGAGGAGAAGGCCATCGCGGCCCCCGCGATCATCGGGTTGAGCAGGCCCGCGGCGGCCAGCGGCAGCGCCGCCACGTTGTATCCGAAGGCCCAGAACAGGTTGCCCTTGATGACGGCCAGGGTCCGGCGGGAGAGCCGGATCGCGTCCGCCGCCACCCGCAGGTCGCCCCGTACGAGGGTCAGGTCCCCGGCCTCGATGGCCGCGTCGGTGCCGGTGCCCATGGCCAGCCCCAGGTCCGCCTGGGCCAGCGCCGCCGCGTCGTTGACCCCGTCGCCGACCATGGCGACCGTACGGCCCTGCGCCTGCAGGCGGCGTACGACGTCCACCTTGTCCTGCGGGAGCACCTCGGCGATCACCTCGTCGATGCCCACCTCGTGGGCCACCGTCTCGGCGACGGCCTTGTTGTCGCCGGTCAGCAGGACCGGGGTGAGGCCCAGCGCCCGCAGCCGGGCGACCGCCTCCGCACTGGTCTCCTTGACCGCGTCGGCCACGGTCAGCACCCCGCGCGCCGCCCCGTCCCAGGCCACCAGGACCGCGGAGGCGCCCTCGGCCTCGGCGGCCGCCTTGGCCGCGGCGAGCCCGGCCGGCAGTGCGATCGACCAGTCGGCGAGCAGCTGCTCGCGGCCGACCAGCACGGCGTGTCCGTCGACGACGCCCTGGACGCCGAGGCCGGCGAGGTTCTCGAAGCCCTCCGGGACCGGCAGGGCGCCGGCCCTCTCGGCCGCCGCGGTGGCGACGGCCCGGGCGATCGGGTGCTCCGAGGCGTGCTCCAGGGACCCGGCCAGCCGCAGGAGTTCGAGCTCGTCGACCCCCTCGGCGGGGTGGACGCCGCTGAGGGTCATCCGGCCGGTGGTGACGGTGCCGGTCTTGTCCAGGACGACGGTGTCCACGCGGCGGGTGGACTCCAGCACCTCGGGTCCCTTGATCAGGATGCCGAGCTGGGCGCCCCGCCCGGTGCCGACCATCAGCGCGGTCGGGGTGGCCAGGCCCAGGGCGCAGGGGCAGGCGATGATCAGGACGGCGACGGCGGCGGTGAAGGCGGCGGTGGCGTCGTCGGTGATCAGCAGCCAGCTGATCCAGGTGCCGAGCGCGAGGACCAGTACGACGGGCACGAAGACCCCGGAGATCCGGTCGGCGAGGCGCTGCACCTCGGCCTTGCCGTTCTGGGCCTCTTCCACCAGCCGGGCCATCCGCGCCAGTTGGGTGTCGGCGCCGACCCGGGTGGCCTCGACGACCAGCCGCCCGGAGGCGTTGACGGTGGCTCCGGTGACGGAGTCCCCGACGGACACCTCCACGGGGACGGACTCGCCGGTCAGCATGGAGGCGTCCACGGCGGAACCGCCCTCGACGACCGTGCCGTCGGTGGCGATCTTCTCGCCGGGGCGGACGACGAAGCGGTCGCCGACGGCGAGCGCGCTCACCGGGATGCGGACCTCGCGGCCGGCGCGCAGGACGGTGACGTCCTTGGCGCCGAGCTCCAGCAGGGCCTTGAGGGCCGCGCCCGCCTTCCGCTTGGAGCGGGCCTCCAGGTAGCGGCCGAGCAGGATGAAGGCGACGACGCCGGCGGCGACCTCCAGGTAGAGGGCGGAGGAGCCGTCCGTACGGGAGATCGTGAGGTCGAAGCCGTGCCGCATGCCCGGCATCCCGGCGTGGCCGAAGAACAGGGCCCACAGCGACCACGTGAAGGCGGCCAGCGTGCCGACCGAGACCAGGGTGTCCATGGTGGCGGCGCCGTGTCGGGCGTTGGTCCAGGCGGCCTTGTGGAAGGGGAGGCCGCCCCAGACGACGACGGGGGCGGCGAGGGTGAGGGAGAGCCACTGCCAGTTGTCGAACTGCAGGGCCGGGACCATCGACAGCAGCACGACGGGCAGGGCCAGCGCGGCGGAGACCAGCAGCCGCACGCGCAGCGCGGCCAGCACCGGGTCGGGTGCCTCGGCCTCGGGATGTCCCTGTACCGGCGCTTCCGTGGGGGCCGGGGCGGGCGGCGGGGGCTCCTCGGCGGTGTAGCCGGTCTTGACGACCGTCGCGATCAGGTCCGCGACCCGCACGTCACCGGTGTAGGAGACGTGGGCCTTCTCGGTGGCGTAGTTCACCGTGGCCTCGACGCCGTCCATCCGGTTGAGCTTCTTCTCGATGCGGGCCGCGCAGGAGGCGCAGGTCATCCCGCCGATCGCGAGTTCGACCGCCGTTATCGGTCCGTCGTGCACTGTGCTGCTCATGTTCCGGCTCCAGAGGGATGGCCGGGCCGTACGGGACCAGTATGAGCTGGCCGGCACGGCTCGGCGGGGTACCGCGGGTGCTGGGGTGGTGCGGACTGCCGCGGGTGCTGCCGAAGGAGGGCGTGGCTCAGACCCGTCCGGCGAACTCGTAGCCGGCCTCGTCCACGGCCGCGCGGACGTCCTCGTCGGCGAGCGGGGCGGCGGAGACCACGGTGACCTCGCCGGTCGCGGCGACGGCCTTGACCGTGCCGACGCCCTCGAGGGCGGAGATCTCGTTGGTCACCGCGCCCTCGCAGTGGCCGCAGGTCATGCCGGTCACCCGGTAGACGGTGGTGGTCTGGGTGTCCGTCTCGGCGCTCATGTCGTTCTCCTCTTCAGGGGTGCGTCCGGTCACCGGGAGGGTGGTCGATGGGTCCACCGTCCTCCCGACTCTTCGAGACTATACCCCTGGGGGGTATAAAGCGAGCCTCGACGCCCCCTGGGTCGGTCGAAGCCGGTGTCCGAGCCGGAGCAGGCGGCCGCCGGACCACCCGGCCAGGGGTCGGGGCGGGAGCCGGGGCGGGCCCGGGTGGCCCGCCCCGCACCGGGGAGGTGTCAGTCCTCCCGGCGCCCCCGGTTGCCGGGGCGGCGGGCCACCCAGTCCCGCACGGTGGCGGCGTACCAGTAGGGCTTGCCGCCCTCCACATGGTCGGGCGGGGGGAGCAGGCCGTGCTTGCGGTAGGAGCGCACGGTGTCGGGCTGGACCCGGATGTGAGCGGCGATCTCTTTGTACGACCACAGCTGTCGGTCGCTCATGCGGGACACCTCCTTGTCCACGCGGCAGGGTCGGCCGGGCGGCCGTCGGGGGAGCCGACGCGTGGACAGTGACGATCACTGACGATCAGTCGGGTTCTGCCCGGGGAACGACGTGGAGTGACGGCAGGGGAGGGGCTGTCGACCGTCTGTGACGGAAAACCCGCGTAATGCGGATATGCGTGACACACGGGTGACCCCTGTGACCAATGCGGCACAGGGGTCACCAGCGGGTCGGGGGTCGCTTGCGGGGCGGGATCAGCGGTACAGCGCCGGCCGTTCCACCAGCTCCACGAGGGTGCGTACGCCGCTGCGCGCGGCCGCGAGGCCCGCCTCGGAGACGGCCGCCGCCGCATAGCCGTCCCAGGCGTCCGGACCCGCCACCCGGCCGCGCGCGGCCGCGGCCACCCAGCGCCGCAGCTGCCGGTCGTAGGCGTCGGCGAAGCGCACCGTGAAGTCCTGGACGATCTCGCCGCCCCACCGGCCCGCCGACTGGACCACCATGGCGTGGCCGTCGCCGATCCGGGCGCTGCCCGCCTCGCCGACCGCCTCGCACTGCACCTGGTAGCCGAAACCGCAGTTGACGAAGATCTCCACGTCGACGACGGCCCCGCCGGAGGTCTCCAGCAGCACCATCCGGGGATCCCGCAGCCCCTCGGGGGCGGCCGCCGTGGGCCGGGGGGAGAGCACGGTCACCGCCGTGATCTCCTGCCCCAGCAGCCAGCGCGCCGCGTCCACCTCGTGCACCACCGAATCGCTGATGAGCATGTCGCTGGTGAAGAAGGACGGCGAGGAGGCGTTGCGGTGTCGGCAGTGCAGGAAGAGGGGGCGCCCGATCCCGCCCGCGTCCAGCAGCTCCTTCAGCCGCTCGTACTCCGGGTCGAACCGCCGCATGAAGCCCACCTGCACCAGGCGCCGGCCCAGCCGCCGTTCGGCCTCCATCACGCGCAGCGCCCCTGCCGGGTCCGGGGTCAGCGGCTTCTCGCAGAGCACCGGAAGCTCCCGCTCCAGGGCGTGCAGGATCGCTTCCTCGTGGGCGGGACCCGGGGAGGCGATCAGTACGGCCTCCACCCCCGGCGCGGCTATCGCGGCCGCCGGATCGGTGTGCGCGCTCACCCCGTCCAGGGCGCCCGCGACCTCCTTGACCCGGTCACCGTCCGGATCGGCCACGGCCGCCACCCGGGCCCCGCCCACGGTCCGCCCGATCCGGCGCACGTGGTCGGCGCCCATCTTCCCGGTGCCGATGACGGCGATGCCGAGCGTGCTGGTCATGTGGTGTTCCCTCCGGGAGTCAGCGGGCGCCGCAGGAGCGCAGGTAGGCACGGGTGCGCCGGGCGATCGGCAGCGGCTGGTCGGGCGGACAGGGGTACATGTCCTGCTCCACGATGGCGAACAGGTCCACGCCCAGCCGCTGGGCCGCCGCCAGTACGGGCTCCAGCGCGGGCACCCCCGACGGCGGCTCGCACATCACCCCGCGGCCCACGGCCGGCCCGAAGGGCAGCTCCTGCGCGCGGACTTCGGCGAGGATCCGCGGGTCCACCTGCTTCAGGTGGAGGTAGCCGATCCGCTCGGCGAACGTCTCGATCGCCCGGACGCTGTCGCCGCCGCAGTACGCGTAGTGCCCGGTGTCCAGGCAGAGCGAGACGAGACCGGGATCGGTCGCGTCCAGGAAGCGGGCCACGTTCTCGGGCGTGTCGATGTGGGTGTCGGCGTGCGGGTGGACGACGATCCGCAGCCCGTACCGGTCCTGGACCTCCCGGCCCAGCCGCTCGGTCTGGGAGGTCAGTTCACGCCATTGCGCCGGGGTCAGGACGCGGTCCTCCCGCACCTCCCCGGTCTTGTCGTCCCGCCAGAAGGAGGGGATGACGACGAGATGGGCCGCGCCCATGGCCTGCGTCAGCTCCGCGATCCGCGACACGTGCTCCCAGGTGTCCTCCCACACGGCGGGCCCGTGATGGAGTCCGGTGAAGACGGTTCCGGCCGAGACCCGCAGTCCGCGCTTGACCGTTTCCTCGGCGAGTCGGGCGGGATCGGTGGGCAGATAGCCGTAGGGGCCGAGCTCGATCCACTCGTACCCCGCGTCGGCGACCTCGTCGAGGAAACGCTCCCAAGGGGTCTGCCGGGGGTCGTCGGGAAACCAGACACCCCAGGAGTCCGGAGCCGAACCGATGCGGATACGGGTCAACGCGGGCGGGGAGGACGTCATAGCGGCCACCTTAGGCGGGAGACGAGGGAGACGAGTGGGAGGACTGACTGTGACCGGCACCGGCGATCCGTTCGCGTTCGACCTGATCACGATGGGCCGCATCGGGGTGGATCTCTACCCGTTGACGACCGGCGTACCACTGGCCGAGGCGGAGACGTTCGGGAAGTTCCTGGGCGGCTCCCCGGCCAACGTGGCCGTGGCGGCCGCCCGGCTCGGACGGCGGGTGGCCGTGATCACCCGGACCGGCGCGGACCCCTTCGGCACGTATCTGCGCTCCGAGCTGCGGGGGTTCGGGGTGGACGACCGCTGGGCGACCGAGGTGGCGGGCCTGCCCACGCCGATCACCTTCTGCGAGATCTTCCCGCCGGACCACTTCCCCCTGTACTTCTACCGGCTGCCGAAGGCCCCGGACCTGGAGATCGCCCCGGACGAGGTGGACCTGGAGGCCGTGCGGGCGGCCCGCGTGTTCTGGATGACGGGCACCGGCCTGAGCGAGGAGCCCTCGCGGGCGGCGACGTTCGCGGCACTGGAAGCCAGGGCCACGGCGGGGACGACGGTGTTCGACCTGGACTGGCGGCCGACGCTGTGGCGGGAGAAACCCGGCCCGTACTACGAGCGGGCGCTCGCGTCGGCCACGGTGGCCGTCGGGAACGCCGAGGAGTGCGAGATCGCCATGGGCGAGTCCGAGCCGTACGAGGCGGCGCGGGCCCTGCTCGCCGCGGGGGTGGAACTGGCCGTGGTCAAACGGGGCCCGGAGGGCGTGCTGGCCGTCCACCGCGACGGGACGGTGGCGCAGGTGCCGCCGGTTCCCGTCCGGGTGGTGAACGGGCTCGGGGCGGGGGACGCGTTCGGGGGCGCGCTGTGCCACGGGCTGTTGGCGGGATGGGAGCTGGGCCGCGTCGTGCGGTACGCGAACGCGGCGGGGGCGATCGTCGCCTCGCGGCTGGCGTGCTCGACCGCGATGCCGTTCCCGCGCGAGGTGGAGGAGGTGCTGGGGCGTGCCGGTGGTGTCTGAGTGGGGGATGGAGTGGACCCGGCTGCGGGTGCTGGCGCTTGAGCCGGGGGAGACGTACGGGTTCGCCTGCGGCGACGCGGAATGGATCGTGCTCCCGCTGTCGGGCGGCTGCGCGGTCCGGTGCTGGGGCGCCGCCCTGCCGGGTGGCGGTCAAGCGCGGCTCGCCCGGAGGGGACCGCGGCCGGATCCGGCCTCGCCGGCGTCGGAGGCGCGGGTCCGGGAAGAGCCCGGCGGCGAACCGCACGTCTTCGAACTGCGGGGGCGGCGCGGGGTTTTCGCCGGTCCGACCGACTTCGCCTACGTGCCCCGGGACGCGCACGTAGAGGTCTCCTCGGCGCACGGAGGACGGTTCGCACTCGCAGGGGCGCGGTGCCACAACCCGCTCCCCGCACGCTACGGCCGGGCCGCAGACGTACCCGTCGAGCTGCGCGGCGCCGGGCAGTGCTCCCGGCAGGTCAACAACTTCGCGGCGGCCGGGGCGTTCCCCGCCGACCGGCTGATCGCCGTCGAGGTGCTCACCCCCGGCGGGAACTGGTCCTCGTACCCGCCCCACAAGCACGACGAGCACCACCCCGGCGAGGAGTCCCGCCTGGAGGAGATCTACTACTTCGAGATCGCCCCGCACGGGGACACCCCCGGGCTCGGCTACCAGCGGGTCTCGCCTTCCCCCCGCGGGAAGACCGACGTCCTCGCCGAGGTGCGGACCGGGGACGCCGTGCTGATCCCCGACGGCTGGCACGGTCCGTCCATCGCCGCCCCCGGGCACGACATGTACTACCTGAACGTGATGGCCGGGCCGGACGAGACCCGGGAGTGGCTGATCCGGGACCACCCCGACCACGGCTGGATCCGCGGCAGCTGGGACGGTCAGGACATCGACCCCCGGCTCCCCTTCCCCTCCGAGGAGGCCACCCGGTGAGGCTCACCGTCGCCCAGGCGCTCGTCCGCTTCCTGGCCCGCCAGTACACCGAGCGCGACGGCCACAGGCAGCGCCTGATCGCCGCCACCTGGGGCATCTTCGGGCACGGGAACGTCGCCGGGATCGGGCAGGCCCTGCTGGAGGCCGGGCCGGCCGCCATGCCCTTCCTCCAGGGACGCAACGAGCAGGCCATGGTGCACGCCGCCGTCGGGTACGCCCGCCAGCGCGGCCGGCTCTCCGCGCACGCCGTCACCACCTCCATCGGACCCGGCGCCACCAACCTCGTCACCGGCGCCGCCCTCGCCACGATCAACCGGATCCCGGTGCTCCTGCTGCCCGGGGACACCTTCGCGACCCGGCCCGCCGACCCCGTGCTCCAGCAGCTGGAGGTCCCGTACGCGGGAGACCTGTCGGTCAACGACACCCTGCGGCCCGTGTCCCGGTACTTCGACCGGATCACCCGCCCCGAGGCCCTGATCCCGGCCGCCCTCCAGGCGGTGCGGGTGCTGACCGATCCCGTCCACACCGGCGCCGTCACCCTGGCGCTGCCGCAGGACGTGCAGGCGCAGGCCCACGACTGGCCCGAGGAGTTCTTCGCCGAGCGGGTGTGGGGCGTACGGCGGCCCCGGCCCGACCGCACGGAGCTCGCCGCGGCCGCAGCGGCCGTACGGGACTGCGCGCGCCCCCTGCTCGTCGCCGGCGGGGGGATCCGGCACAGCGGGGCCGAGGCGGCCCTCGCCGCCTTCGCCGACGCCACGGGCATCCCGGTGGCCGTCACCCAGGCGGGCAAGGGCGTGCTCCCGTACGACCACCCGGCCGAGGTGGGCGGGATCGGCCACACAGGTACCGCCACCGCCGACGAGCTGGCCCGGGAGGCCGATCTGGTGATCGCCGCCGGGACGCGGCTGACCGATTTCACCACCGCCTCCGCGACCCTCTTCCAGAATTCGGCCGTCCGGTTCATCGGCCTCAACCTGGACCCGTACGACGCCCACAAGCTCGCCGCCCGCCCGCTGGTCGCCGACGCGCGCGAGGGACTCGACGAGCTCCGGGAGGCGGTCGCCGGGTACCGGGTGGATCCCGCGTACGCGAGCGCGTACGGGGGGCGCAGGAGCGCGTGGGAGGGCCGCGTCGACGACGCGTACGCCGTGTCCGCGGCCGACGAGGACCTCCCGCCCACCCAGGCCCAGGTGCTCGGGCTGCTCGACGGGCTGGTCGACGGAACCGACATCCTGGTCAACGCGGCCGGATCGCTCCCCGGTGACCTCCACAAGCTGTGGCGGGCCCGGTCGGCGGACCAGTACCACGTGGAGTACGGCTACTCCTGCATGGGCTACGAGATCCCGGCCGCGATCGGGGTGGCGATGGCCGCGCCCGGCCGGCCGGTGTGGGCGCTGGTCGGCGACGGGACGTACCTGATGAACCCGACCGAGATCGTCACGGCCGTCCAGGAGGGCGTCCCGATCAAGCTGGTGATCCTCGACAACCACGGCTACGCGTCCATCGGCGGCCTGTCGGGGGCGGTCGGCGGTGAGGGCTTCGGCACCGCCTACCGCTTCCGGGCGCCCGACGCCTCGTACACGGCGGACCCCCTCCCGGTGGACCCGGCGGCCAACGCGGCCTCCCTCGGAATGGCCGTGATCCGCGCCCGCACCGTACGTGACCTGCGCGAAGCCCTCGCCGAGGCCCGCTCGGCGACGCGTCCCACATGTGTCTACACACAGACCCGAACGCCCGACACTGTGTCGGGCCCACCCCCGGCACAGGCGTGGTGGGATGTTCCTGTGGCCGAGACCGCGACCCGCAAGGCGGCGGCCCAGGCCCGTGAAGAGTACGACCGGCAAGCCGCGCAGCGACGTCGCCATCTGTGAAGGAGCAAGGCAATGAAGACCGTCAACCACTGGATCGGTGGCAAGACCGTCGAGGGCGCGTCGGGCAACTACGGCCCGGTCACCGACCCGGCCACCGGCGAGGTCACCACGCAGGTCGCGCTCGCCTCGGCCGAGGAGGTCGACGCGGCGGTACAGGTCGCCAAGGAGGCCTACCAGACCTGGGGCCAGTCCTCGCTGGCCGCCCGCACCAAGGTGCTGTTCGCCTACCGCGCCCTGCTGGACGCCAACCGCGACGCCATCGCCGAGCTGATCACCGCCGAGCACGGCAAGGTCCACTCCGACGCGCTGGGCGAGGTCGCGCGCGGCCTCGAGATCGTCGAGCTCGCCTGCGGGATCACCACCCAGCTCAAGGGTGAGCTGTCCACCTCGGTCTCCAACCGGGTCGACGTCTCCGCCATCCGCCAGCCGCTCGGCGTCGTCGCCGGCATCACCCCCTTCAACTTCCCGGCGATGGTGCCCATGTGGATGTTCCCACTGGCCGTGGCCTGCGGAAACACCTTCATCCTCAAGCCGAGCGAGAAGGACCCGTCGGCCTCCAACAAGCTGGCCGAGCTGGCGAGCGAGGCCGGTCTGCCGGCGGGCGTGCTGAACGTGGTCCACGGTGACAAGGTGGCCGTCGACGCGCTGCTGGCCCACCCCGACATCGCGGCCGTCTCCTTCGTCGGCTCCACCCCGATCGCCCACCACATCCACACCACCGCCTCCGCCAACGGCAAGCGCGTGCAGGCCCTGGGCGGTGCCAAGAACCACATGCTGGTGCTCCCGGACGCCGACCTGGACGCGGCCGCCGACGCGGCGGTCTCCGCCGCCTACGGCTCGGCCGGCGAGCGCTGCATGGCGATCTCCGCCGTCGTGGCCGTCGGTTCCATCGCCGACACCCTCGTCGACAAGATCCGCGAGCGCGCCGAGAAGATCAAGATCGGCCCCGGCAACGACCCGACCTCGGAGATGGGCCCGCTCATCACGGCCGCCCACCGCGACAAGGTCGCCTCGTACGTCAAGGGCGCGGCCGCCCAGGGCGCCGACGTGGTCCTGGACGGAACCGGCTACACGGTCGAGGGCAACGAGAACGGCCACTGGATCGGCCTCTCCCTGCTCGACAACGTGAAGACCGACTCCGACGCCTACCGCGACGAGATCTTCGGGCCGGTGCTGTGCGTGCTGCGCACGGAGACCTACGAGGAGGGCGTGGCGCTCATCAACGCCTCGCCGTTCGGCAACGGCACCGCGATCTTCACCCGCGACGGCGGCGCCGCGCGCCGCTTCCAGCTGGAGATCGAGGCCGGCATGGTCGGCGTCAACGTCCCGATCCCGGTGCCGGTGGGCTACCACTCCTTCGGTGGCTGGAAGGACTCGCTCTTCGGCGACCACCACATCTACGGGAACGACGGCATCCACTTCTACACCCGCGGCAAGGTCGTCACGACCCGCTGGCCGGACCCCTCGGACGCGCCGGCCGGCGTGGACCTGGGCTTCCCCCGCAACCACTGACCGCCGACGCCGCACGCTGCCCGCCGATGCCGATCGCCGATCGCTGATCGCTGATCGCGCGCAAGCGCCGTAGGCCCGGATCGCCCCCCGCGCACCTCACCGCGGGGGGCGAGCCGCGTTTCAGAGCAGCGACCAGACGTCCTTCGCCGCCCCCGTGCCCCAGACCGCGTCGCCGTGGCCGTAGCCCGGCACCACCGTGAAGGCGACGCGGTCGTTCCCGGCGGCGCGGATCAACTCCGCGCCGCGCGGGTGGTCACCGCGGCCCAGCCCGGCGTTGACCCAGACCACCTCGGCGCGGATCCGGTCCCAGGCGATCCGGTAGGACGTCCCGCCGTCCTCCTCGTCGTTGTCGTCGTCACCCGCCCAGATCGCGGCGAGGTCCCGCATCAGCGCGGTCGGCAGGAGCCCGCTCCCGAGGGCGGCGGTCGCCGCGTGCCAGGTGGCCAGCGGGGTGTGCGTCAGGGCGTACCGGTCCTCGGCCGGGGTGGCGCCGAAGACGTAGGTCCCGGCGCTGTGCCCCTGGGCGTAGATCCAGTTCGCCGGTCCCGGGAGGGCGGCGGTGCGGATCAGCGCGAAGTGGGCGAGCCCGGCGTGCGTGAAGCGCCGGGTCGGGTCCGGCGGCCAGGGCGCCGGGGAGACGCCGTCCGGATCGGCCACCGCCTTGGCGATCACGGCCGCGAGTCCCGGATCGACGATGTGGACGCCCTGCGCGAGCTGGGTGGCGTACGCGTCCCGCGTATCGGCCGCGCGCACCGCCAGGTCGCCGGTGTACGGACCGGTGGTGTCCAGGACCAGCACCCGGCGCAGCCGCGGCGAGGTGTCGTGCGAGGCCGCGTCCAGGGCGAGGGCGGCCCCGGCGGAGTGCCCGGCGTACTGGTAGGGCAGGCCCAGTACGGAGTCCAGCGCGTCCACCACCCGGGCCAGGTCCCGGCGGTGCGCCGCGAGCCCCCAGTCGGCGGTGATGTCGGCGGCGGCCGCCGCGTCCTCGCGCGGGGTGACCCCGACCACCAGCAGGCCGCGGCCGCGCAGTTCGTGCGCGAGGTTGTGGTCGCCCGGGCCGCCGGGGGTGAAGAACTCCGCCGCGAAGTTCAGCCCGCCGCCGGGCAGCAGGTACGCGATCCCGCGCGGCGCCCGTCCGGTGTCCGCGATCACGTCCACCGTGACGGGGGCCGGGCCGCCGTCGTCGAGCGGGAGGGTGAGCCGGATCCAGCCGTCGCCCGGGACGTAGACGGCGGTGCCCGTGCCCAGCGCGCGCTCGATGCGGGTCAGCAGACCCGTGCCCTTGGCCGCGTCGCCGTGCTGTCGTTCCATCGAAGGTGCCTCCCCGCCCCCGGGTGATGGCCGAATACCGTCACCCCGGGACACCTTCGCCGGTCAGCGCGCCTGAGCCAAGTCCGGGGCGAGTTCGACCTGTTCGTCCGCCGTGCGGCGCCGGCGGCGGAGCACCCACAGGGTGACCCCGGCGCCCGCCGCGACCAGGATCAGGCCCACGGCCGGCCAGGGGACGGCGACGAACTCGGTCTCGGACCGCGAGACCAGATCGGGGTGGGCGCTCGCGCCCGCCGTGATCCTGACGGTCACCCAGTCGGACTGGGGGGCGTCCGGCCAGGGTTCGGTCAGCTCGACGCGTTGCCCCGGCAGCAGGGTCAGCTTCAGCTCGCGGGCCGGCATGTCCAGCACCCGGCGTCCGAACAGGCCCTCGGCGGAGACCGCCACCTTGGGCTCGACGACCACGTTGCCGCGGTTGACCAGCGCGTACGAGACCGTGGCGCGGGCGTTTCGCACCCACGGCAGCAGCGGCGCCGACCGGCTGATCCGCACGTCCTCCACGCTCAGTCCCGCAGTCAAGGGCCCGGGCACCCGGAAGTACAGCCGGGCGCCCACCGACCGCTTCACCCCGACCTGGACCTTGCCGTCCTGCTGCACGCCCTCCACGGCGGTGTTCAGGGCGACGATCCCGCCGACGTGGTCACCGGGCGTCGCGTCCGCCGGGACCTTCACGGTGAACGGGATGTCCTTGCGGCCCTTGGCCGGCACGGTGACGGTGCCCGCGGTCTCCGGCGGCAGCGCGATCCACGCGCCGACGTCCTTGGGCCTGGTCTCCACCGGGAGCAGCGCGAAGGCGCCACCCGCCGGGGTGTTCATCGCGTCGGTGGCGAAGACCTGGAACGTCAGCTCCTTGTCGGAGGAGTTGAGGAGCGTCACGCTGTCGCCGAGGGTGGTCCCGGCCGCGCCCTGGTGGAAGAAGTACGCGCGGTCGGTCATCGGCGCACCGGCCGCGGGGGTGGGGAAGACCCCCCAGGTGCCGTTGTCCGCGGCGCTCGCCGCGCCGGCCGGGAGCAGGCCCGCGCCCAGGAGCAGCAGGCCGAGGAGCAGCCCGTGGAACAGGCCGTGGAACAGGCCGTGGAGAGGGGTGCGGGTGCGGCTACGCGTACGGCGGCGGGTGCGCATGGGCGGTCTCCAGTCGGCGCCGGAAGGGGAAGGGGTGGTGCGGCGCCGGAGCGCCGCACCACCCTGGTCGAGCGGGCCGTACGGGTCAGGCGATCGAGAAGGTCACGACCGTCTGGTAGGTGTCGGCGAACATGAACGGCGGGAGCTGGATCATCCCGGCGCCGCCCACGGCGAACTCACCGCCGGTCAGTTCGTCCCCGCCGGCGGCCTGGGAGGCCACCTTCATCGGCACGTCGGAGATGGCGCCGGGCGTGCCCGCGGTGCAGGTGCTCGGGCTGTCCGGGTTGGTCACGGTGCAGGACGGCTGGATGCCGATCTGCGCCTTCGCCATCGAGTGGCCGGTGGCCTGGTTCAGGAACGGCGTACGGGTCGCCGTCACGTCCCAGCCGAGCGAGCCGCCGCGGAAGTCCTGGACGGTCGCGGCGTTGAAGACGCCGACCACCGACTGGGCCTTGCCGTTGATGGTGACCGAGCCGAAGCTGACGGCCGGCTGGCCGTCCTTCGGGCCGAGGGCCAGCGGTCCGGGGAGGACCTCGACGTCGACCGGGTTCTTGACGCCGGCCTGCTCCTCCACGAACACGAACGGTTTGGAGGTGGTCGCACCGTCGATCTTGATGGTGTCGGCCTTCTTGGTGACCGTGAGGGTGCAGGTGGCCACACCGGCGGCGTCCGCGGTGCCGGTGCCGTTGTCACCCGTCGGCGTGCCCGCGAGCAGGGCGGAGCAGGTGACGGCGCCGGGCGGCATGTTGGCGCCGCTGACGACGACCTGCTGGCCCGCCGGACCGCTGTTGGGCGTCAGCTTCGTCGTGATCGGGTCCTTGGGCAGGGCCTCGACCGCGACCGAGCCGAGCGAGGCGCTCGGGCGGGGTGCCGGGGTGCAGGTGGTGGTGAAGACCGAACCGGAGAGGTCCGCGTCGGTCACCGCGAGGTCGAGCGCGACGTTGACCGTGGTGCCCTCGGTGCCGTCCGGGATCTTGATGGTTCCGGAGAAGGCCTTGGGGTCGAGCGGCTGCCCGGCCACGACGCTGACGGTCTCGGGCGGGCTGGTGACCACCTGGGTGGTCGTCCCGACCTTGAGGGTGATCTTGGAGGTGTTCACCGTGGTGACGGAGAACCCGGGGATCAGCGGGCTCGCGCCCGGGTCGATCGTGATGGGGACGACGTCGCCGGCCTTGGCCCCGTCGGGCAGGGTGACCGTCCAGTTCTGGTTGCCCGAGCCGTCCGGCTGCGGCGCCGGGGCGTCGCAGTTCTCGAAGACGGCGGTGGTCTTCGTCGCGGCCTGCGCGGAGCCTGCCAGGCCCACCACGCCGCCCGTCAGGGCCAGGGACAAGGCTCCCGCCCCGGCCAGCACTCTTCGTCTGAGCGTTCTCGTACTCACTGGGTCGCGACTCCTTCGTCATGACGAACCCCTCCCCCCCACCCGCTGTGTGGGGGAGGCCGAGCCGGTGCGGTGGCCGATATTGACGCGTCGCGGTGATGAGAAGTCAATGACTTGCTTTCGCCCGAAGCACTCAGAAATTGATGGGCCATCAGGGGAGGTCTGCTGGCCTAACGGATACCGACTGGTCGGGGTGCGCGCCGGCTGTGCCGGGTGGGCCGAAAGAGACGACCTAGCGCTCGGCGGGGAGGTGGAGCAGCCGGTTCGGGGTGCCGGCCGGGAGCGCGGTGATCCGGTCGGCCACGGCGTCGTGCAGCAGCGCCTCGGACACCTGGGCGGGAGTGCGTGCCGCACCCCGCGCCAGGAGGAGCGCGGCGACCCCCGCCACGTGCGGGGCGGCCATCGAGGTGCCGGAGGCGCGGGCGGTGGCGGTGGCGGAGTCCTTCCAGGCCGAGATGACGCCGACGCCCGGGGCCGAGAGGTCCACGCAGGGGCCGTGACTGGAGAACCGAGCGCGCCGGTCCGCGGCGTCGGTCGCGCCGACCGTGATCGCCTGCGGGACACGGGCGGGGGAGCCCACGCAGGCGTCCTTGCCGTCGTTGCCCGCGGCCACGGTGAAGGTGATGCCGGCGGCCACGGCCCGGATCACCGCCGCGTCGAGGGCGCGGCTGGGGGTGCCGCCCATGCTCATGTTGGCCACCGCCGGGGTGCCCGGGGCCTTCGCCGCGTCCTTCACCACCCAGTCGAGGCCTTTGAGGATGGCCGAGAGGCTCCCGGAACCGCGGCAGTCGGCCACCTTGACCCCGACGAGCGAGACCCCCTTCGCGACCCCGTACGTCTCCCCGCCCACGGTCGCCGCGACGTGCGTGCCGTGCCCGTTGCAGTCGCGGGAGCTCCCGAGGAACACCGCGTTGTAACCGAACCGGGCGCGGCCGCCGAACTCCCGGTGGAGGGTGTTGATCCCGGTGTCGACGATGTAGACGGTGACGCCCGCGGCCCGGGTGGGGTACGTGTACGAGCCGTCGAGCGGGAGCTCGCGCTGGTCGATGCGGTCCAGCGGCCAGGGCGCGGACGTCTGGGCCTGCGGCTGCGCGCCGAGGGCGGCAGGGATGCCGGTGGTGCTGGCGGCGCCGGTGGTGCTGGCGGCGCCGGAGTTGATGGTGGAGTTGGTGTGGAATTCCGCGTCCGGCTCCACGGAGGCCACCCGGGGGTCGGCGGCCAGGACGGCGGCCCGGGCGGCGGTGGTGCGGACGGCGAAACCGTTGAGGGCGGCCTCGTAGACCGGCCCGACCTCGTCGCCGGAGTCCGCGGCCTCGGCGGCCAGGGCGCGGGTCGGGGCGCGCGAGCTGGTGTCCTTGAGGACGACGACGTAGGGGGCGACGGCGGTTTCGGCGAAGGCGGAGGCGGCTGAGGCGGGGTGCGGCGGCAGGGCGGCGGCCGTGGTGGCCGCCGCGAGGAGCGCGGCGGCGGCGGGGAGGAGCGGGACGAATGCGGTCATGCGGCCGATGCTCGGCGAGCGGCGGCGCGGGCGCGCGGAGGGTGCGCCGAGTGGGCGCACGACACGCCGCCGCGCGGGCTACGGGGTGAGGGGCCAGCCGCGCATCGCGAAGACGCCCTCGTCGCGGGCGCCGGCGGCGTCGTAGGTGGCCAGGGCGGCCTCGTTGTCGGTGTCGACCCCCACCCACATGCCGTAACAGCCGCGGGTCCTCGCCTCGTCGGCGAGGGCCAGGGTCAGGGCGCGGCCGATCCCGCGGCGGCGGTACCCCTCGTCCACGGACAGCTCGTACAGACACATCTCGGTGCCCTTGTCGGGGTGGCTCATCTCGATGCCGGAGACCATTCCCGCAGGCACGCCGTCGACGTAGGCGATGAGCATCACGTGCCCCGGCGCGGCGAGGAACCGCTCCGACCACTCCTCGCGGGTCGGCCCGTCGAGGAGGGATTCTGCGGCGGAGAGCTCGGCGGGGGTGAGGGCCCGGCGGATGTCCATGCCGGCCACGATAATGCGCCCGTGACGGATGGTGAGCCCACGTCCGGCGCGGCGCGGCGGGCGGCCGGAAACTCCCGACCGGACGGCCGCAGGACCCGCCGGCGCCGGGCCCGGTGGGCCGTCCCCGTCACGGGGCCCGGAAGGGGACAGCCGTTAGCGTGGCCCTTCCGTCGGACCGTCGGACAACTGAGGGGGAGCCTCGTGAGAAGTGCCGTCGTCACTCCGGAAGAGGACCGGATCCGCTGGGTCGAGCTGCCGGGGGAGGAGCCGGCCCGGGTGTACGTGCACGGGCTCGGGGCCACCTCGCCCGCCTACTTCGCGGCGAGCGCCACGCATCCGCTGCTGTCGGGGAGGCGCTCCCTGTTGGTCGATCTGCTGGGCCACGGGCACAGCGACCGGCCCGAGGGGTTCGCGTACACCCTCGAAGCGCATGCCGACGCCCTCGCGGCCGCCCTCGTCGGAGCCGGTGTGGAAGGCGCCGAGCTGATCGCGCACAGCATGGGCGGATCCGTGGCCATCGTGCTCGCCGACCGCCATCCCCAGCTGGTGTCCCGGCTGGTGCTCGTCGACGCCAACCTCGACCCCCTGCCGCGCGTCCCGGGCACGGCCGGCAGCAGCGGGATCGCCGCCTACACCGAGGAGGAGTTCCTGAACGGCGGCTGGGCGGAGGTACGGGACCGGGTCGGCGCGCACTGGTGGTCCACGATGCGGCTCGCGGACCGGACGGCCCTCCACCGCACGGCCGTCCACCTCGTCGCCGGCACCACGCCGACCATGCGCGAGACGCTGCTGGAGCTGAAGATCCCGCGCAGCTACCTGCTGCCCCAGGCGGACGGTCCACTGCCGGGCGCCGAGGCCCTGGAGGCGGCGGGCGTGGCGGTGGTACCGGTCCCCGACTGCGGGCACAACATCATGCTGGACAACCCCGAAGGCTTCGCCCGCGCCACCGCGACCGCGCTGACCCGCGGATAGGCCGCCGGGCCCCCTCCCGCACCCGTGAAGTCCGGCCGGACGGCGCCTAGTTCCTGCCGGCCGGGGACGGGGTGCCGTCGGTCCAGGCGTAGACGCGCTTGCCGCGCACCGCGACCTGGTACTGGTGGGCGTCGCGGCACTCGGAGCGCACCTCGGCCCGGAGACTGCCCGGCCACCACTTGGCGTGCAGGTCCGGGGCGCTCAGCTGCTTCGGCGAGCCCGCGCTGCACTGCGGGCCGTCGAGCGGCGTCGCGCCCAGGGTGAAGCGGATCATCCGCGCCTCGCCGTTGGTGCGCATCCGTATGCGGACGTCGGTGGCGTCCTTGGGTATCCAGGACGGCAGCGCGAACCCGGACTTGGTGCGCGGGGACGCGTCGGCGACGGTCGCGAAACGCCGGCCCTTCTCCTTGTACACCCGCTGGTCGATCGTGTCGGTGACGGGGTTGGGCGGCAGGTTGGGCAGGGCGAAGGCCGCGGTGGCGAGGACTCCCACCGTGGCGGCGGCGACGACGAGCGGGCGGCGTTTCATACGGTCCAGTCTCTGACGGGGGGCGCACTTCGCGCGTCCCTCCGCAGGACGAACCGCGCGTGGGCCGGAAGTCTTATCCGGTCTCATACCTGGGAGGGGCACGGTTTAGGGCCGCACGGCGGGCAGTAACCGGGCGGCACCCGCGGGAGTTGGCGGAGGTGATCCGTCCGCCCCGGCCCCGAGGACCTTCCATGCGCCGTCGCCGCCTCGTCCCCGCCCTCGCCACCGCCGCCGCCACCGCGGTGCTCGCCCTCGCACCGGCCGCCTGGGCCGCGCCGGCGGTGCCGGCCGACAAACCGCTGGTGCTGAGCCACTGGACCCAGCCCAGCGCCGCCAGTTACCACGCGTGGGCCGACGCGCGCGAGCACCGGGACGCGTGGGCGGCGTACGGCTTCGACTGGTCGACCGACCAGTGCACGACCTCGCCGGACAACCCGTTCGGCTTCCCCTTCGCCGCGGCCTGCGCCCGTCACGACTTCGGCTACCGCAACCACCGGGCGGCAGGGCTGTTTCCGGCCGCCAAGGCCCGGCTGGACCAGGCGTTTTACGCGGACATGAAGCGGGTGTGCGCCCAGTACTCGGGCGGCCGCAAGAGCTCCTGCGAGGGCACCGCGTGGACGTACTACCAGGCGGTCAGGCTCCTCGGAATCTCGTAGCGGTCTCCGGGGGCGCACGGCCGGCCACCGCCCTGATCGGCCCCTCGGGCTGCGGCACGTCCACCATCCCGCGGACCCGGTGCATCGGCCGTTCCCTCCCGGTCCGCCCCGGACCCTGCTGACGGACGAACCCTGCTCCACCCCGGCCCTGTTCACCACCCCATCCGACCCCCGCACGGCGAACCACGTCGAGGGCCGCATCGGCTGACGCTGCCCCGATCGGCTGGGCCTACCGGACCAGGTGCCGGGCGAACCAGTCCCCGGCCAGGGCGGCCACCTCGTCCAGGGCGCCCGGTTCCTCGAAGAGGTGGGTGGCTCCGGGGACGATCTCCAGCCGGTTCTCGCAGCGCAGGGCGCGCTGGGCCGCGCGGTTGAGGTCGAGCACCGTCGTGTCCCGGCTCCCGACGACGAGGAGGGTGGGGGCCCGTACGGCGGCCAGCCGGGGGCCGGCGAGGTCGGGCCGGCCGCCGCGGGAGACCACGGCGCCGATCCCGTCCCCGTCACCGTGCGGGGCCTGCGCGGCCTCTGCGGCCTCCGCGGCCGCCCACAGCGCCGCCGCGGCCCCGGTGCTCGCCCCGAAGTAGCCGATCGGCAGGGGCACACGGCGCCGTAGCCAGCGGGTGGCCTCCGCGAGCCGGCCGGCCAGCGGCTCGATGGCGAATACGTTGGCCCGGTCGGCCTCCTCCGCGGGGGTGAGCAGGTCGAAGAGCAGGGTGCCGAGCCGCGCCCGGTTCAACTCCGCCGCCACCGCGCGGTTGCGCGGGCTGCGGCGGCTGCTGCCCGAGCCGTGGGCGAACACCACGACCGCCCCGGCTCCCTCCGGCAGGGCGAGGTCCCCGGCCAGGGCGAGGCCGCCGGCGTCCACCTCGACCGCGGTGGCCCGGACGTCCGCGCCGGGCCCGGCCGCGGGGCCGGCCGCCGCCTGCGCCAGCAGGGCGACGACCTCCTCGTCGGGGGTCTGGGAGAAGTCCTCGTACCACTCGCCGACGGCGCGGAAGGCGTGCGGTGCGGACAGGCACACCACTTCGTCGGCCGCGGTGCGCAGCCGCGCGACGGCGTCCGGCGGCGCCACGGGAACGGCAACCACCACCCGCGCCGCCCCCTGCGCCCGTACGACCTCGCAGGCGGCCGCAGCCGTGGCCCCGGTGGCGATCCCGTCGTCCACCACGACCACCGTGCGGCCCGCGAGGGCCACCCGCGGCCGCTCGCCGCGGAACCTCCGCGCCTGCCGCGCCAGCTCCGCCTCCTCGGCGTGCTCGACCGCGGCGAGGTCCTCCGGCCGGACGCGGCTGCTGCGGACGATGTCCTCGCTGATGACGCGTACGCCGCCCTCCCCGATCGCACCGAAGCCCAGCTCGCGGTGGTGCGGGACGCCGAGCTTGCGGACCACGATCACGTCGAGGGGGGCGCCGAGCGCCCGCGCCACCCGGAAGGCCACCGGCACTCCGCCGCGGGGCAGTCCCAGGACGACGGGGTCTTCCGCCCGCAGGTGACGGAGCGCCTCGGCGAGACGCTCACCCGCATCCGTGCGATGGAGGAACAGCACCGGGTTCACCCCCGAACGAGGGGAGACGACGACCACGCCACGCATTCCACGCTACTCCGCCGCGAGCCGCGATCGGCCCCGGCGAACCACCTCGACCCGCAAGAAAGCCCTCCGCGGAGGGAGGGCTCGGGTGGTGCGGAAAGAGTGCCCCCGGCAGGACTCGAACCTGCGGCCAAGTGCTTAGAAGGCACCTGGTCCATGTCGCGACGATGTGCCCCTGACCTGCACGAACCGCTGGCGGTACAAGACCAGTCACCGCGCCGTTCCGCCGTTCTCGGGAAACCTCCGTCCGGTCCCGCGGCCTCCACCTGCACTGCCTTATCAGCTTGTGCCGCCACGGCCCGAGACGCTGGTGGCACCCCTTCTCGTGGAGCTTCCGGTGATCCCCCGCTGGCCGGGTAGCACCAACGGTGAGTCAGGGAAAGCCTCAGGGAAGGTAGCCACGCGCGCCCGAGACAAGCTGATCACGGCCATGACTACGGCTGTCAGGACGACGGCAGCGAGTGGCCCCCCAGGGGCTGTCGCCCAACCAGGTGCATGCTGACCGACAGGCCCGCCGGAAGTTAGGGCAGGCAACGCGGCCAACAGCGCTGCACCTGCGGCCCACCGCCGCTTGACCCGATAGCCGGAACACGCAGCAGCAGCCAAGGCCGCGAGCAGAATTGAGGCGAGTAGTGGCGCTCCAGGTGAGCGGACATGCCATGCCGGGTGCAGATCCGACAGCATTCGCAGCCACAGCGCTCCGTAGAAGGCGAGCACGGCGCCGACCGCCAATGACATGGAAGTAGTTGTCCGAAACTCGGGCGGAACGATCCTCACAGGCGGGTCGGCAGGTGGTTCGCCTCCCAGCTCGGCGTCGAGGAGAGCTACCATCTCCCGGTGGCTTCGCCGACCGCGCCAGGTGAACATAGCGCTCAGTACCACCGTCGTCACCCCGAGCGGCAGCCATCCTCCGAGGACCGCCTCGACCAGGGTCTCGCCGCGCGCCATGCGGGGCACCAGAACAGCGAATGCCACCCATAGCATGAGGACCGCTTGAAAGCAGCGACGTCGGTCGTGCTGCTTGCGCAAGGCCTGCTCGTAGCGGGCGACGGTCTCCACCCACCTCCGTCCTCCAAAGCGCTCGCGCGTTGCGGATTCGACGTCCGTAAGCAGCTTGGCCGTCATGTGGCGTGTGAGCAGTCCGTCGCTGTCGAAGTACTTGGTGTGGTCGTGCAGCGGGTGTCCCAGTACCGGCGTGGCCTCCTGTTCCACTCCCGGAGGGAGCGTGGGCAGCAGCATCCTGCCCACCATGTCGTGCTGGCTGCTGTACTCATGCCACTCCAGCGCCTTCGCACCCTTGGGTGTCGGCAGGACGAAAGGTGCCTTCGCGCCGGGCACGATTCGGAACTTGACGATCAACCCGCACCCGATGGTCAACGCCGCGCTTACCGCGATAGCTGCCCACCGCTCCCAGGACATGTCGCCCACGAGGAGCATGCCTGACTGAATCCGCTCCAACGACTCAGCCATGGCTTGCATCATGGTCGTACCGAACTCGGGGGGCTGCGCGGCCAGTGGAAGTGCCAACGATGACGTGGTCGTCGTCAGCTGCATCAGCATGCCCGCCGCGACCTCCGAGCTGCTCGGCTCGATGAGCGGTGAGGTCCCCCAAGCCAAGCAGATGGATGCGAGTGGCAATACCCAGGCCGCGGCTGCGACAAATGGTCGTCTGGCCTGCTGAAGAATCCAGATGGGCTTGAGCCCTGATCCAACCCCCACCAGCCGAATTACCTTCCGCTGGTTACGCCCTCCTTGGCGAGCCATGAGCTGGTGGGCAAGGAAACCGCCTTGGGAGTGAGCGACGACCACGATCTTGTCGCAGTGCTCCCGCATCCAACACAGTCGATCTTCTAGATAGTCGAGCAGCTTCTCGCGTTCCTTGTCCCTAACGGCTGCCATGATCACGTGATCGGCGACATTCAGGCGGGTACTCAGCAGAACCACGAGTGCGGCGGCGCCACCGCTGGCGACCCAGGGATGCTTCGAGAGAAGCGCCATGAATGCGGCCAGGAGCACGAGCGAAGTGAGAAACCGCCAACCCATGCGCCCCATGTGGCGCATGTCCGGACTGGTGAGGAAGCCGATAGGCCACAGTCCATCGCGGATCGAACGCAGCAAGGTGCTCTTGAAGGAGGCCTCAGTTGACACCCAGACAGAGCGGTCGCGGCGATCGGGCCCGACCAGCAGAAGCACCGCGGGCAGACTTCTCACAAGGTAGATCACTGTCAGCAGCCATCGGAGGTACCACGAGGGCCGACGAAAGCGGTCCGACCACACCGCCTCCGCGATGAGTACAGTTGCTGCCCGATGCCCCGGAACGGTGATGCGGGCGGTCGCATGGGCGGGAGCCCCGAACGGCCACTCGGCGGAGCTCTCCCTGCACTCTGGGGTCTCCGTCCAGATAACCGACGACGCGCCGTGGGCCTTGGCGAGTGGGTCCACGATGGTCTTGCCCATGTGGCGAAGGACAGAGCGCTCGGAGCCGACGTGTCGATGTTGGTTGCCGACTCCGTGCACAACGAGGTATCCGACGCGCGGCCCGCGGATGCCCTGCCTGTGGGCCTTTTGCTCGAGGGCGCCTTCCTCAGATAACGCCTTGCGCCGAGCCGCTCCTGCCTGGGCCTGGCCGCGACGCTTTTGTGAACGCTTCATTGTGCTCCTTGCCGATGGTGCCGAGCCATGAGCGATCATCCGGCACGGCAGCAATCAGCCGCATCCGTACAGATACTCAATGTGGTCTCGCTGTTGGGAGGGAGAGCCCCTGATGGACAGTCGTAAGCACCGTCTACGACTGGCGCATCGGACATACCTGCGATTTCCCCGGCTACCTGCGGCCTATCGCAAGGCTCCCCGGCCGGTGGTACTGAGGTTTTGGTGCCCGCGGTTCACCTGGATGGAGCCGGCGGGGGAGTGGTTATCGCGGTGAATGTTCGAGGGGGGCAGAATGATTCGCCGCCGTGCCGATCCCTCACTGGCCTGCCTGCGCTGTGATTGGCCGCGTGGTGAGCGCAGGCCAGTAGGTGTCCGGACGTGTTCCTTGCTCGGACGGGGGCCTGGTAGTGCTGCACGTAGCGCACTAGGTTGTCAGCGAGGCTGGCGTTTCTTGGGGGCGATGTGGAGGAGCAGGCGTTCAACAGGGCTGTGGCTGGGCTCATCCGAGACGCGCGAAGGCGCGCGGGGGTGACACAGGCGTTTTTGGGGCGCCAAGCGGGGCTGTCGCGTGGTTCGATCGCGAACATCGAGGCGGGGACGCAGGCGCCGCCGCTGTATCGGCTCGCTCTCATCGCTGCCGCACTGAACCTGCAGCCGGCGGAATTGCTGCCCCCTCTTCGCCCTGACGAGGCGGCCGGTCTGCCGGACCGACATGCTGCTGACGTCGCCGCGGTGTGGGCGCAGGCGGCCAAGATGAGGGGCGGTCATGGCGAAGGCTGATGTCGCGGCACGTGCGCTGCTGCGTGAGTTTTGCATCGAGGAGCCGCCGATCAGCCCGTTCGACCTAGCCCGGGAACTCCACATCCTCGTCGTCCCTCAGCGCATGGATGACGATGTCTCAGGCATGCTCCTGCGGAAAGACGGCAGCTGTGTCATCGGTGTCAATGAGGCCCATTCTCGCGAACGACAGCGCTTCACGGTGGCGCACGAGCTGGGGCACCTGCGCCTGCACGAGGGGCGTCCGCTCATTTTGGACACCGACGCACGCGTGAACTATCGCAACGCGGTGTCGAGCATGGCCACTGACCGCGAGGAGATCGACGCCAATCGCTTCGCCGCGGCGCTGCTCGCCCCGGAGGAGTTGGTCCGCCGGGCGGCCCAGCACATCAGTTTCCGGACGACGGATGATCTCGTCCGCGCGCTGGCCCAGCAGTTCCTGCTGAGCGAGATGGCTATGACGTACCGCCTGATGAACCTCGGCATCGTCTCGGGTCCCGCGCACTGACAGGGCGCTCAGGCCACCAGTAGGTGGCCTGCCCGTCGGCTGCTCCGAGCGGGACCGCCGCTGAACTTTGCGTGCATTTAGCCAAGCCGGCATGGCGCCTGTGATCTCCGCCAGTGCGTCAGCGAGGCTGACGCTCAAAAAGTGTCTTGCGCGAGTGTTGCTCTATGTGGTGCACTGGTTACAGCAGAGAGTAAATGCTGTCTCTGGTGCATGAGGTGAGCCCTGCTCGGCCTGAGGCTGAGAAGAGCCCGCCCGCACGCGTCACGGGCGTACCGCGTACACGTGCCTGGCCTTGATGGCCTCGGCACCACTGACCGGACGGCACCGAACTTCACACGATGGCCACCGTCGCGAGCAGCCATCGCTGATGCCGCAAAGCGGCAGGCGCTCCGCAAAGTGCCGCCGCCGATCTACCCGCGCGTCCGCACCCGGGATCCTCGCCCTTGCACGACAACCCATACAAGTCCGGGCGTACCCACCCGATGAGTGCGTTCGCGTGTCCTCGCACCCCCACCCATCTCCGTGATCCATGCCGTCGTACCCGTCGGCATGGATCCGACGCACCCGCGTGGCCCGGTCTCGCGCAGACAACCGCCCTCCGAGCCGCTTCCGGACCCGCCACAGAAAGGAAACACCGCCATGCACCACATCAAGGGCTTCGAGGCGTTCCTCCGGGACACCGTGAACCTCAGTCAGGGCAAGCTCGATCTCCTCGCCACCCGCGTCGAGGCCATCTACAACGCCCTCAAGGCTGATCCCGACCTCGGACCGCTGGTTCTAGGGAAGAAGCCGCAAGGGTCGTGGGCGCAGCGCACGATCATCAACCCCGTCGGCCTTAGCGAGTTCGACGCCGACTTCATGCTTCACCTCGCCGAGGTCATCGAATGGGCCGACAGCCCAAAGACATACATCGACAAGGTCTACGCTGCGCTCCACCGGCACAGCGTCTACGGAGACATGCCGCACACCCGCAAGTGCCGCTGTGTGCAGCTGAGCTACGCCAACTCCATGCACGTCGACATCGTTCCCTACCTCCACCTGGAAGACGGCCGCGAGGTGATCGTGAACCGCGACGCCAACGTCTGGGAGAGGACCAACCCAGCCGGCTTCACCACCTGGATGCAGGAGAAGGACAGCATCGCCAACGGCAACCTGCGCAAGGTCATCCGCCTGGTGAAATACCTGCGCAACCACCGGAACTCCTTCACCGGCACCCGCTCCATCATCCTCACCACCCTGCTCGGTGAACGCGTCGGCGAGACCAGGGCCCTCAGCGAGCCCGGCTGCTACAGCAACGTGCCCATCGCACTGCTCACCATCATCGAAGACCTCGACACGTGGCTGCAGGACCGGCCCGTCAGGCCTTCCATCCCGGACCCGTCAGGGTCGGGCGTCACCTTCGACCACCGCTGGAACCAGGAGACCTACGCCTACTTCCGTGAACGCATTCACACCCACGCCCGCCAGATCCGCGAGGCCTGCGAGGAGCCGGACTACGAGACGAGCGTGCGGCTGTGGCGGAACCTGTTCGGCGACGCCTTCCCCGATCTGCCGCGCCCCACCGCGTCCGTCACTCCGGCAACGCCCAAGTTCCCCACACCACTAGTGATCGCCACCACCTCGCGGGCCGGGAGGGCCGGATGACCAAGCGCAAGATCCCCCGGGCTCGCCCAAACCCGTGGCAGCAAGGGCTGCTGCGCCAGCTCACGGCGCTCACGGCCGGGCACCGCCAAGATCTATGTGTCACCGGCAGCCCTCGTACTGATCCCGGCAGTCTGGTCGCCGTCCCCATCCGCGTTCGCACTGGCGACATGCCGCACTCTTCGGGTGGCCTTGCTCTGGGGGAGACCGAGGACTTCATCCTTTGCCTCCCTGCCATCCCCACGATCCCGCCCTGGGTGAAGACCACGCACACCAGGTTCGCCGGCACCCCCCACGTCCTGCAGGGCCACCGGCTGTGCCTCTACCTCGACCCCGCCCGTGAATGGGACCCCGCCGCGGGAATCATCCCGGTCATGAACCGACTGTGGGAGTGGCTCACCGACGCAGCGGCCAGCCGATTCGACCCCGACATCGCCCTCTACCACCCCGTCGGCGGCATCCTCCACCACACACCTGGCACTCCCACCGTTGTCGTACGCGAACCTGTCCCGCACCACAGCCCTGGCACAGGCTGGCTCACGCAGCGCACCGCCGACCGAGTCGATTTGACCGTCCAGCGTCCGGACGACGAGCCCAGTCACCGCACTCCGATCCTTGCCGTGAACCACTCCCTGCCCCTCGGCGCCGGTGGCACTCTGGCCGAGCTGATGTCACACATCGACTCCACCGCAGCCGACGCACCCGGCTCCACTCCGCAGCCGGACGCCGCGTCGCAGGCGCTGCTGACTGCACTCGCCGCCGCTGCTCTGCGCAATCCCGATGAAACCGCCCAGCACTTCGTCCTGGCCGTCCGGCACCCCAACACCCCACAAGCAGCCCCCTTCCTGCTCGCCGGCAGACTGTGCCCCGACCACAGCGACGCGCTGCGAGAGCTCGCCCGCCGAAGAACACCAAGGCGCCTGGGCACCCTTCCCGAGGGACTGCTCCAGGCCGCCATCGAATGGTGCTACCTCTCCGACGAGCGCCCTGAGGTCACCACACGCCGGGACACACAGCGTCCCGTCCACGCCTTCCACGGCGCCCACGTCCACATCTGGGGATGCGGCGGCATCGGCTCCTGGGCAGCCGAGCTGGTAATCCGCGCCGGAGCCTCGCGGGTCACCCTCAGCGATCCCGGCCGTATAACCGGCGGGCTCCTCGTTCGGCAGAACTACACCGAGTCCCACATCGGAATGAATAAGGCAACCGCCTTGGCCCAGCGCCTGCGCACCATCCGGGACGATGTCACCATCGATGTTGCCGACTCTGACCGTCTGGAGGCCGCCGACCACGCGGACCTCATCATCGACGCCAGCGTCAGCATGGCCGCCGGACGATTCCTCGACGTCCTTGCCCAGCGCTCCCACCGTAAAGCCGTCCTTGCCCAGATGGCCACGGACAGTCTTTCCGCCAGCCTGGGGATCCTCACCATCGCCGCCCCCGGCAACCCCACCAGCCTCTCTACCATCGACCACTCCAGCGGTTGTCACGCCCTGGCCGCCGCGAGCCTCGAGCCCTACCACCGCCTTTGGGCGGAACCGGCCTCAGGCGACGAAGTACGCCCGACCCGTGGCTGTTCCGTGCCCACCTTCCACGGCTCTGCCGCCGACCTGATGACAACCACCGCCACCCTGGTCAACCTCCTGGCCATCCAGATGCGCCACCCCGTGTCAGGAACCCATCTGTGTGCCCAGCCCTACACCGGCACCACCCCGGCGCACCACTTCATCGCCTTCGCGGGCTCGGACCGATAGACGGGCCCCACATGCTGCCACGGCGTGTCCCGGCGATACATGCGTAGCAGGACGGCATTGAGGGTGCCAACAATCGCTCGCACGTGCCCGGCACGGAGGTGCCGCCTGCCGCTGTGTCAGCTGGTGGCGGGTCCCACCTCAAGCGTGGGCACGTAGCTCCCTGCCAACCGCTCGTAGATCACCAGTTGCGGATGAACCTGCGGATGATGAGCGCGGCCCAGCCCTACCGCCGCGGACAAGGGGATAGCAGGCAGAACGTGCAGCCGTTTCAGCGTCTTTGCTTCGGTCTCCAACCGTGCAAGGAAGTCTCGAAGCGTGTTCTCCAGGTGCTGCAGGGACGCATGCTGGCGCAGTATGTCCGGGCAGGTCGCCGCGCCGATTGGTCCGATCTCGTAGTGCCGCAAATCCGCGAGCTCCTGGGGGACCTCGGAAGTGCCGATCGACCCTGAAATATTCATGATCAACACGGCTTCGTCGCTGACCGGCCTAACCCCAGCCGCACGCACTGTGAACTCCGTGCCCGGGCCGGTCTCAGCCGGCCATACCCAGGACTGCTCGGGCCGATGACGCTGATAGACATCCGTCGGCACAGTGTCGTCCAGCCGAGACCCCAAGTACACCAGCAGTGGTAGGCGCGCGAACCCGAACACACTGACGTGCTGTACGGAGCCCCGCTCAACGCCCGGCCGCAGCCGATTCTTGATCACCCCATCGATGACCTGCACCGCCTGCCGGTAGTAGCTGCGGCTCGCGGCCGCTGCGGACAGAGCGTTCCCGGACGCCGTTTCCTCCTCTCCAGGCGTGTGCTGCAGATCGATCTCCACCCCGTGGCGGGAGTAGGACTCCAAGAACAGCGGAAATCGGTGCCGCGCTGTCACAGCCCTCGCGGCGGTCTGCTGCGAAAGCTCCACGGCCTTGCCGTGTACCGGCCCCACCATCCGCACCACCGTAGTGGCGCGGCTGGGACCCAGCCCGGTCACGTGCCTGATGCGGTCCTCATGCTTCTGCTTCAACTCACGTAGCCACGTTACGGTGAACACGTCCTGCGTCGCCTTGGCGTCGATCTCGGTGTGTTCCTGAGCGCACAGCAGCATCAGGTTGTCCGCCTCGTCCCGGAGCTCCTCGTCCAACGGATCCGCCCCCCGTGGTGATCGCTCATGCGTGCTCTGTCCGACGATGTGCGCAATCTCGCCCAGGCGCACTGTCCGCCCCGACATCGGGCCGTCCATCAGATAGGCATTGCACAGCACACAGCGGCCCCCACTACGAACCCACACCTCCATGGCCACCTGATGCGCAGACCGGCCCCCTTTGCGAGCCCTGCCGCGCCCGTTTATCGCTGCCACTTCGTTTGCCCTTGTCCTTTTTTGGATCCGACGCTAGGCCGTAATGCGGGCTGCCTGCTCCCGAAGATCTTGAGCTTCTGGGACGCCGTGGTACCTGCGGAGGCGCACGCGCAGGTCCTGGAGGGCGGCCTGGACCTTGACCGAGCGGATGCCGTCTGCGCAGTCGAGGAAGTCGCGCCAGGTGGCCATGGCTCCGTCGACGTCGCCTTGGCGTAGGCGGACGCCGCCGAGGTCGGCGAGGACGATGGCGCGGGTGCGGCGGCGGTCGAGGCCGTGGATGTCCAGGGCGAGGTGGAGGTGCTCCTCGGCGGCGTCGAGGTCGCCGAGGCGGGAGAGGATCATGCCGGACTCGTGGGCCCAGCGGCCGGGGGAGTAGTGCGCGGCCCAGGAGTCTCCGCCCGCGGCCGCCGGCTTGCCGATGGCCTTCTCGGACATGGCGAGGTGCTTGGTGGCCATGCGGCGGTCGTCGTCCTGGGCGGCGGCGTTGGCGAGGGTGGCCTCGTAGTAGGCGACGGCGCGCGGGTTGTCGAGGTTGCGGCCGTACTCCACGCAGGCTTCGCCGAGCTGGACGGCCTCGGCCCGGTAGCCGAGGTCTACGCACTGGACGGCCAGGCCTCGGAGTGCCGTGGCGGACAGCTCGGGGTCTCCGGCCTCGGCGGCCAGGCGGAAGGAGTGGGCGTAGTAGCGCTGGGCGAGGCCGCGAAGTTCGGGAGTGTCGCCTTCGTCCTGGGCCATCCAGCCGGCGAGGTGGACGAGCTGGGAGGTCGCGGCGAATAGGTCGCGTCTGGTGGCCTCGGTGAAGCGGCCTTCCAGCCAGGGGGCGACGTCCTGGGTGAGGTAGCGGACGGCCAGGTGGCGGGCGTGGCCTCCGCCGAGTTCGGAGGCCGAGTCGCCGAGGGACTTCACCATGTGGCGCACAGCGGCCACCTCGCCCTGGCCGACTCGGACGGCTCCGGGCGTAGCGGTCTTGGTCCGGCGGGTGATGCTGTCCATGTCGGGCAGGCCGAGTGCGGACAGCGCGTATCCGCTGGAGGCGAGGATGAACTCCCGACGTTCCACGTCGCTCCTTCCCAGGTGCAGGACTGATGCAACGGTATCTGCGTGGGGTGCCGCAGGCATGGGCTCCGGAAGGTTGATCGCCTCGGGGTCCAGCCCCAGCACCTGTGCGATGTAGGGCCACCAGTGGTCGGGAGTCCGCTCTCCCTCGATCCACCGCCGGGCGTGCTGGCGCTGTAGGCGCCTCGGATCACCGCTTTCCGCCAGGCCAAGGGCACGTGCCAACTCCGATGGGCCCCAGCCTCGTTCCTGGCATGCCTGCTTGATCAGATCCGCGACGGCCGGGTTCCTCGGCACCCCGTCACCCTCCCCACCTGGATTACGCGGGATTACGCAGGACTACATCGTGAGCCCTGTCCCGGGAGGGCGGACCGCCGTTGACTGAACATCACCCCGCAGATCTCCGATTGGCTCGAACAGTCACTGTTCAGGGCCTGTTGGAGCCTGCCCGGACCGGTGAGAGGAACTGATGGTGGGGATGACCGCTGACAGCGCATGGACCCGCACGAGCCCGCCTTCCCGAGTGGTCGGCGCCGCCCGGCACCCCGCCGTCCGGGAGGCGGGGCGGTGAGCCGGGCTCCGTTATCCGACCCGCTGGGGACGGTCCTGAGCTGGGTGTGGGCGCTCGGCACGGCTGCCGGACTCGCGGTGGTCGGAGTCATGGCCCAGGCCGAGTACGCGTCCGCGCAGACGCCGTTGGCGCATTCGACGCTCAGCGCCGACGACATCCCTCCGGCCGACAGCGCCGGATAGACCCTCCGGCCCTGGCCTGTTCTCCCCGGCCAGGGTCGGAGCCCAGCCGCTCTCCCGCCGGCACGCAGGCCCTTCGGACTGCCTCGTCGGCGTACGTGCTCCGCACCACCAGTGAAGGGAAGCCGATGTCCAGCCAGCACAGCAGCGACGCGCACCCCCTCCTCACGTCGGTCGCGTTCAGCGGTCCCGACAACACGGGGAAGACCAAGCAGATCGGAATCCTCGCCCGGCGTATGGGCCCGGCCGCCACGTCTGCAGGCCCGCTCGACCACTACAACCCGCGCTGGGCGACGATCAAGGCCGAGGGCATGGCCCGCTGGTGGTTCGAGACCGGCACGGTTCAGGAGGTCGCCGACGTCCTTGCCACCTCCTACTTGGAGCGTTCCCGGCACCCGTTCTCCGCGCCGGTACGCCTGTTGGACCGGGGCATCCCCATGCTGGAGGCATCCCTCGCCGCGACGGTCGCCGTACGGGAGGGCCTCGGCCCCGCCCAGGCCGCGGACCGTGCCCGGCTTCTGCTGGCCCCGTACGAGGCCGACCTGCGGGCCGCCGAGGAGGGCGAGTACGCCCTCGTCCTCCTGCACTGCGACGACCGCGAGGAAGGCACCCGCCGGAGCCTCGCCCACGAGGCGACCGTCACCGACACCTACACGGCCTACCAGCGCCATCTGCACGAGCAGGTCGGTCGGCTCGTCGCCGACGGTCACTTCCCGATGTCGATCCGCATCGGTGACCGGCCGACCATCGCCATCCAGGACGAAGTCCGCCAGCTCCTGGCGCCCCTGCATCCGAGCGTGCCCAGCCGGGCTCTGTCCGGCGTACACATCACCGCGCTGGGCGGCATGTCGGAGAGCGGCAAGAGCACGGCCGGCGAGTACCTGCGCACCCACCACGGTTACGCCCGCCTCAAGATCGGTCACCTCATCGAGGACGCGGCCAGCCGGGCGGGCATCTCCGACCCCTACCGGCTGGGCTCCGTCGTGCAGGCCGAGCTGGTCGTGGACGCGCTGGACCGCTACTGCCAAGCCCATCACTTCCTCGACTCCGTCACCATCGAGTCGCTGCACGACTTCGACTCGACCGTCGAACTCGCCCGGATGCTCGGATCCCAGCTCACCATCGCCTACCTCGACGCCTCCGAGACCACGCGCACACGGCGGAGCCTCGCCGGGGCCCAGGACGTCGCCGACCGCGACCTCGTCAAGAGCGCACGCGGCGCAGACAAGATCGCCTCCATCGCCCACGAGGTCATCGGCAACGACGGGCCGCGGCTGGAACTGGAACGTCGCCTGGACCGCATCGCCCTCGACCGCCGCTGGCCGGAGCACCAGCCCAGCACCATGCCGGTCAACGCGCTCGGACTCCCCGTGCACCTGGAGTCGTACCTGGCCGCCTTCCTCGACCGCACCACCGGCCCGCAGCCGCTGATCGACCTGCTGGCCGTCACCGGCAGTGGCGCCCGGGGAAAGTACCAGCACGGCTGGAGCGACCTCGACGTGTTCGTCGTCGCGGATGCTTCCTCCCTCGACGGGATGCGCCAGATCCTTGCGGAGCTGGAAGCCGAACTCGGCGGGGTGAAGCTCGGCCTGACCGTGCTGACCCGGGCCGAGTGCCGGGCCGGCGCCGTGACCTCCCGCCTCCTCCACGTCCTCGCGCTCATCGGCAGCGGAGCCTTGGTCCCGCTCTGGTCCGCCCCCGGCTTGACCCTGCCCGCGCCGGACGCCGCCATCGACGTCGACGTGAGCCTCCGCGACGGCATCCAGGCCGCCATCGAAATCCGGCGCCAGCTCCTCAGGGGGGCACCCGAACTCCGCGACCTCTACAAGGTCACCGCGCTGCTCGCGAAGATCCAGCTCCGCTTCAGCGGGATCGAGTGCTCCTCCGACGGTGACGCCCTCACGGTGCTCCTCGACGCCAAGCGGCATGACACGACCCTCGTCACCACCGCCCGCACCGAGCCCTGCGACGCCGAGACGCTCGCGGCCCTGGTCCTCCAGAGCTGGCTGGACACGCTCCCGGGGACGGCCCAGTGAGCGGGGGCGGCCGGTTGCCCCCGGCCCCAGCAGCCACCTTCCACAAGGCGGCGGCAAGCCGCGAGCAGGCCGCCATCGAGGTGAAGGGGTGGGCCCAGCTCGCTCCCCGCATCCCGGTTCCGGCCCTTCACCGGCAGGTCCTGCTGCCGGACAGGCAGCTCCTCGCCTACGAGGACGTCTTCGCCAGCGGCCGGTGCGAACTGCTGATGGGCGACGTCATCGCCTTGGCCGACCGGGACTCGGCCGTGCTGCCCCGCCTGAACCGCCTGGTGGACGGCGCCTGCGCCGACCTGCGGGCAGCGGCCGAGGAGACCGGGAAGCGCGTGCCGCTGGCCGACTGCGTACCGGACCTCTACCTCGACAGAATCCGGCCTGGCGGACGCCTCGACCGCTGGTACCTGCAACGGGACCTGCCCATCGCCCTGCCCCACACCGAGGTGGTCCTCACCCTCAGCGAGCTGGCCGGCCACACCGTCACGGCCAACGGGCGGGCGCTCACCCTGGACGTCGCCGCCGTTATCGACAGCGTTCGCCAGGTCCTGGCCCCGGACCGGCGCTGGCTGGCGGGCCTGACCCAGGGCGACCCGACCGAGCCCAACATCGCCGACCCGCTGTGCTGGCTCGACTTCGAGTTCGCCGGCCGCAACACCTCCGCGGGCGAAGCCGCGAACCTGCTCTGGTACCTGATGGCCCTGGGCGGCTGGCTCGTCCCCTGCTACCAGAACGACGTCTTCGCCCGCACCCTTCGCCTAGCCCTGCCGGCCCAGACCCGGCCGCACATCGACCACCTCGAACTCCACCAGAAGGCACGGCACATCGAGGTCCGGTACTCCTGGAACGTCGGCTCAGGCCGGCGAGCGGCCATCACCGGAGCCCAGTCCGGACTCTGCGGCAGTGACAACGGCGGCATAGGCATGGACGAACTCCATGCCTTCCTGGCCCTGCGCATCCTCGGCGTCATCCCACCCACCCGGCTGACCGGACACGACCTCCTGCTCGTCCTCATCAAGCTCGCCGAGAGCCAGGACCCCGCAACCAGCCTCGGCACGTTCTTCTCCACCGCACCGGATCCACAGCCCGGCCTCGTCGAACGGAGTCACGATGTCCCTGCCCCTGGTTGAAACCCCTCTCCAGGCCCGTCCCCTCCAGGGCCGCACCGCCCTCGTCACCGGCGGCGCCACCGGCATCGGCGCCGAGATCGGACGTGCCCTCGCCGCTGCCGGAGCCACGGTCGCCGTCAACCACTCCGGCCAGGACCGAGACGCCCACGCCCTCCTCGCCGCCTTCGAGCGCGACGGCAGCCCCGGCATCGCGGTGAACGCCGACCTGACCGACCCCACTGCCGTGCAGACCATGGCCGATCTCGTCCGCGCCGAGATCGGCCCCATCGACATCCTCGTGAACAACGCCGGCTCCTACCCCCGCGTCCCCTGGCAGGACACCGACGAAGCAGCCTGGAACTACTCCCTCGACGTCAACCTCACCGCCCACTACCGCACCTGCCACGCCCTGACCCCCGGCATGATCGAACGCCGTTGGGGCCGGATCGTGAACATCGGCAGCGTCAACGCCCGCGCCGGCCGCACCAACCTCGTCGCCTACAGCACCGCCAAGGCCGGCCTCCTGGGCCTGACTCGCTCCCTGGCCCGCGAGCTCGGCCCGTACGGCATCTGCGTCAACACTGTCCTGCCCGGCGCCATCGAGGTGGCAGCGGAATCCGCCATACCCGCCCATCACCGAGCCCGCCCGGAAGACCAGATCAACCGCCAGTGCGTTCCTCGCCGCGGACGCCCCGAAGACGTGGCGGCCCTGGTGGCGTTCCTTGTCGGCCCGTCCGCGTCGTTCATCACTGGGCAATCCGTCCACGTCGACGGCGGCTGGCTGTTGCACTGAGACTGCCAACAAGCAAGGAGACAGAGCGAAATGATCGAACGAGTCCGAGCCGTCCTCGTCACCGCGGACGACACGATGCTGGTCATCCGCCGCACCAAGCCTGGAGTCCCCGTGTACTGGGTGCTGCCCGGTGGCGGGGTCGAGGCGAGCGACGATTCCCGGGAGGCCGCCCTCCACCGGGAGATCCACGAGGAGATCGCGGGGAAGGCGGACGTCGTCCGCCTCCTCCACACGATGGAGTCCGACGACGAGCGCCAGCTCTTCTACCTTGCGCGCGTCGAGACGTGGAACTTCGCCGACCGAACCGGCCCCGAGTTCAGCGCCGAGGGCCGGGGTGAGTACGCGCTGAAGGAGATCCCGCTGACGGGGGAGGGGCTCGACCGCATCAACCTCAAGCCGGAGGAGATCGCCTACGTTCTACGCGGCGCTCTCGACACCGGGACCCTCAAGTTCACCCAGGTGTAGGCCTGGTCATACCGTCGGGGCCGGCGCTGGAGAGCGCCGGCCCCGACGGAATCCATGGGTCAGGCAGATTCGGTCAGGCGCGCGGCGATGGCACGTGCAGTGGGGCTCAGAGCGGCGAGGACTTCCCTCGCGTACGGGGTGCCCAGGCGGTCTGCCAGGCTCTCGATGTCGGGCCAGTGGGTCGCCAGCTCTTCGAGGACCTGCCGGGTGCGGTGGATGGCCTCTTGCCGCTGGGAGCGGCGTTCCTCCGCCAGCCGGTGCGCCTCGTGCCAGGTGAGTTCGCCTTGCTGGGCACGCTGGGTGAGCTGGGGAGCGGCGTCCCTGTCGGCCTGGAGCAGGGCGTCCACCGCTACGACGAGCGGGCGCAGTCGCGCGTCTTCGAGCCGCTGGTCGAGGACGCCGGTGGCCTCGTCGAGGCTGAGTAGGCCTTCGGAGACTTGCTCGGCGAGGTCGGGAGCGTGCTGACGCAGCTGCTCGTACCGGGCGTTCACCTCGGCAGCTTCTGCCTTGGCCCGCCGCACGGTCTCGTAGGCGGCGTCGAGCCGGACGGTACCGATGCGGACTTGTTCGGCGAGGTCGGGTGCGTGGTTCAGGACGGTGGTGGCGTTGGAGAGCCGGGTCAGGCTGATGGCGTGGAGCTTGGCTTGGCTGCGCAGGGAGTGTTCCGAAACGGAACAGGCCATCGCGAGGATCATCGCCCTTTGGCCCTTGCTGAGGTTCCGGCGCAAGGCGTTCGCGGAGAAGACCACGCGGGCGTGATCATTGCCGTCGTATGTGGTGAAGCGGGGTTGGATCCCCGCGAGCTCGCATGCGGCGAGACGGTTGCGACCGTCGAGGAGGAGGCCGTCAGGGGTGAGGAGGATGGGCTTGCGGAGGCCTTCGGCCCTGATGGACTCGGCGAGGTCGTGAAGCTCTTCCTCGTCCAGCATCGGGAAGACGGCAGTACAGGGGTGGATCTTCAGGATGGGCTCCTTGTCGGGGTGGGGTACGCGGATCAGCGCGTGGGGTGTTGGAGGGCGGGACGGGCTGCTCGTGCCGGAGGTGCCGTGGGGATGGGCAGGGTGCAGCGGCAGCTCGGCGAGGTGACGCAGCCTCCACACCAGGACTTCGCTGATGGATGTGACGGTGCCGAGTTCTCGCTGGCCTGTGGCCTTCGCGAGCAGGGCGCCGGGATCGTAGCCGTGGGCTTCGGTATCGGCGAGTGCCGGTCAGCACGGCTCGGCCAAGACCTGCTGGGAGTGTTCCGAGACTGAACGCCGAAGGGGTGGCGGTGTGCCGGTGGAGCACGGGCTGCGCGGGAGGCGTGGCGCGAGGACGCCCAAAGTGGTAGCTCCGTCTTCACCCCGGCCCAGGGCCGGACCGGCGTGGTCTTGGGCTGGCGCAGGCCCGTCTTCTCACACGGCTGTCGTGGGCGCGGGCGGGCGCGATCGGCGCGGATACGGCGGCTGCGGCGCTCGGACTGCGTCTCTTCCTGCTCTGGCTTCGATCCGCCCTCGGCCGAAGCCTCACGGACCTGCGCCCCCCGGTGCAGGTCCTCCCCGGCCCTCTCGGGGGCAGGATCGACGGAAGCTACGCTTCCGTCCCAACTTGCTCCGCTGTGGGCTGGGGTTGTGGATGCTTGCTGCTCACCGGGCAGATTAACGAGGTTGTCCTGGTCGTGCACGTGGCGTCCTTCTCTTGGGCAGGCACCGTTGGCTGTGCGGCGCGGTGGATGGTGTCGGGTTTGTGCGGTACGACTGGGTCCGTGGGGTCGTGACGGCTTGGGCGCGGTGGGTTCTGGGTCTCCGAGGTGTGCCAGCGATACGGCTGGTGTGGGGTTCAGGCGGCTGCCCCTTCGGAGGCTGGTCCCCGACGTGCTCCTGGGCTCCCGATTTGGTCCCCAACGGGTCCCCGGCGCCAACGGGGCCTCGGTCCCCAGCCGGTCCCCGGTCCCCCGCCCCCATCCCCGGTCCCGGTCCCGGTCCCGGTCCCCGAGCACGGTCCCCAACCGGTCCCCAAGCGCGGTCCCCCAACGTGTCCCCGGCCCTCGGTCCCGAGCACGGTCCGCAACTCGGGGTGTCTCCTGCTCGGTCCCGTTCCCGCGTCCCCGGTCCCCGGCCGTCAACGGGAACAGAAGTGGACGAGGCCTGGCTGCTTCGGTCTATGAGGCCGCCCACCAGCGGTCCCAAGGGCATCGCGGTCGATCGGGGACCAGGTTCGCACGTCTCAGGGGACCGGTCCCCGAGCCTGCAGCGGGGACCGAATCGATGGGGCCGCCCTGCGGGACCGAGCGCGAACTCTTGGGGCCGGGGGCGCTGCCGGTCCCTCTGCCTTGGGGAGAGCCCGACGTGCTGGCATGACCGGCCACCCGGGACCGGGGGCAGCCGCCGACCTTCCGTATGGTCCGGGACCATCCTGCGAGAGGCTGGTCCGCCCACAGCTGTTTTCGGGACGGCGGGCTCGGAGGCTCTGTCAGCTGGGACGGTCCGCGGGAATCGCGGAGTTTCCCGCTTGTCGCTCGCGGGGAAACGCCGCCAGCGGCGATCTAGCGCCCGAACGAGGCGCTTCGGTCTCCTCGCTTGAGGAGTGAACCGAAAGGCCGTTGGGTGCCCGACAGGGCCGCCCTGAAGGGCGATAGCGGCTAGTCGGCGTGGTGGATGTTCATAACTGTAGGTCCAAAACCCCGGTCGCCGAAAGGACGCAGCTTCCGGCCGGTCGCCGAATGCGTTGCTGATTCGGAGAGGGCGAGCGGCGCTGGCGCTTGGCGCCCCGTAAGGAATGATCCAGGATCCAAGATCCTAGATCCAGACGCCTCATCCTCGCGAGGGCTCGTCGAGCCCTCGTCGAATCCCTTCTGACCTGGTCTTTCTTTCTGTCCTGCTGGAAGGAGCGCCAGTGGCGGGCGAATGGCGCCCACCAGCACCGCACTTCGTCGGATGGGAGGGCCGGGAGTTCTGGGAGATCGGGCAATTGGGACGATCGAACCCTCGATGCATCCTCGCGAGCCCTCGGCGAGGGGATCGCGAATCGCTTCCATCGGCCGTGCGCTGCGCGGTATACCAGGCAATCCCCGGTCAGCCAAACCGGGGATTCTCCGGATCGTTGTGGGAGTTACCTCCGACTGCCTGTGGTGGAGCAGTCGGATTTTCTCTCCCTGCGTGCGCGCCCTCGTGCGCACGCCGAAAGGAACGTCCCCGTTGCACCGATCCCCGATATCCCCTGGCTTGGGGCGCCGAGCCGAGAGCGGCATCCGCACGGCGCCCGCCTCCCGTCGGCCCGGCGACAAGCTGACCGTCGACGAGCTCTGCTCCGAACTGCGCATCGCACGATCGACGTTCTACGACTGGCGCCAGAAGGGCCGCGCGCCGCGCTGCATACGGCTCCCCAACGGAGCCCTGCGCATCCGCCGCGGCGACCTGGAGAACTGGCTCGCCGACTGCGAGGACCACGCGTGACGCAACGGTCCTTCAAGGTCCGCATCTACGACATGGAGGTCTATAAGGGCAAGCGAGGCGCCACCTACACCGTCCGCTGGTCCGTGGACGGGAAGAGGCGAGGCGAGACCTACAAGACGCGCGCCCTCGCCGATTCCTTCCGTGCCTCTCTCCTCACTGCCGCGAACAACGGCGAGCCCTTCGATCACGGCACCGGACGGCCCGTGTCCCATGCCCCGCCGACGGCCGAGGTCAGCTGGTACGAGTTCGCGCTCCAATACGTCGACATGAAGTGGCCCCGCATTTCAGCGAACAACCGCAAGAGCACGGCGAAGGCCCTGACCAAAGTCACCCTTGTGCTCCTGCGTGCCGAGGTGCCGGACCAGTTCGATCCGGTCGAGGTCCGGACGGCGCTCCGGGAGTACGCCTTCAACAAAGGGCGCCGCGACCAGGCCCCACCGGAAGTGCGAACCATCCTGTCCTGGGTTCGGCGGAATTCCCTACCCATGTCCTCCTGGGAGGATGTCCAGCACGTCGACTGCGTCATGCAAGCGCTGAGCGCGCGCCTCGACGGCTCGCCGACCGCCGCCACTTCGGTCAACCGAGACCGGCGGATCATGAACGTCGTCATGAAGTACGCGATTCGCCAGAAGATTCTCCAGATCAACCCGCTGCCCAAGGGGAGGGAGGAGGGCGCTGCGCCCAAGGAGGCGGACGCCGTCGACAAGCGCTCCCTGCTCAACCCCGACCAGGTCGCCCGACTCCTCGTCTGGATCGGTGGGCGTCCCCGCACCGGATACCGGCTCCGCGCCTTCTTCGCCACCCTCTACTACGCGGGCCTGCGACCGGAGGAGGCCGTCGCCCTGCGCGTCGCCGATGCGACGCTGCCGGAAATGGGCTGGGGCGAACTGCTTGCTCATAGGGCGGAGCCCGAGGTTGGCAGTCAGTGGACGGACGACGGCAAGGTCCACGAGAGCCGTCAGCTGAAGGGCCGGGCCGTTGGCGATACCCGTCCGGTGCCCGCCCACCCGGCGCTCGCCGCGATCCTGCGCGAGCTCGTAGCGCGTGACGATCTCAAGCCCGGCGACCTCCTGTTCTCCGGGGAGAAGGGCGGGCTGCTCGCCGGATCCGTCTTCCGGCGCGTCTGGAGCAAGGCGCGGCAGGCCGTGCTCGACGAACACGAGTACGCCTCGCCCGTCGGCAAACGCGTGTACGACCTCCGGCACACCTGTCTGACGACCTGGCTGAACAATGGAGTTCCGCCGGCCCAGGTGGCCGCTTGGGCGGGCAACAGCGTCCCTGTCCTGCTCGCTACTTACGCTCGATGTGTGACCGGCCAGCTGGCCGATCTTCAGAAGCGCATCGAGGGCCCGCAGGAGCTGCCCGCCTTGGTCTCGCCGCCGGACCGGTCGGGGCGGAACTTCGGGAAGTTTTCGGGAAGAACAGCCGCCAGGAGCCGTCCGAAGCCGGTTTCAGTCGGACTGCCGCCGCCGACATCAGGGTCCCCGAGCGGGCTTACGTCACCGCAACGGCGCTCACGCTAAAGTGCCTCTGACCTGCGCGAAAGCCCTCCCCGGAGGGAGGGCTCGAGGTGGCGCGAAGAGAGTGCCCCCGGCAGGACTCGAACCTGCGGCCAAGTGCTTAGAAGGCACCTGCTCTATCCACTGAGCTACGGGGGCCGGAAGGTGGCCGTGGTGGGCCTGGAGCCCCTGGTGGGGGTGGGACTGCGGTCCGTGCCGGGTCAAGGATAGGGCTCCGGCCGCCTTGTCCCGGTTGCTTCACTCGCGGGCCACGATGTGGAGGTTCCGTGAAGCGGTCCCGATAATCGCAGGCAGGTGCGATTCTCGCATCGCTTTTGCGCCGCGGCGCCCTTGGTGTTGTGCACTCGTTATGCCTGCGCCCCACTCGTCCGTCGTGCCCAGAATGTCCCACTGGAGTCGCGGTCGGCGCGCAGAGGACGTATAAGCTTCAAAAATGGTCCTAAATTGGGCATTCTTCGCATGTGGTGACCTTGGATGTTCGGCCTCAGCTGCTCGATGCCCTGTCCGCCCTGCGCGACCGGGTCGCGTCCGTGCGTCTGCCGCTGCCCCTGCCCGGCGCCCCGCGCGCCCGCCAGACCAGAGCCGAGCTGCTCGCGCAGCTCGACGACTACCTCGTACCCCGGCTGAAGGCGCCCGAGGCGCCGATGCTCGCCGTCGTCGGCGGGTCCACCGGGGCCGGTAAGTCCACCCTCGTCAACTCCCTCGTGGGACGACAGGTCAGCGAAGCCGGGGTGCTGCGCCCGACCACGCGCACGCCGGTGCTCGTCTGCCATCCGGACGACCATCACTGGTTCGCCGGAATGCGCGTGTTGCCCGACCTGATGCGCGTCTGGGTGCCCCACGAAGAGGACGAGCCACCGGCCACGTCGCGGGCCCGGCCCCGCGACCGCGGCCACGGCCACACCCACGCCACCCGCGAGATGCGCATCGAGACCGTCACCAGCCTGCCCCGCGGACTCGCCATCCTCGACGCCCCCGACATCGACTCCCTCGTGGTCGAGAACCGGACGCTCGCCGCCGAACTCATCTGCGCCGCCGACGTCTGGGTGATGGTCACCACCGCCTCGCGGTACGCCGACGCCGTCCCCTGGCACCTGCTGCGCACCGCCAAGCAGTACAAGGCCACCCTCGTCACCGTCCTCGACCGGGTCCCGCACCAGGTGCTCGCCGAGGTGTCCCGGCAGTACGGGGCCCTGCTCACCAAGGCCGGGCTGGGCGACGTGCCGCGCTTCACCGTGCCGGAACTGCCCGAATCGGCCGGCGGGGGCGGGCTGCTGCCGGCCAGCGCCGTCGCCCCGCTGTACGCCTGGCTCGCCCACCACGCCCAGGACCCGGCCGCCCGGCAGTACGCCGTCGGGCGCACGGCGCTCGGCGCGCTGGACTCCCTCGGCCGGCGGATGCCGGAACTCGCCTCCGCCGTCGCCGCCCAGCACGCCGCCGCCGTACGGCTGACCTCGGCCGTCGAGGACGCGTACCGGCGCGAGGGCAAAAGGGTCCGCGGCCGCCTCGACCACGGCGCCGTACTGGCCGGGGACGCGCTGACCCGGTGGCGCGGCTACCCGCTCGACACGAGCGCCGACGAACTCCTCGACTCCCTCGCGGAGTCCCTCGCCGCACTGCTCCAGTGCGCCGTCGCCGCCGCCGACGAGCGGATCGCCGAGGCCTGGCGGCGCGAACCCGCCGCCGGCGCGGTGACCCTGCCCGCGCCCGACCGCGAAGCGGGGGAACGCATCGGCGTGGCCGTGCGGCGCTGGCGGCGCGAACTCGAGGAACTCGCCGAGGAGGAGGTCGCCAAGCTCGACAAGCAGCCCGCCCCCGACCCCGACGCCGTCGCGGCCCTGCTCGTCGCCGCCCTGCTCGGCGGCAGACGGGCCCGCCCCGCGGGGGAGAAGCTCGCCGAACGCATCGGCGCCCAGGCCGCCCTGCGGCTGCGTGACCGGGGCGGCGAGCTCGTCGGCGACCACCTCGACCAGGTGCTGCGCGCCGAGCGCGACCGCAGGCTCGCCCCGCTCGAAGCGCTCGAAGTGAGCCCGGAACCCCAGGCCGAGCTGATCGCCGCGCTGTCCGTACTGCAGAAGGAGAGGTGACGCGGTGACCGCCCTGACCGACCGCACCGACGACCGCTGGGACGACGGACTCATCGCGCGCTCGCGCCCCCGGGCCACCGGCGGGACCGAGGGGGACGGAGTCCCGGGAGCCGACGGGGCCAAGGGGGCCGACGGGTCCGAAGAGGACGGCATCGGCGACGACGCGCTCGTACGGGCCGTCTCCGGCGCCGGCAACGACGGCGGCAAGTCGCCCACGCCCCCGCTCAGCCCCGAGGCGCAGGCCCTGCGCCTGCGCCTCGACGCGCTGCGCCAGCTCGTCGGGCTGTCCCGGACCAGACTCGACGGCAAGACCCTCGCCGAGGCCGGGCGGGTCCTCGACGAGGCGGCGGCGCGCCGCGGACTCTCCGCGCAGCACACGGTCGTCGCCATCGCCGGAGCCACCGGAAGCGGCAAGTCCACACTCTTCAATTCACTCGCCGGGGTGCAGATCTCCGAGACCGGGCTGCGCCGCCCGACCACCGCGGCGCCCATCGCGTGCAGCTGGTCGGACGGGGCCGCCGGGCTGCTGGACCGCCTGGAGATCCCGGGCCGGCTGCGCCGCCGCCCCCGCGAGACCGCGGAGGCGGAGGCCCTGCGCGGGATGGTCCTCGTCGACCTGCCCGACCTGGACTCGGCGGTCGGCGCGCACCGGGACCACGTGGACCGCGTCCTGGCGCTGGTCGACGCCGTGGTCTGGGTGGTGGACCCGGAGAAGTACGCGGACGCCGTCCTGCACGAGCGGTACCTGCGGCCGCTGGCCGGGCACGCGGAGGTGACCTTCGTCGTGCTCAACCAGGTGGACCGGCTGCCCGGCGAGGCCGCCGACCTCGTCCTGGACGACCTGCGCCGGCTCCTCGACGACGACGGCATCGCGCTCGGCGAGCACGGCGAGCCCGGCGCCACCGTCCTCGGACTCTCCGCGCTGACCGGGGAAGGCGTCGGGGAACTGCGCGAACTCCTCGGACAGTTCACCCAGGAGAGGGGCGCCGCCACGCGGCGGATCTCCGCCGACCTCGACCGCGCGGCCGTGCGCCTGCAGCCGCTCTACGTCGCCGACGGGCACTCCGGGCCCGAGATCGGCGAGGCGGCGCGCGCCGAGTTCGAGGACCGCCTCGCCGAGGCGGTCGGGGCGTACGCGGCCGGACTCGCCGCCGAGCGCGCCTGGCGGCGCAACGCGGGCAAGGCCTGCGGGACGCCCTGGCTGCGGCTGTGGCGGTGGTACGAGAGCCGGCGGTCCCCGCGCTCCCTGGCGGGTCTGGCCGCGCTGGCGGCGATCGGCAGCCGCGGCCAGACGGTCGCGCAGCCCCCGGTCGAGGAGGAGGTGACCGCGCGTCAGCGGGTGGAACAGGCCGTGCGGGCGGTCGCCGACGAGGCGGTCGCCGGCCTGCCCGAACCCTGGGCCCAGGCGGTCCGGGAAACCGCGGTGCGCGGCGCCGAACGGCTCCCGGAGGCGCTCGACGAGATCGCGGTGACGCTCGGAGCAGCGGTCGCGGTGCCCACCGCCAAACCGCCGCGGCCCACGTGGTGGCCGGCCGCCGTGCTGGGCCAGGCGGCCATGACGCTCGTGCAGATCTACGGCGGGCTGTGGCTGGTCGGACAGATCGTCGGGGTCCTGGAGCCGAAACTGCTGCCGCCCGTGCTGCTGATGGTGGCGGGCATCATCGGCGGGCCCCTCGTGGAATGGGCCTGCTCGATCGCCGCCCGCGGCCCGGCGCGCCGGTACGGGCAGGACGCGGAGCGCAAGCTGCGCCAGGCGGCGGCCGGATGCGGCCGGGCCCGGGTGCTGGAACCGGTGGCGGCGGAGCTGCTGCGCTACCGGGAGGTGCGCGAGCAGTACGCCACGGTCGCCTCAGGGGGGAGCCGGTTGTCCACAACCCGCCAGTAATCCACAGGCCGGAGCGGGGATCCGCGGCCTGCCCCAGCATGGCTCGTAGCTCGTACGGATGGACCGTACGGGCACGGGCACGGACGACGGGGGAGGACGACCGGGATGAACGACACCCAGGTGACGCTGGTGGGCTGCGTGGCCACGCAGGTCGACTACAAGGAGACGGTGAACGGTCCGTCGGCGCGCTTCCGCTTCGCGGTGACGCCGAGGTACTTCGACCGGCGCAAGGAGGTCTGGACCGACGGGGCCACCAGCTTCTACACGGTGTGGGCGCGGCGCGTCCTCGCCGTCAATCTCGCCGGTTCCGTATCGGTCGGCGAACCGCTGGTGGTGCACGGGCGGCTGCGGGTGCGGGAGGACCCGCCCGACACGGACGGCAAGCGGTGGGTGTCCGCGGAGATCGACGCGACCGCCATCGGGCACGACCTGAACCGCGGCACGGCGGCCTTCCGACGCGTGGTGCGAACGGACACACCACTGATGGCCACTCAGAAGGCGGCGGTGGTCTGAGTGTTCGAGGCGGATAGGATTCCCCGGTACTCACGGGCACCTGGGTCTTTGGCCCGAAGGGGAAGACTGTGTCGATTGCCGTTCCCGCATCCTCCGCTCCTGAACCCGCCGGCGCCGCGCCTCGCGCCGATGCCGGATCCGCGCCTGCCTCCGCAGCCGTGCCCGCTCCCCTCGAACCTCCCGCCGCGGTACGGGGCTCCGCGCGCCGGCCACTGGCGGTGGCCCTGCTGGCCGCGGCCCTCGCCACCGCACCCGCCGCCCGGGCCGCCGCCGACTCCGACCCGGTGGCGCCCCGCGCGCCGGAGGGCGCGAGCGCCGTGCTCGACGGACTCAAGACGTACGGGCAGGCGGTCCTGCGCTCCGGGGACGGATCGGTCCGGCAGATCCCGGCCGGGCTCTACGAGATGCGGGTCGACGGCGGCGGGATGCTCCAGACGTACGGGGTCGGCGTGGCGGGCAACGCCCAGCCGCAGTCCCGTTACACCGAGAGCCCGTGGGCCGGCAGCCCGCTCGCCGGCAACGGGGAGGCGGGCCGGATCCGCTGGGTCCTGGAGCACTCCTACCCGCAGCTGAACGATCTGGCCGGGCTCGCCAAGGCGGCCGGCGCCGGGGCGCTCACCGCGGAGAGCGCGGCGGCCGGCACCCAGGTGGCGATCTGGCGGCTGGCGGACGGGGTCCAGGTCGAAGCCGCCGACCCGGCGGCGGAGAAGCTGGCCGACTACCTCCAGCGGGCGGCCGGGCAGCTGCCGGAGCCGCCGGCCTCGCTGGGGCTGGACCCCGGCGACGTGTCGGGGCCGGTCGGCACCCGGCTCGGCCCGGTGACCGTGCGGACCGGGGCGCGGAGCGTGTCGGTCGTCCCGGACGCGGCGGCCGTCGCGATGGGTGTGCGGGTGGTGGACGCCGAGGGGGCGCCCGTGGACTCCGCCGTCAACGGGAGCCGGCTGTACTTCGAGGTGCCCGCGGGCACCCCCGACGGCACGGCCTCGGTCACCGTCCACGGCGCGACCAAGGTGCCGGTCGGGCGGGTCTTCACCGGCGAGGTGCCCGCACAGGCGCAGATCGTGGCGGGCTCCAGCGAGTCCGCGGCCGCCGCCACGGCCACGGCGCTGTGGCCGGCCCCGGTGGCCGAGGCGGGCACCGCCTCCGGTTCGGACGCGGTGGCGCTCGGCGCGCCGGCGGCGGCCGTCGCGACGACCTCCCCGGACGAGGAGCGGCTGGCGACCAGCGGCAGTTCGGCGGCCACCCCGGTCATCGCCTCCTTGGCGGTGGGCCTGGTGGTCCTGGGCGGTCTGGTGGTCCTGCTGCTGCGCAAGCGTCCGCTGGACGAGGAGGACGGGGCGTAGGCCGCGGTGGGCCTCGGGCCGGGGCGGCTGCCGGCGCGGCGGGCGGCGGGCCTGCCGGGCCGTTGGGTCGTTGGGCCGGGTGGCCGCCGGGGTCGATTCGGATCCGGCGCCCCGGGTAGGGGGATGAGATGGCTGATCAGGAACTGACTTGGCAGGGTGCCGTGGCCCGGTGGGACCGGCAGTTGTTCGACGCGGTGGCCCGGCGGCACTGGCCCGGGGCCGACCGGGTGCTGCCCCGGCTCGGGCGGGCCGCGAACCACGGCGTGCTGTGGGGCGGGGCCGCCGCCGCGATCACCGTCTTCGGCTCGGCCAAGGGCCGCAAGGCGGCCGGGCGCGCCGTCGCCTCGCTCGCGCTGGCCTCCGCGACCATCAACACCGTCGGCAAGTGGTCCGTACGCCGGCAGCGGCCGCGGCTGGACGGGGTGCCCGCCGTGCGGCAGCTGGCGACGCAGCCGCAGACCACCTCCTTCCCGTCCGGGCACTCGGCATCGGCCTTCGCCTTTACCGCGGGGCTGGCGCTGGAGTCCCCGGGCTGGGCGGCGGCGCTGGCCCCGGTGGCCGCCTCCGTGGCGTTCTCCCGCGTCTACACGGGCGTGCACTACCCCTCCGACGTGGTCGCGGGCGCGGCGCTGGGCGTGGCCGCGGCCGCAGTCGTACGCCGCCTCGCGCGGGACGTCCAGGAGGCGCGGGTCGTGCCGGGCGACGAACGGACGGCCGCCGGGGCGCCCGCGCTGCCCGACGGGGCCGGGCTGATCGTGGTGGTCAACACCGGGTCGGGAACGGCCGCCGAGGCGGGGCTCAACCTCCTGCACACCCGGCTCCCCAAGGCCGAGGTGATCGAGTGCACGGGCGACGAACTGGCAGGCGCCCTGACGGATGCGGCCGGGCGGGCCACCGTGCTGGGGGTCTGCGGGGGCGACGGCACGATCAACGCGGCCGCCACCGCCGCCCTGCGCGCCGGGGTACCGCTGGCCGTGTTCCCCGGCGGCACCCTCAACCACTTCGCGATGGACCTCGGCCTCAACGGCAGCGAGGACACCTGCCGCGCCGTGGCCGACGGGCACGCCGTCCGCGTCGGCGTGGGCCGCTTCTCCCCCGGCCCCGGGAAGGGCCCGGCGGCGGAGCCCGGCTACTTCCTGAACAACTTCAGCATCGGCGCCTACCCGGAGCTGCTCGGCCACCGGCTGCGCTGGGGCCCGCGCATCGGCGGCGGCCCCGCCGCGCTGCTGGCGTCCTGGCGGGTACTGCGCTCCCAGCGGCCCGTACGGCTGCGGCTCGCCGGGCGCCCCCGCAGCGTGTGGCTGCTCTTCGCGGGCAACGGCACCTACCACGGCACCGGCCCCACCCCCCGCCGCCGCGACAACCTCGGCGAGGGCCTGCTCGACCTCCGCATCGTCTACGGCGGCGGCCGTCCCGGCCCCCGCCTCCTGGCCGCCGCCCTCGCGGGCCCCCTCAGCCGCTCCCCGGTCCACACCGCCACCCGCCTGCGCAGCCTCCGCATCGGCGACATCCCCCCGGGCACCCCGTTCGCCTACGACGGCGAATACGCCGAAGCCCCCACCGCAATGGTCCTCGACGCACTCCCGGAAGCCCTCACGGTCTACCGCCCCCGCTGACCCCGCCGCTGCCCCCGCCCCCGGTCCGACCTCCGCCGGGCCGGCCGCCGGCGGCGGCATCCCGACGCCGGCCCGCACGGCCCCGCGCAGGACCTGCCCCGGTGGCACCGGTCAGCGCGTCGCCCCGCGACGGCCACCGCGCGCCGACCCCGGGCGGTCGCGCCCCGGCCCCGGGGTCTGACCTACCCATTCGCCCGCGGGTATGGACGTACGGCAAGATGGGGTGTATCTGCCCACCATCGATCTGCCGGACGGTTTCTCTTGGCTGAGTTCATCTACACCATGCGCAAGACGCGCAAGGCGCACGGCGACAAGGTGATTCTTGATGACGTCACCCTGAACTTCCTGCCCGGCGCGAAGATCGGTGTGGTCGGCCCGAACGGTGCCGGTAAGTCCACCGTTCTGAAGATCATGGCGGGCCTGGAGCAGCCGTCCAACGGCGATGCCTTCATCTCGCCCGGCTTCACCGTCGGCATCCTCATGCAGGAGCCCAAGCTCGACGAGTCGAAGACCGTCCTGGAGAACGTCCAGGACGGCGCCGCCGAGGTCATGGGCAAGCTCAAGCGCTTCAACGAGGTCGCCGAGCTGATGGCGACCGACTACACCGACGCGCTCATGGACGAGATGGGCAAGCTCCAGGAGGACCTGGACCACGCCAACGCCTGGGACCTCGACGCCCAGCTGGAGCAGGCCATGGACGCCCTGGGCTGCCCGCCCGGCGACTGGCCCGTCACCAACCTCTCCGGTGGTGAGAAGCGCCGCGTCGCGCTCTGCAAGCTGCTGATCGAGGCCCCGGACCTGCTCCTCCTCGACGAGCCCACCAACCACCTCGACGCCGAGTCGGTGAACTGGCTGGAGCAGCACCTCTCCCAGTACAAGGGCGCCGTCGTGGCCGTGACCCACGACCGTTACTTCCTCAACAACGTCGCCGAGTGGATCCTCGAGCTCGACCGCGGCCGCGCGCACCCGTACGAGGGCAACTACTCCACCTACCTGGAGAAGAAGGCCACCCGCCTCAAGGTCGAGGGCCGCAAGGACGAGAAGCGCCAGAAGCGCCTCAAGGAAGAGCTGGAGTGGGTGCGGTCCAACGCCAAGGGGCGTCAGACCAAGTCCAAGGCCCGTCTGGCCCGCTACGAGGAGATGGCGGCCGAGGCGGACAAGATGCGGAAGCTGGACTTCGAGGAGATCCAGATCCCGCCGGGCCCGCGCCTCGGTTCCATCGTCGTCGAGGTCAACAACCTCTCCAAGGCCTTCGGCGACAAGGTGCTGATCGACGACCTGTCCTTCACCCTCCCGCGCAACGGCATCGTGGGCATCATCGGCCCCAACGGCGCCGGCAAGACCACGCTCTTCAAGATGATCCAGGGTCTGGAGGCGCCGGACTCCGGCTCCGTCAAGATCGGCGAGACCGTCAAGATCTCGTACGTCGACCAGTCCCGCGCCAACATCGACCCCAAGAAGACCCTCTGGGCGGTCGTGTCGGACGAGCTGGACTACATCAACGTGGGCCAGGTCGAGATGCCGTCCCGCGCGTACGTCAGCGCCTTCGGCTTCAAGGGCCCGGACCAGCAGAAGCCGGCCGGTGTCCTCTCCGGTGGTGAGCGCAACCGCCTCAACCTGGCGCTGACGCTCAAGGAGGGCGGCAACCTGCTGCTCCTCGACGAGCCCACCAACGACCTCGACGTCGAGACGCTCTCCTCCCTGGAGAACGCCCTGCTCGAGTTCCCCGGTGCCGCCGTGGTCATCTCCCACGACCGCTGGTTCCTCGACCGGGTCGCCACGCACATCCTGGCGTACGAGGGCGAGTCCAAGTGGTACTGGTTCGAGGGCAACTTCGAGTCGTACGAGAAGAACAAGGTCGAGCGTCTCGGTGCGGACGCCACCCGCCCGCACCGTGCCACCTACAAGAAGCTCACCCGAGGCTGAGGCAGCGGTCATGGCCAGACACCACTACCGGTGCCCCCTGCGCTGGGCGGACATGGACGCCTTCGGGCACGTCAACAACGTCGTCTTCCTCCGTTACCTGGAGGAGGCGCGGATCGACTTCATGTTCCGCCTCGCGCCGGGGGAGGGCAGCGAATCCTTCACGGGCGGCTCCGTCGTGGCCCGTCACGAGATCGACTACAAGCTGCCCCTCGTGCACCGTCACGAGCCGGTCCTCATCGAGTCCTGGGTGACCCGGATAGGCGCCGCGTCCCTGACCATCCGCTACGAGGTCAAGGACGAGGCGACCGAGGACGCGCCCGAGACGGTCTACGTGCGCGCCGAGACCGTGGTCGTGCCCTACGACCTCGCCGCGGGGCGGCCCCGCCGCATCACGGCCGAGGAGAGGCGCTTCCTGGAGGAGTACCTCGACGAGCCCGTGGCCGCGTCCGCCTCCGCTTCCGGTAACCGCCGGGAAGGACGCCTCGCGGCATGAACGAGCAGTTGCGCTTCGCCGACTCCGGGGAGGCGGCGGACCTCGCCGCCTTCCTGGGCCGGCTGGTGCACTACGACCGCGCCGCCGCCGTCCGCCTCCAGGCGGGCGGCGGCGCGCTCGGCGTCTTCGGACGGCCGCCGTCCTTCGAGGTCCTGGCCATCCGTACGGTGCGGCTCGCCGTGCCCGTCGCCACCCCGCTCGACCTGACCGTGTCCGCCGGCGAGCTCCTGGAGTCCGTGGACGAGGCCTCGGCCGCGGCCACCGTGCCGGGGCCGGTCACCGGACCGCCCTGGACCGGGGTGCTCCCGCCCCGCGGCGGCTGGCGGCAGCTGCCGGGCCTGCCCGGCCCCCGGGAGATGGGCGAGGCCGTGGCGGCCGCCGTCGCCGAGTTCCGCGCCCGCGACGAAGCCCTGCCCGCGCAGCACCGGACCCGGTCCGAGCGCGACCGCATCGGCCGCGAGATCTGGTCCCGCACCCTGGGCGACACCGAACTCCCGCTGCGCGTCGTCCACGCCGCGCAGTCCCTGGGCTTCCTGCGGCCGGTACGGGCCGCCGTGCCCGCCGCCGCCCCCGCGCCCGCCGCCGCCGACCCCGTGGCGCTGCTCGCCGCCGGGAGCTGGCTGCGGTTGCGCACCCCGTACGGCTCCGTCGCCACCCGCCGCCCCGGTGCCACCGGCGGCCTGGGCGCCCTCCAGGTCCGCCCGCTCTGATCGTCCGGCCCGCGGCCCCGGCCGGGCCCCGGGCCGCCTCAGGCCCTAACCGGCCGTGTTGATCATCGAGGCGGCGGCGTACGTCAGGTACTTCCACAGCTGCGCCTCGTGCTCCGGCGCCAGGCCCAGCTCGTCCAGTGCGACCCGCATGTGCTTCAGCCAGGCGTCGTGCGCCGCCGCGTCCACCTGGAACGGCGCGTGCCGCATCCGCAGGCGCGGGTGCCCGCGGTGCTGGCTGTAGGTGGTCGGCCCGCCCCAGTACTGCATCAGGAACAGCGTGAACCGTTCCTCGGCGGGGCCCAGGTCCTCCTCCGGGTACATCGGGCGCAGCAGCGGGTCCTGCGCGACCCCCTCGTAGAAGCGCCGGACGAGGCGGCGGAAGGTGTCCTCACCGCCCACCTGCTCGTAAAAGGTCTGCTCCTGCACCGTGCCCCGCGAAATCTCATTCACCCGACCATCGTCTCAGACACCCGGACGGAGGACCGGGGTCCCGGGACTCTTCCACGGGGGCCGGCAGGGGCCGCGCGTTCGCACGCGAAGCCTGTGCGCAGGACAGTGGAGGCATGGGCGCACACACCGCACGCACCGAGACGCGCGATCTGCGGGAGACCGCGCACGCCGCCCAGGTGCGGGAGCTGACCGCCGCCGGGGTGCTGGAGGACCCGCTCTGGCGGGCGGCGTTCGCCGCCGTACCCCGGCACGTCTTCGTCCCCTACTTCTGGACCGGCCGCGGCGCCGGCCACGAGCGGCTCTGGGCCGAGGACCCCGACCCCGAACGCCGGGCCCGCTGGCTGCGCGGCGTCTACGTCGACACCCCGCTGGCGACCCGGCTGCGCGACGGCCGGCTGGTCTCCTCCAGCAGCCAGCCCTCCCTGATGGCGAAGATGCTGCACGCCCTGGAGGTGCGCGACGGCGACGACGTCCTGGAGATCGGCGCGGGCACCGGCTACAACGCCGCCCTGCTCTGCCACCGGCTCGGCGACGAGCACGTCACCACCGTGGACCTGGACGAGGAGATCACCGACTCCGCGCGGGCGCACCTGGCCCGGCTCGGCTACCATCCGGCCGTGGTCACCGGTGACGGCGCGCGCGGCTGCCCCTCCCGGGCCCCGTTCGACCGGATCATGGTGACCTGCACCCTGCCGCTGATCCCGCACGCCTGGCTCGGCCAGTGCCGGCCGGGCGCGCGGATCCTCGCCCCGCTGTCGACCGGGCTGATCGCGCTCACGGTGCGCGACGCCGGTTTCGCGGAGGGCCGCTTCCTGCACACCTCGGCGTACTTCGTCCCGCTGCGCGGAGCCACGGCCTCCGCGCCGCCCGATCCGGACGGGACGGCGTACGGGCTGCCCTACGAGCTGGTGGAGAACGAGCGGTTCCAGTTCATGCTCGTGCTGACCGCGGGCGTCCTGCACCCCCGCGAGGCCCTGGACCTGTGGCGCAGCGAGGGCCGGCCGGCCCGCGAGCGCTTCGGGGTCACGGTCGCTCCCGAGGGCCAGTGGTCCTGGCTCGACGATCCCCAGGGGCCCTATGTGTGGCCCCTGGGGGAGGCGTGATCAGTCGCGGCGGATGGTGATCGTGGTCCAGGCGCCCACGTGGACGCGGTCGCCGTCGGTGAGCGGGACCGGGACGTAGGGCTGGATCGGTTCCTCGCCGCCGTTGATGGTGGTGCCGTTGGTGGAGTTCTGGTCCACCACCGCCCAGCTGAGGTCGGGCTGCTGGACGAGGACCGCGTGCTGGTGGGAGACGCCCGGGTCCTCCGGGGGCACCGACAGGTCGATGTCGGGGGACTCGCCCGTGGAGGCGCGGCGGCGGCCGATGGTGATCTGGCCGCCGGAGAGCGGAAGATGCTGCTCCGGGGAGTAGGCGGGCAGGTTGAGCCCGGCCGCCTCGGGGCCGCTGCGCTGCATCATCGCCATGAAGTACGAGCGGTCGGGGCCGACCGTCGCGGACCAGGCGCCGCCCTGGGGCGCGAACGGCTGGTGCTGCTGCGGCGGAGGCTGCTGCTGGTACTGCTGCTGCGGCGGAGCCTGCTGCTGGTACTCCTGCTGGTACTCCCGCTGCTGCGGCGGGGGCTGCTGCTGGTACTGGGGCTGCGGGGGCTGCTGGTACTCCCGCTGCTGCTCGTGCGCGGGCGGCGGCAGCAGCCAGTCGTCCTCGCGCTGGAGCGGCTCGGCCGGCCGGTTGACCCGGGACGGCCGCGAGCCCTGGTACTCGAAGTGGTCCTGGGAGTAGTTCCCGGGAGCGGGCACGGGCGGCGGAGGCGTGCCACCGGGGCCGGGACCCGAACCCGAACCCGGGCCGGGACCGGGACCGGGAACGGCGCCCCCACCCGTCGGCTGCGGGCCCGCGTCCGGCGCCGGCGGCGCGTACGAGGTCGCCGAACGGGTCAGGAAGTTGTACCGGCACTCCTCGCAGAACGGGGCCATGGCCTCGCGCGGGGTCCGGCACTGGGGGCAGAGCTCGGCCTGGGCGGTCGGCTCACCGGCGGTCGGGGGGAAACCGTAGCCGTAGGAGGGCACCGGGGGAGGCCCCTCCGGGGCACCCATGCGGTGGCCGCAGACCTCGCACCAGTCGTCGGAGGCGGACTGGTGCCCGTTCGGGCAGGTCGGCATGGCGGCGCTTCCCCCTTCTTCTCCCTGCGTCTTCACGTCAGGTCTCAGGACTTCTTCACTCGGACGGTCTGAGTCGATCGCGTTTCAAGAGTCATCTCGTCGGCATCGGCGACCCGGGCTTTCAGCCGCACAGTACCCGCCACGGCGTCCACGACATCCACCACCTTCGCCAGGAGCTTGGCTGTGTCGGCGTTCCCGGAGGCGCTCGCCAGTTGTACGGCGCGTCCCAGTTTGGCCGTGGCCCCATCGACATCGCCCAGTTTGCGGGCTTCCAGGCCCTGTTGGATGGCCTGCGCCAGCTCCGCCTGCCCGGTGTAGTGGGCGACCTGCGGGCTGATCGCGGTGGACGCGGCCAGATCGGTCGTCCACACCGCGCGCACCAGGCCCTGGGCGAGAACGGTCTCGGACCCGCCCGCGGCCCCCGGCAGGACGAGCGTGGCGCGGGCGGCGAGCATCTCCTGGCCGACGGCCGCGCCCGGGACGCGCACGCACACGTGGTACTCGCGGGACTCGTCGCCCCACGAGCCGGTCGGGTAGTCACCCGCGCGCGGCCCCGCCGCGACGCGGCGCCCGGTCAGGTCCTGCACGGCGGGCGCGACCTGCTTCACGTACTGGATCTCCGCGCCGACCGGGGTCCACAGGCGCAGGGCGACGTCCGCGACCTCCTTGCCCATGACGTTCTCCATCATGCGCGTGAAGTCCTCGGTGAGGTGCGCCGGGTCGGCCACGATGTCGGCGGAGCCGAGCAGCGCGTTCGCGATGCCCGTGACCTCCTTGACCTCCCAGTCGGTGCCCACCCCGCGGGCGTCGCACGTGAAGCGGCCCGCGCAGGCGTCGAGGGTGGCCCGGAGCACGGCCGGCTCCTCGTGCTCGTTGCGGCCGTCGGTCAGCAGGACGCCGTGCCGGATGACGGCCGCCGAGCCGCGCAGCAGGCCGTCGGCGAGGCGCAGCCAGGTGCCGATGGCGGTGCCGCCGCCGGCGCTGAGCCCGCGCAGGGCCTCCTTGGCCTCGGCCCGGGTCGTCGCGTCGGCCACGGCGAGACGGCCCCGGCCCGGGTAGACCTCCTTGGCCACGTGCGTCCCGGCGATCACGGCGAAGGAGGTGCCGTCGCGCAGGGTGTCGACGGCCGCCGCCGTGGCCTCGCGGGCGCCCCGCATCTTCTCCGGCGGGTACTCCATGGACCCCGAGCAGTCGACCATGATCACGACGGCGGCCGTGCCGTCGGCGGCGGCCGCCCGGGTGGCCGCGGCGCCACCGGTGGCGGTGACCGTGACGATCGCGTGGACGTCCCGCCCGCCCTCGGGGAGGAACTCGTTCTGGTACACCTCCACGGTGAAGCGCGGGGCGCTCGGCTTGGCGAAATTCGCCATCGGTGGGACTCCTAGGTGGCTCGGGCAGGCGGGTCAGACCTGCGGGCGCGCTTCCGGTTCCGGTCGTGCTGCCGGGCCCGGCTCCGCATCGGGTCCCGGTTGCTGCTCGGGGTGCGTGGCGAACGGCACCACGGCCACGGTGACGTTGTCGTGTCCGCCGCCGTCGAGGGCGTGCCCCACCAGGACCTGCGCGCTGTGCAGCGGGCGGGTCGCGGCGTCGGCGGGCAGCACCTGGGCCATCTCCCGTGCGGACTCCGCGTAGTTCCACAGTCCGTCGGTGCAGACCACCACCACCCCGGGGTGGTCGGGCTTGAAGGTCGCGGTGTGCGGTTCGAGGTCGTACGCGTCGGCCCCCAACCAGCCGGTGATGGCGTGCGCGCGGACGTCCGCGTAGGCCTCCGCCTCGCCCATCAGGCCGGCGGAGACCATCTGCGCGGCCCACGAGTCGTCCTCGGTGAGCCGGCGCGGCAGCGCGGCACGGTCGTCGGGCACCCAGTACGCACGGCTGTCGCCCACCCAGCCGATGGTCAGCAGGCCGCCGCTGACGACCGCGCCCACCAGGGTGCAGGCGGGCGCGTTCTGGGCGCCGGGGGTCTCCGGGGCCAGGGCGTTCACCGCGGCCGCGGCGGCCAGGATCGCCTCGTGCATGGCCTCCTGCGGGTGGGCGCCGCGCGGCAGCGCCTCCAGCAGCGCCTCGTTGGCGGCGCCGGCCGCGGCGGCCGAGGCCTCGTCGGGGCGGCTCGCGGAGGAGACGCCGTCGCAGACGATGGCCACCGTGGCGGCCGATCCGTCGGGCAGGGCGGTGGCCGCCACCGCGAAGGAGTCCTCGTTGCGGTGGTGGCGCAGCCCCCGGTCGCTGACGGCGGCGACGCTCCCGAGCTCCTCTTCGAGGTGGTCGCGCTCCCGGGGCTGCGCGTGCCCGCAGTGCTCGCAGTACCCGTCGGTGTCCACGTGCCCGGCCCGGCAGGCGACGCAGGTCTTGCCGCCGCCCGCCGCACCCGGCTGGGACGCGTTCTCGTACGGGGCCGGCTCGTACGGAGCCGTCTCGTACGGGGCTTCGCCCGGGCCCCAGGGCGCCTCGTCCGGGCGCGAGCCGGGGCCGCCGCCGGGCCGGTCGTGGCGGGTCTCGCCTCCGTCCGCGGCGCTGCCGCGGGGCCGGCCGACGTACCCCTGCTCCGGGGCGGACCCGGGGGCGGACGGACCGTCGCCCGAGCCCCGCGCGGCCCCCTCCGGGGGCGTGCCGGTGCCGTACGGGCCCTCGTGGCCCGGCCTCCCGTACGCGGCCTCGGCCGGCCCCGGGTGCGGCAGGACCCCCGGCTCCGCCGCGGCGGCGCTCCAGCCGGCCGGCTCGTCGACGAGCGTCGGCGCGGCCGCGGCCACACTGCCCCAGCCGGGCGCCGGTTCGGCCGCGCCGTCGTGGTGCGCGCCGGGCGCCGAAGTCCCGTGACCGCCCGCGGGGGAGGCCGGCGGGGCCGGTGGGATGGGCATGGTCGGATGGTCCGCGGACGCAGCCGGGGGAGGGGCGGTCACGGCGTAGCCGCAGACGCCGCAGAAACGGTCACCCTCCTCCAGGGGTTCCGCGCAGCTGGGGCAGCCCGACAGCCGATGCATCGACATCACTCACACCCACGTCCGGGGACGGAAACGGTTTGCCCGCTCCACCAGTTCGATCCTCTCCTCGCCACGCCGCGCGAGCCGTGCGAGGACGCGGTACGAGCGCTCCAGTCCGAAGCGCAGGCCCCGCTCGTCCAGTTGACTGCCGAGCAGCGAGGTCCGGCCGGGGTCGGAACCCCGGCTACCCGACAGTACCCAGTCCAGGGCCGAGCCCAGAACCTCCGTCGCAAGTCGCTCCTGCCGCTCCGGGTCCAGCCCGAACCGCCGCAGGGCCTCCACCTGGTCGGCTGCCGCCGCCAGGTCGGCCAGCAGCGGCTCCTGCGGGGACCGGTCGTGCAGACGTGCGCGTACCGCCGCCACCCGGGCGGCGGTGTAGTGGATGGACGCCTCCGGTACGGACTCCAGCGTCCGCACGGCTGCGTCCCGGTCACCGGCGGCCAACTGGACCCGGGCCAGCCCGAAGGCCGCGCTCACGAACCCCGGGTCGGTGATCCACACGAGCCGGTAGTACTCGGCGGCGTTGTCCAGCTGGCCCAGCACCTCCGCGCACAGCCCGAGGGCCAGCTTCGGCGCGGGCTCGCCCGGGAAGGCGTCGTAGATGGCGTCGAAGGACAGCGCCGCGATCTCGTTGTCCCCGGTGGCCAGTGAGGCGATGCCGCGGGCCCACACCACCCGCCAGTCGTCCGGATGCCGGACCTCCAGCTCCGCCAGGGTGCGCCCGGCCGAGGACAGCTCGCCCAGCTCCAGCCGGGCCCGCAGCTCGCGCAGCCGCAGCTCCGCCGAGTCGGCGGGCGCCGAGGCCAGCGCGCCCAGCAGGTCGGCCGGCGCGGAGGCCAGCAGACCCGTCAGGAAACCCGCGTTCGGGTCGCCCGCGTCCACCAGCGGCACGGGCAGCGCCAGCGCGGTGTCGCGGGCGTCCAGCGTGGTCGCTCCCGCCGGGGCCGCCGGGGCCGCCGCGGCCGGGGACACCGGGGCCGGTACGGGCCCCTGGCCCGGCGCCTGCCGGGCCCGCGGCACGGCCGCCCCGGCCACGTGCGTGGCGGTGGTCCCGAGCGCGGGGACCGGGGCCCCGGCCGGCCCGGCCGCGGGCGCCCCGGCCGCGGGCGCCCCGGCCGCGGGGGCCCCGCCGAAGGGCGAGGCCGCCCACGGGCCGGCCGCCCCGGCGGACGACGGTGAAGCCGGGCCGCCCACCGCTGCGGGCGCCTCCGACCCCGTACCGGCCGGGCCGCCGGTGGCCGCGGGCACGCCGACGTGCGGCTGCCCCCACGGTCCTCCGGCCCCGGCCGGGACGCCTCCCGGCGGGGTAGCCGGCAGCCCGGCTCGGCTGCCCGGCGGCACGGCCGCCCCGCTGGGCGCGGGCCCCCACGGGCCGGAGGCCCCGGCGGGCGCCGCCCCGGGCAGGGGCGTCCCGCCCGGCGGCGTGCCACCGCCGAGCGCGAGGCCCTGCGGGCCGGAGGCCCCGGCGGGCCGGGCCGCGCCGCCCGGCGCGTGTGCTCCCGAGGGGCGGGCCGGGCCGCGGCCGAGCACCCCGAACAGCCCGCCACCCCGCCGGGAGGCGAGCGGGCGGTGACCCAGCCGGGACACGACGGTGCCCGGGGCGTCGGCGAACAGCTGAGTGTCCGGAACGCGCAGCTCCGGGCCGAAGAGGGTCGACAGCTGGGGCCGCGGCCGGCCCGTCTGGAGCGCCACCACCTCGCGCAGCACGCCCGTCAGCTGGTCCGCCATCTCCTGCGCCGAGGAGAACCGCCGCCCCGGGTCGGGGTCGGTCGCCCGGACGAGCAGCCGGTAGAAGGACTCGTACCGTCTGAACACCTCGATGTGCTCGGGGTCCGGCAGCGAATCCGCGAACACGTTGGTGTAGCCCTGGAAGTCGAAGGTCAGGACCGCCAGGGTCCGCGCCACCGTGTAGAGGTCGGAGGCCACCGACGGGCCCAGCTCCGCGACCTCCGGCGCCTGGTAGCCCACCGTGCCGTAGATGGCCGACTCCTCGTCGTCCATCCGGCGCACCGCGCCCATGTCGATCAGCTTCAGCTGGTCCTGCTGCTGGATCGCGTTGTCGACCTTGAAGTCGCAGTAGAGGAGGTTCCTGCTGTGCAGGTGGCCCAGCGCCTCCAGCGCCTCGATCCCGTACGCGCACGCCTGCTCCACCGGCAGCGGATCGCGCCGCCCGTCCGGCCGCCGCCGCTCGTTCGCGATCTCCTTGAGCGACTTGCCGCCGACGTACTCCATGACGATGTACCCGTCCAGCGAACCGGTCCGCTGGTCCAGGTGCTCCACGAAGTTGTAGATCCGCACGATGTTGGAGTGCTCGATCTCCGCAAGGAAGCGCCGCTCCGATATCGCGGCCTCCATCGCGTCCTGGTCGCCCGTGTCGAGCAGGCCCTTCAGGACCACCCAGCGGTCCGCGACCGCCCGGTCCACCGCCAGGTACACCCAGCCGAGACCGCCGTGCGCGAGGCAGCCCGCCACCTCGTACTGGCCGCGCACCACGTCGCCCGGGTTCAGCTTGGGCACGAAGGAGTACGGGTGCCCGCACTTCGTGCAGAACCCTTCCGTCCGGCCCGGCCGGTCCCCGCGGGAGCGGCCCACCGGGGCCCCGCAGTCCGAGCGCGAGCAGAACCGCTTGCGCTCCGGCACCTCCGGGTTCTCCAGGACCGCCGCCGAAGGATCCGGACGCGGCACCTCCGGTACGTTGACCAGCCCCGCTCCCAGCCGGCTGCGCCCCGAGGACGCCGCCGAGCCCGAACTGCGCACCGACACCGACCGGGTGGACGCCGTCCCCGTCAGGGACCGCGACAGCCGGCCCGACACCGAGCGACGGGAGGACGAGGACCGGGAGGAGCGGGCCGAGGCCGAGGACCGCGCCGAGCCGTGCGAACCGTGCGAGCCCATCGACCCGCGGGACCCGCCGGATCCCAGCGAGCCCCGGGCCGCGCTCGTCATCCCCGTCGGGGGCGACACCAGTTCGTCCGCGCCCGCCGCGACCGAGCCGATCGGCGCCAGCCCGCAGGTGTCGCAGTACAGCTCGCCGCCGCCCATGTCCTCGTACGTCCCCGGGCAGCCGGGGCGAACGCACGCGGTTCCGACCAGACTCATGCGTCCTCCTTCCCCGGCCCCTCGGGCCGGAACTGCTCGGGTCGATGATCTTCGTGCCGCGCCTGCTGCGGCACCAGCGACTCCGCCGCCGCCTGCTGATAGCGCAGGACGGCCTGCTCGGCGGCCCGCAGATCGCAGGGCGCGCTCCACAGCATCCGGCGGGCCGCGTCGTACCGCTCGACCAGCACCGGATCCTCCGCCATGCCGTGGCGGGCCACCTTCGCCTTGTACGCGTCGAGCCGCCCCCGCAGCTCGGCCCGCACCGCCAGTGGCGCCGTCACAGCGGTCAACGATTCACGGGCCCGTCGCAGTTCCTCCTCGGCCCGCACCTCCAGGGATTCCAGCAGCGGCGAGAGGCGGTGCCAGCGCGACTGACGCCGGTGCTCGGCCGCCGCCGCCAGCTGCTCCTGCAGCACCGTCGGCGGCCCGCTCACCGCCGGCACCTCGGACGCGGCGATCTTCGCCAGCACCTCGCCGCGCGCCGTCCGCGCCTCCGCCAGCGTCCGGTCGGCCCGCGAGAGCACGTCCCGCAGGTTGATCAGCCGCTGCTCGGCGTCCTGCCGCACGTCCAGCACCGCCTCGACCTCGCGGCGTACGTCCTCCAGCGCGAGCGCCGCCCGGTCGTAGCGCCGGGTGTCCGGCCGGCCGCCGCCCGGCGCCGCGCTGCCCGCCGCCGGCAGCCAGAACGCCAGCGGGTCCGAGATCACCTGCGCCCGGAGCTGCGTCAGCTCGGCCGTGATGTCCTCCAGGTCGTCCCCCGACGGGTGTTCGCCCGGGCGCACCCCCACCGAGTGGGCGAGCGAGCGCGTGCGGTGCAGCTCGGCGGCCAGCAGGTCGATCCGGGCGGGCAGCGCCGACCACACCGCGTCGGCGGCGACCACCACGTCCAGCGAACGCGCGTACAGGTCGTTCATCCGCGCCACCAGCTCCGCGAGCGAGAGCCGCTCCGCCAGCGCGACCCCCTCCGCCGCCCCCCCGGCGATCAGCACCCCGGGCCCGAGCAGCCGCTCCGTCAGCTCGATCAGGTCCTCGCGGTTGGGCCAGCGGCGCCGCTCCCGGACCTCCCGGGCGGCCGTCAGGGCCCCGCTGTAGGCGTCGAAGTACGTCCACAGCCGGGTGATGTCCGCGTCGGCGGCCGTCCACCGGTCCTTGGTGACCCCGGTCAGCGCGGCGCCCTCCAGCAGCCGGCGTCCCGCGTGGTCCTGGAGGGCGAGCAACGAGGTCTCGACGGCCTCGTGCTCCGCGCCCAGCCTGGCCAGGGCACGGTCGACGCCGTCCCGGTCCATCACTGCCGAACCCGCCTCCACCGACTGTGCCTCCGCTTCCGCTGCCGCCTCCGTGTCCCGCTCCGTGTCCGCGCGCTCCGCGTCCGGTCCCGTGCCCGGTCCCGTGCCCGAAACCGCCACCGGCCTCAGCCGTCCCGGTACTTGGGAGCGGGCGGCGCGGACACGCCGGGCAGCACCGGCTGGAGGTGCTTGAGGTACGCCTTCATCCAGGGGCTGTCACTGCCGCCCGCGCGGTAGCCCTCCAGCACCTTGTTGACCCGGCGGACCAGGTCCGAGGCGTCCTTGTTCATCGCCACCCCGTAGAACTCCCGGGTGAAGGGCGAGCCCACCAGCTGCACCGAGGGGTCCTGCGCGGCCTGCCCGGCCGCGAGGGCGTTGTCCGTGATGATGCCGTCGACCTCGCCCAGCTGGAGCCGGACCAGGCAGTCCAACTGGTTGGCCACGGTGACCGGGACCGAGCCGTACGACTGCGACTTCAGCGCCGCCTCCGCCGTGGAACCGGCCGCGAAGCAGATCCGCTTGTCCTTCAGCGAGGTGTCGTACCCGGTGATCGCCGAACCCTTCGGGGCCAGCACCTGCTGCCCGGCCTCGAAGTAGGCCGTCGAGAAGGCCACGTCCTCCAGCCGCTTGCAGTTGATCGTCATGGTCCGCACGACGATGTCGACACGGCCCTCCTGGAGGGCCGGGATGCGCTGACTCGTCGGGATGGCCCGGTAGATCACGGCGTTCTCGTCGCCCAGGATGTCCCGGGCGATGGCCTTGACCAGGTCGATGTCGAACCCGTCGAGGCGGCTGCCCTCCGCGGTCTGGTTGCGGTAGCCCCAGCGGAAGCTGTTCTGGTCGACGCCGGCGACGAGCTTGCCCGCCGCCTTGATCCGCGCGATGGCCGCGCCGTCCACGTCGGACGGGCGCAGGCTCGCCTCCGGGTCCTGGCAGGTGTCGGTCAGGGACCACGGCGCGGCCGGGGCCACCGCCATCGAGGCGGGCCCCCGGCTCGGCGGCCCGCCGGTCTCGGGCGTCGCGTGGGCCAGCGGCAGCAGCACGACCGCGGCCGTCACCGCACAGGCGACGGCCATCGCGCTCACCCCGCCCCAGCCGCGCAGCCGGCCCGCGGCCCGCCTCGGCCGCGTGCCGGACGCGGCACCGCCCGCGGATCCGGGGCCCTCGTGCGCCGCCCGGCCCCCGTGGCTCCCGTACCCCTCGTGACCTTCGGCGGCCCGCCTCGCTCGTATCCGCATCGCCTTCACCTGTACTCCGAAAGCCTGCGCCCGATACCGAGCACCGCCGCCGCCGCGCCGATGAGCACCAGGGCCGCCGCGCCCGTCACCAGACCGCCGAGCGCGCCGAGCCCGTCCCGCGCGGCCCGGGTGAACTCCCGCTGCTCGTGCGCCACGGCCTGGTCCAGGGAGGCGTCCACCGTGTCGAAGGCGGCCCCGCTGCTCTCCTTGTGCTTCTCGTCCCCGACGACCTGGGGCAGCGCGGCCTCGTAGTCGCCCTTCAAGTCCGCCTCCCGGGCCGCCGCGTGCCGCTGCTTCCACTGCTCCACGCCGTCCACCGCGCGGCTCACCGGGCTCCGGCCGGCCTCGTCGTCGGCCAGCCGCAGCGCGGTCGCCAGCCCGGCGTCCAACTGCTTCATGTTGTTCGTGAAGTCCACGTCGTACTTGTCGGACTTCTTGTCCTCCGCCAGGACGGCGCCCCGGGCGATCAGGGTCAGGTTCTCACCGGCCCGCGCCTGCAAGGAGGCGATCCGCGCGTCGTTGAGCACCTTCATCGACTCCTGCCCGTCCCCCCGCGCTTCACTCAGCGAGGACCGCGCCACCGTGTGGCCGACGGCCAGCCACAGCAGCACCACCACCGACGCGGCCGTCGCGGCCAGCAGCCCGTGGTTGAAGACCCGGTTCGTGTGCCGGTAGTTGCGCCGCTGCGCCCACACCAGGCCCGCCACCGCGAGCAGGCCCGCGCCGAGCGAGGCCAGCGGCCAGGACCGGGCGTCGTGGTAGTCCTCGTAGAGCCGGCCGGTCTCCGCCTCGTACAGCCGCTGCGCGGCGGGCAGCAGCTGGGTGGTCATCTGCTCGTTGGCGTACCGGAGGTAGGCGCCGCCCAGCGGCAGCCCCTGCCGGTTGGTGGCCCGGGCCTGCTCGATCAGGCCCGTGTAGCGCGGCAACTGCTCGCTCAGCAGGGCGATCTGCTCGCGGGAGTCCTCGTTGCCGCCGGTGTTGGCGGCCGCGCTCACCAGCAGCTTCGAGGCGTTGGCGATGTCCCTCTCGTACCGCTGGCGGACCTCGCGCGGCTCCTGGGCGCCCAGCAGGAAGCCGCTGGAGGAGGTCGTGTCGGCGTCGGCCAGGGAACGGTAGATGCTCGCCGCGTCCGCGCTCAGCGGCTGGCTGCGGCCCACCACGTCGTCGGCGGCCGTGGTCCGCGCGGAGATCTCCCACACGCTCACCGTGCCGAACAGCACGATCAGGGCGGCCAGCGCGGCGCCGATGATCCGCAGCCGGCCCGGCTCGGTCGTCGCCGCCTCGCGCAGCCGCTCCACGCCCTCGGCCCAGGCGGTGCTCCGCCCGGGCGGCCCGTCGGGCGGCGGAGCCGACGCCCCGGCGGGCGGCACGGCAACACCGCCCCCGGGCGCGGGCGCGCGTGATGTGATCGCCACCGTGACCTCCCCCTCGGTCCTGTCGTCCCCCGGCCAACGGCGGGAGGCACCCCCTGCGCAGCAGTATGGACGTAGTGCTGGTCGACCACAGCACCCGGTGCTGCATCAGGCACGATCCCTCCCCACGGGCGCCCTCCGCCACCCCTTCACCGTCAATACGCCCGCACGGGCGCCACGGTTCCAGACCGGCGGCCTTCCGGGGCGGGTTCACCCGAAATGGGCACGGAGTTTTCCGTAGGCGAGGGGCGGGGAGCCGAGGGCGTCGAGGCCCAGGAGGGCGGCGCCCAGGACCGGGCGGGCCGTGACCACGTGGACGCGGGCGTGCGGGGCGCGTTCGGCGAGGCGCTCCGTGATCCGGTCGTTCAGCTGCAGGTGCCGGGCCGCCAGGACGCTGCCGCCCAGGACCACCGGCACCTCCTCGTGCAGCAGGCCCAGGCGGCTCAGGGCCACCGAGGCCATCGCCACGATCTCGTCCGCCTGCCGGTGCACCAGCGAGAGGGCGACCGGGTCCCCGGCGGCCGCCACCGCGAACAGCACCGGGGTCAGCTCGTGCCGCCGCCCCGCCGGGATCCGGCCCAGGTGCAGCGCCTCGATCAGCGCGGCCATCGAGTCCCGGCCCAGATGCGCGGGCAGCGCCCGGGCCAGTTCCGTCGGCTCGCCCCGCCCGTCCTCGGCCCGGGCCGCGAACCACATGGCCTCCTCGGCCAGTCCGCCCCCGCCGCCCCAGTCGCCGGAGATCCGCCCGATCGCGGGGAAACGCGCGGTCCGCCCGTCCGGGGTCATCCCGACGCAGTTGATGCCGGCCCCGCACACCACCGCGACGCCGCGCGGTTCGGCGCCCACGGGCAGGCCGGCGCGCAGCAGGGCGAAGGTGTCGTTGTGCACCTCCGTCACGCGCCCCCAGTTGCGGCGCTTGATCTCGCGCGCCAGCTGCCACTCCTCCAGCGGGAAGTCCGCGTTGGCCAGGCAGGCCGACACGTGTTCGGCGCAGGGCCCGAGGCCGCGCCCTTCCCGGTAGTCCAGGCCGGCGTCGGCCATCGCCTCGGCCAGTACGTCGACGGCCGCGGCCACCCCCGAACGGGACGGCTGGAAGCCACCGGCCTGCCCGGAGCACAGCACCGAGCCGTCCGGGCCGAGCAGGGCCACGTCCGTCTTGCTGTTGCCCGCGTCGATCGCGAGGACGGAACAGAGGCTCACGCCCATGCCAGATGCTCCTTGTTGTGCGCGAGGAGCCGGTCGGTCAGTTGCCCGGCCAGGTCGTACCGGCCGACCAGCGGGTGGGCGAGCAGGGCCCTGAAGACCCGCTCGCGCCCGCCGCGCAGCGCCGCGTCCAGCGCGAGGTCCTCGTACGCCGTCACGTGGGAGACCAGCCCGGCGTAGAGCGGGTCCAGCCGCGGGGCGGCCAGCGGCCGCGGGCCCGAGGCGTCGACGCGCGCCTGCACCTCGACGACCGCGTCGTCGGGGAGGAAGGGCAGGGTGCCGTTGTTGTACGTGTTGACGACCTGGAGGGCCGGGCCGCCGTCGCCCAGCAGCGAGGCGGCCAGGTCCACGGCGGCCTCCGAGTAGAAGGCGCCGCCCCGCCGGGCCAGCAGCGCCGGCTTCTCGTCCAGCGCGGGGTCCCCGTACAGGGCGAGCAGTTCCCGTTCCATGGCGGCGACCTCGGCGGCCCGCGAGGGCTTCGTGCCGAGTTCCCGTACGACCTCGTCGTGGGCGTAGAAGTAGCGCAGGTAGTACGAGGGCACGACGCCGAGCCGGTCCAGCAGGGCCCGCGGCAGGCGCAGGTCCCCGGCGATCGCCTCGCCGTGCCCGGCGAGCAGGCCGGGCAGCAGGTCCTCGCCGTCCGGGCCGCCGCGCCGCACGCCCAGTTCCCAGGTCAGGTGGTTGAGGCCCACGTGGTCCAGGTGGATGTCGCCGGGGGCCAGGTCCAGCAGGGCCGCGAACTTGCGCTGGAGGCCGATGGCGACGTTGCACAGTCCGACGGCCTTGTGCCCGGCCTGCAGGAGGGCGCGGGTGACGATCCCGACCGGGTTGGTGAAGTCGATGATCCACGCGTCCGGGTTGGCCCGCCGGACCCGCTCGGCGATGTCGAGGACCACCGGGACCGTGCGCAGCGCCTTGGCGAGGCCGCCCGCGCCGGTGGTCTCCTGGCCGACGCAGCCGCATTCCAGGGGCCAGGTCTCGTCCTGGAGCCGGGCGGCCTGGCCGCCGACGCGCAGCTGGAGCAGGACGGCGTCGGCTCCGTCGACTCCTGCGTCGAGGTCGGCGGTGGTGGTGACCAGGCCCGGGTGCCCCTGCCGGGCGAGGATCCGCCGGGCGAGGCCGCCGATGAGTTCGAGGCGGTCGGTGGCCGGGTCGATCAGGACGAGTTCGGTGACCGGCAGGGTGTCGCGCAGCCGGGCGAAGCCGTCGATCAGTTCGGGGGTGTAGGTGGAACCGCCGCCCACCACTGCGAGTTTCATTGCCGTCAGCCTTTCACGCCGGTCAGGGTGACTCCCTCGACGAACGCCTTCTGGGCGAAGAAGAAGAGGACGATCACCGGGGCCATGACCAGCACGGTCGCGGCCATGGTCAGGTTCCAGTTGGTGTGGTGCGCGCCCTTGAAGGACTCCAGTCCGTAACTGAGGGTCCAGGCGGCCGGGTTGTCGGAGGCGTAGATCTGGGGGCCGAAGTAGTCGTTCCAGGCGTAGAAGAACTGGAAGAGCGCGACGGCGGCGATGGCGGGCTTGGCCATCGGCAGCACCACGCGCAGCAGGGTGCGCACCTCGCCGCAGCCGTCGACGCGGGCCGCGTCCAGGTACTCGTCGGGGATGGTCAGCAGGAACTGGCGGAGCAGGAAGACGGAGAAGGCGTCCCCGAAGGCCATGGGGACGATCAGCGGCCACAGGGTCCCGGACAGGTCGAGCTGTTTGGCCCAGAAGAGGTACATGGGGATCACGACGACCTGCGGTGGCAGCATCATCATGGCGATCACGAGCAGCAGCGTCAGCCGCCGCCCGCGGAAGCGGAACTTGGCGAGGGCGTAGGCGACGGGCACGGAGGAGACCACCGTCAACAGGGTGCCGAGTCCGGCGTACAGGAGGGTGTTGCGCCACCAGGTCAGGAAGCCGGGCGTGTTCCACACGGTGGCGTAGTTGTCCCATTCCCAGTGGTCGGGCCACAGGTCGCGGGTGAGTGCCTGGCGGTCGCCCATCAGGGAGGTGAGCAGGAGGAAGACGAAGGGGAGGACGAAGAAGAGGGCCGCGGCCACGGCCAGCGAGTGGACCGCGATCCAGTGCAGTACGCCCTTGCGTGCGTGCGCGTTCACTCGCCTGCTCCGATCAGTCCGCCACGGCGCCGCATCAGGAGCGCGGTGAAGGTCATGGAGAGGGCGAACAGGACGAGCGCGACGACACACGCCGTGCCGTAGTCGAAGCGCTGGAATCCGAGGTTGTAGACGAGCTGCGGCAGGGTGAGGGTGGACTTGTCGGGGTAGCCCGGTTCGAACTGCTGGCCGGAGCCGCCGATCACCCCGGCCGCGACCTTGCCGGCGACCAGCGGCTGGGCGTAGTACTGCATGGCCTGGATGACGCCGGTGACCACCGCGAAGGCGATGATCGGCGAGATGTTGGGCAGGGTGATGTGCCGGAACCGCGCCCATGCCCCGGCCCCGTCGAGTTCGGCGGCCTCGTACTGCTCCTTCGGTACGTCGAGCAGTGCGGCCATGAAGATGACCATCAGGTCGCCCACCCCCCACAGGGCGAGGGCGGTGAGCGCGGGCTTGGACCAGTCGGCGTCGGTGAACCAGCCAGGGGTGGGCAGCCCCACGGCGTCCAGCAGGGTGTTGGCGGGACCGGTGCCGGGGTTGAGCAGGAAGACGAAGGCCAGGGTCGCGGCGACGGGCGGGGCCAGGTAGGGGAGGTAGAACAGGGTCCGGAAGATCCCGACGCCCGTCTTGATCTTCGTGACGAGCAGACCGACGCCGAGGCCGAAGAGGACCCGGCAGGTCACCATCACCACCACGAGCCACAGGGTGTTGCGCATGGCGGGCCAGAAGAGCGGATAGTCGGTGAAGACGTAGCTCCAGTTGTCCGTGCCGTTGAGGGCGGGCGGGCGGAAGCCGTCGTACTTGGTGAAGGAGAAGTAGAGGGTGGACAGCAGGGGGTAGGCGAAGAAGACCGCGAACCCGATGAGCCAGGGGGACATGAAGGCCGCGGTCCGCAGGGCGGAGCGGCGGCTCTTCGACCGCAGCGTGGGGGTGGTCGTCCGGGTCATCCGGGGCTACTTCGCCTTCGCGATGTCCGTGTCGATCTGCTGGTCGGCCTTGGCGAGGCCGGCGGGGATGTCGGTGACGTCGCCCTTCTCGACCGCGTACGCGAGGTCCTGGAAGGTCAGCTGGTAGGTGCCGCCGTCGGCCTGGGCCGGGGTGGTGCCGGACTTGGGGTGCCGGGCGATGTCGAGGAAGGTCTTGAACTCCGGGGTCACCTGGAGGTTCGGGGACTCCAGGGCGGCGAGGGTGGACGGCACGTTGTGGATGGCGTTGGCGAAGGACACCACCGCCTCGGTGTCGGTGGTCATGTACTTGACCAGTTCCCAGGCGGCGTTCTGCTTCCTGCTGCCGGCGGCGATGCCCATGACCGTGCCGGAGAGGTAGCCCTTGCCGTAGTCGGCGGCCTGCTCGTCGGGCACGGGCAGCGGCGCGGTGCCGATCTCGAACGCGACCCCGGCCTCCTTCGCCATGGAGACCCGCCATTCGCCGTCGATCTGCATGGCCACCTGGCCGGTGTGGAAGGGGTGTTCGGCGCTCCACTCGTCGCCGAAGGTGCTGCGGAACCGTTCCAGCTTCTCGTAGCCGCCGAGCTTGTCCACCAGGTCCTTCTGCGCGGTCAGCATCTTGCCGAAGCCGGGGTCCTTGGCCAGGCCGGACTTGCCGTCCGCGCCGAAGTAGGCGGGGCTCCACTGCGCGGCGAGCCGCACCGGGGTGGTCTCGTAGCCGTGGAAGGTGGGCATCAGGCCGACCTGCTCGTACGAGTCCCCCTTGGGTTTGGTGAGCTTCTGCGCGACCTCGGTGAACCGGCTCCACGTCCTGGGGGGTTCGGTGATCCCGGCGGCCTCGAAGGCGGTCTTGTTGTAGACGAGGCCGTACGCGTCGTGCAGCAGGGGCAGCGTGCACTGGTTGCCGTCGAACTGGGTGTACTCCAGCAGGGTCTTGGGGAAGACCTTCGTCTTGTCGACCCCGGACTTGCGCAGGAAGGGGTTGAGGTCGGCGAAGGCGCGGGAGTTGCAGAACTTGCCGACGCTGTCGGTGGTGAAGGAGGACACCACGTCGGGGGCCTTGTCCCCGCCCGCCCGCAGGGCCTGGTTGATCTTGTCGTCGGTCATGTTGCCGGTGACCTTGACCTTGATGTTCGGGTGCGCCTGCTCGAAGCGGGCGATGTTGTCCTCGATCGCCTTGGCCTCGCTCGGTGCGGACCAGCCGTGCCAGAAGGTGAGGGTGACGTCCGCCTTGGGGTCGTCGGAGGCGGTGTCGGTGCCCTGGCCGGTACAGGCCGTGGCGAGTGCGGATATCGCGACGAGGAGGGCTGCTGCGGTGGTCAGGCGTCCGGTTCCGGGCATGGCGGGGCTCGCTCTCTGCGGGAGACGAAACTTCCGGTGGGGGTGGGGGTGGGGGTGGGGGTGGCGGTGGGGGTGGGGTGGAGGGGGACGGGCGGGGCGGTGTCAGCGGGAGGTGTCGAACACCGCGTCCCGGGTGGCGGCCAGCGCGCTCTCCAGCGCGCCGTGCAGGACCGGCCGTCCCCGTACCTCGCCGGGGACCAGCCGGGGCCGGGAGGGGGCCAGTTCGGCGAGCTCGGCCTCCAGCAGCGCGCGCAGCGGTTCGCCGCCCGCGCTGATCGCGGCCCCGGACAGGACCACGATCTCCGGGTCCAGCACGGCGACGAGCGAGGCCAGACCGGTGGCGAGCGCGGTGGCGTACGACTGGAGGAAGCTCAGGTGCGCGCCCTCGGGCGCGGCCGCGGCCTGCGCGAGCAGGGCGACGGCGGCGGCGACCTCCGGGCTGTGCGGGGCGTCCGGGCCGTGCGGGGTGCCGGCGGCGGGACCGGGCGCGGCCGCCACGCCCAGTTCCGCGGCGAGCCGGGGCAGTCCCTCCACGCCGGCCAGTTCCTGGTAGCCGCCGGCGTTGGCCCGGGTGACCTGGCGGACCAGGGGGCGGCCGGGTACGGGCAGGAAGCCCACCTCGCCCGCGCCGCCGGTCCAGCCGCGGTGCAGCCGGCCGCCGAGCACCAGGGCGGCGCCGAGGCCCTCCTCGTTCCAGAGCAGGACGAAGTCCTCGTGGCCGCGGGCCGCGCCGAGGCGCTGTTCGGCGACGGCGGCGAGGTTGACGTCGTTCTCGTACTCCACGGGCATCGGCAGGGCCGCCGCCAGGTCCTCGAGCAGGGTGGGGGAGTGCCAGCCGGGCAGGTGGCTGGCGTAGCGCAGCCGGCCGGTCTGCGGGTCGAAGGCGCCCGGGGTGGCGATGACCACGCGGTGCAGATCGCTGCGGTGCAGACCGGCGGCCTTGACGGCCCCGCCGAGGGCCTCGGTCACCTGGTCCACGGCCTGGGCGCCCTCGGTGTACGGGACCTCGTGGGAGGCGATCACCGTGCCGGTGAGGTCCGCGACGGCCGCCAGGACGCGCCCCGGGGTGACGTCGAGTCCGCCGACGTACGCGGCCCGGGGGTTGAGCGCGTACAGCTGGGCGCTGGGGCCGGGGCGGCCGCCGTCGGTGCCGGTGGCCAGGACGAGACCGGCGGCCTCCAGGCGGGCCAGCAGCTGGGAGGCGGTGGGCTTGGACAGTCCGGTCAGGTGCCCGATGCGGGTCCGGGAGAGCGGGCCGTGCGTCAGCAGCAGTTCGAGCGCGGCCCGGTCGTTCATGGCGCGCAACAGGCTGGGCGTTCCGGGCGTGGAGGCGGGCATGGAGCGGTCTCTCCCTCACCGAGGCGATCTGTTAGGTAAGTTTCCTATCACCGTTTGACCCGTGTCAATGCCGCTGCCCCGCAGGTCATTCGCGAATGACCTGCGGGGCAGCGGGGGCGCGGCGGCGCCGGGGCGGCTACTTGGTGATCCGCGGGCCGGCCGGCGGCGGGATCGGGGCCGTGGCCAGCGACTGCGGCGAGGCCGGGTTCGCCAGTGCGGACGGCGCGGCGACGGAGGCCGACGGGTCCGCCGGGGCCTCGTCCTCCTCGTCCGCAGCCGGCACGCCGCCGATGATCCGGATGCCCGCGGCGTCGAAGGCCTCCTTGATCCGCCAGCGCAGCTCCCGCTCCACGGCGAACTGCTGGCCCGGCATGGTCTTCGCCGACACCTTCACCGTCATCGAGGCGAGCAGCACCTCGTCCAGGCCGAGGACCTCCACCGGACCCCACAGGCGCTCGTCCCACGGGGACTCCTTCGCCAGGGTGTCGGCGACCTGCTGGACCACCTCGCGGATCCGCGACAGGCTCTCCGAGGGCTTGACCTGGACGTCCACGCCCGCGGTCGCCCAGCCCTGGCTGAGGTTGCCGATCCGCTTGATCTCGCCGTTGCGCACGTACCAGATCTCGCCGTTGTCCCCGCGCAGCTTGGTCACGCGCAGCCCGACCTCGATGACCTCGCCCGAGGCCACGCCCGCGTCGATCTTGTCGCCGACCCCGTACTGGTCCTCCATGATCATGAAGACGCCGGACAGGAAGTCCGTGACCAGGTTCCGGGCGCCGAAACCGATGGCCACACCGGCCACACCGGCACTCGCCAGGAGCGGGGCCAGATCGATCTTCAACGCGGCCAGGACCATCAGCGCGGCCGTGCCGAGGATCAGGAACGAGGCCACCGAGCGCAGGACCGAGCCGATCGCCTCCGAACGCTGGCGCCGCCGCTCCGCATTGACCAGCAGCCCGCCGAGCGCCGTGCCCTCGACCGCCTCGGCGCTGGTGTTCATCCGGGTTATGAGCTTGGTCAGCGCCTTGCGGACCGCCGAGCGTATGACCGCGGCGATCACCACGATCAGCAGGATCCGCAGGCCGATGCTCAGCCAGGTGGCCCAGTTCTGCTCGATGAAGCTGGCGGCCTCGGTGACGCTGGCCTGCGCCTCCTTGACCGAGGCGGGCGCGTCCGGAACGTCGGCTGCCAACGGCAGCAGGGCGGCGGGCCAGGGCACGACGGGAACCTCCAGGTGTAGCGGTCTGCCTGCGGAACGGTTGTAGGGGCAGACCAACCACACTAACGGGGCAATGCCTTCACCTTGGTGCCGTGTTCGAGGGAGAGACCAGACTCACCTGGGGATGACTGACTGTGGTTGAAAACACCTCGGACCCGTTACGGGCGCGTGGTGGCGCTTCGACCAGCCGTAAGGAGAGACTGGAGAGCAGATCGTCCCGGCGCGAGCCACGCGCCGCCGGCGTACAAGGAGGCAGTCCGTGCCGCACGTCCTGGTCCTCAATGCGTCGTACGAGCCCCTCGGCGTCGTACCGCTCCGCCGCGCGCTCGTCCTCGTCCTGGAGAACAAAGCGGTCTCCCTGGAGGAATCCGGCGCCTATCTGCACAGCGCGACAAGGGCCGTCCCCGCTCCCAGCGTGGTACGGCTCAAGCGCTTCGTGCGGGTCCCCTACCGGGGGCCCGTTCCACTCACCCGGCGCGCCCTGTTCGCGCGGGACGGCGGCCGCTGCATGTACTGCGGGGCCGTCGCCACCAGCGTCGACCACGTCATCCCGCGCAGCCGGGGCGGGCAGCACGCGTGGGACAACGTCGTCGCCGCGTGCCGGCGCTGCAACCACGTCAAGGCGGACCGGCACCTGCTGGAGCTCGGCTGGCGCCTGCGCCACCAGCCGGCGCCGCCGTCCGGGCTGGCGTGGCGGATCATCGGGACGGGGCACCGGGATCCCCGCTGGATGCCCTACCTCCAGCCGTACGGGGCCGAGGACGCGCTGGAGCGCATCGGGGTCGCGGCGTCGTAGCCGCCCCCGGCCCCACCCGCTACGGCGCGACGGCGTACGCCGACCCTACGGCGTGACGGCGTACGCCTCCGCCGACCAGAGGGAGCAGCCGTAGCGGGTGGCGCGGCGGTCGCACGTGACGCGGAGGAAGCGGGTGTCGGGCGCGTCCAGGCGCAGGGACTCACGGCCGCCACCGGAGGCCGCGACCGTCGCCGCCGGACGCCAGGTGACCCCGTCCGCCGAGGTCTCCACGCGGTAGGCGGACGGGTACGCGTCCTGCCAGTGCAGCTCCAGCCGGCCGATCCGGGCCGGGGCGGGCAGCTGCGCCTGCCACCAGGCCCCGTCCACCGGCGGTGAGGACCAGCGGGTGGTCGGGGAGCCGTCCACGGCCGCCGAGGCCGGGAAGCCGCGGGTCTCGTCCGCCGAGGAGGTGGCCCGCGCGGTGCGCAGCAGGTCCGGTCCGCCGGTGCGGGGCACGGCCCGTACCGTCAGCGTCCGCGTCTCGCCGTCGAAGGTCACCGGGACCTCGTAGCTGCCGGGCGCGGTGCCCGGCGCCACCACGACCTCCACCGGGATCGACACCTGCCCGCCGCGCGGCACCACCGCGACCCCCGGGAGGCGCACCTCTATGCCCGCCGGCGGCCGCGCCGACAGCGGTCCGCGCACCTCGGCGGGGCCCGGCGCGGACAGCTGCGCCGACACCCGCCCCGGGGCGCCGCCGATCTCGGCGTCGGTCGCGGCCCCGGCCGCCAGCTCGAAGCGGGCCCGCGGCCCGTCCCCGAACCACGGCACCACCTGGTGCACCGTGGGCGCGGTGCCCGTCCCGGCCCAGGTCAGCCGTACCGCGTCCGCACTCAGCCCGGCCGTGTCCACCTGGGTCCAGCCCGAGGGCGAGGCGTCGGCGAGCTTGCGCCAGCCCTCGCCGGGTACGTGCGCCTCCACGGCCGCGCCCCGCGCCCCCGCCGGGAAGGGCTCCGTCATCACCGTCACCGCCGACAGCGGGCGCGCGGCGGCCAGCCGGACCGTCCAGGACTCCGGCTCCTTCGTCACCGTGCCCGTGGTACGGGCGGCGCCTGTCCAGGCGTCCGCCTCCGCCACCGCCTTCTTCAGGAAGGGCTCCAGGACGGCCTCGTCCACCCGGGCTGTCCCCGGTTCCGCCAGCTCCTCGCGGACCTCGGCCAGGGCCCGGGAGGCCTGCCAGGCGGCGGCCCCGTCCCCGCGGGCCTGCGCCTGGAGGACGTCCACGGCCAGCTCGCCGGCCGTTCCGTAGCGCGCCAGCCGCTCCAGCCAGGGGCCCGCCTCGTCCGACAGGACCGGCAGCCGGCCGGGGGCCTCGCGCAGGACCGTGAACGCCTTGCGCAGCTCGGCCCCCGCCGCCGGGTCGCCCGCGGCGCGGGCCTTCCAGAACTGCTCGACCAGCGGCTTCAGATACGCCGACTCCTCCTGCTTCAGCCCCGACGACGCGGTGTTCCCGGCGAGGGCCGCCACCGCCGCGCGCTCCCGCGGGTCGGAGCCCGCGAGATCGCGCACCGCCGCCTGCCAGGACTCCCCGGCCCGGTAGCCGCGCGGGTTCCAGGCGAAGTCCGCCGCCGTGAAGAGCGGGATCCGCGACAGGATGGGCTGCTGCATCGCGTTGGCCAGCAGCGCCGCCGATCCGCCCGCCACCGCGGGATCGCGGCCCGCGTACGGGCCGAGGAAGATGCGGCCCGGATCCCAGTCGTTGACCGGGTAGTTGTCCATGGTGACCAGGGGCTGCTGCCCCAGGGCGGAGCGCGCCCCGGCCAGTTCCCCGCCCGTGATCGTGCGCGGCACCACGCCGACGCCCGTCCAGGCCACCTCCACCCGCGCGTCGAGCGCGCCCGCCAGCGCCGTCCGGTAGGAGGTGGAGCCCTCCTGGTAGTACTCCGTCGGCAGCAGCGACAGGGCGGGCGCGCCCGGATACCGGGAGGCCAGGTGCGCGGCCAGCTCGTTCGCGACCTCCGCGTGCGCCTTCGCGGCCGCCGCCGGCCCCTTCCCGTACCGCTCCCGGTCCGCGCGGCAGCCCCATTCCGAGTAGCTGACGTCCTGGAACTGCACCTGGAAGGCGCGGAAGCCGAGGTCCCACATCGAGTCGAGCTTGCGCGCGAGCGCCGCCCGGTCGGCGGCCGAGGACAGGCACATCGACTGACCGGGGGTGACCGCCCAGGCCAGGACCACCCGGTTGGCGCGGGCCCGCTCGGCCAGCGCGCGGAACTCCTCCTGCTGCGCCTGCGGGTAGTCCGTGCGCCAGCCGGTCGTCCGGTACTGGTCGTTCCCGGGCGCGACCAGTAGCCGGTTCTGCTTCGTGCGGCCCATGAAGTCCACTTGCGCCAGGCGCTGTTCGTTGGTCCACGGCTGCCCGTAGAACCCCTCGGTGATGCCGCGCACCGGGGCGATCGGCCAGTCCCGCACCAGTACCCCGGGCACCTTCCCGCCGCCCGCCGCGAGCAGTTGGCGCAGCGTCTGCGCCGCGTGGAACAGCCCCGCGTCCCCCACGCCGGCGAGCGCGACCGTGTCCCGGCCGCCGGGCCGCCCCACCGCCAGCCGGTAGCCCCCCTCCGGCAGGTCCTTCGCCGCGGCCGCGCCCAGCGCCCGCAGCGCCTGCTCGGCACCCGCGTCGTCGAGGCGCACGACGGTGCCCCGCTCGGGCACCGGCGCCCCCGGGGCCGGCTCGTGCAGGGTCTTCACGCCCGCCTTGCGCAGGGCCTCGCGCACCACCTGGAGCGCGTACGGGTCGGTGTCGGCCGGGGCGACCAGTACGGCCTCCGGGCCCAGCGGCACCTCGCGCCCCGGATCGGCAGTCATCGACTGCGGCCGGGGCCACACCGCGGGCCCCTCGGAGGCGGCCCGGGGGGTGTCGGCGCCGGGGTCGAGCACGGGGCCGACGGCGCCGTTGGCGCCGGCCGCAGCCCCTGCCGCGGCGGCGGCTCCCCCCGGTGCGGGGGTCGGCGCGTCCGGGACGGAGGGAGCCGTCAGGGTGCCGGGCGGCGCGGCGGCCACGGCGCCGCCGAGCAGCGACCCGATCACCGCGATGGCGGCGGCCGTCGACCGTTTCCTGCCCCTGAGCTGCACAGAACCTCCTCGTCCCGAGACGTCCCCCACTCGTACGAATGAGCCCGAGCCCACCACTCGTGCGGCTGGGGTGTCAATGCGGGTGGGTGATCTGACCCGGATATGACAGGAATGCGGTCCCTCCGAGTGGGTATGGCTGGCGTGTTCCCCCGCGGTGTCCCGCCCTTCTGCACCACGCTTCTGACCCACCCTCACGCCCTCGTGCCCGCACGCAAGAAGGAGCGCCCGTTGATGGACGACCTGGCCAGGCTCGCTGCCCTGCACGGCATCGCCACCGCCTACCAGCCCGCCCCGGACGTCACCGTCCAGGTGCCGGAGACCACCGTCAAGGCCGTGCTCGGCCGGCTCGGGGTGGTCACGGACGACGCCGAGAGCATCCGGGTGTCCGCCGAGGAGCAGTCCCGGGCGGCGGCCGGGCGGCTCCTGCCGCCGACGGTGGTGCTCTGGCAGGGGGAGCCCGTGCCGCCGCGGCCCGCCGCCCTCCCGCCGGGCACCCGGGTCCGCGTGGTGGCCGAGGAGACGGGGGAGGAGCTCGCGTGGGGCCCCGGACTGCCCCCGGGCGTCCACCGGCTCACCGCCCGGGCGTCCGACGGGCGGACCGCCGAGGCCGCCCTGATCGTGGCCCCGGAGCGGGCCCCGGCCGCGCCCGAGCGGGCCCACGGGCTGCTCGTCCAGCTCTACTCCCTGCTCTCCGAGCGCTCCTGGGGCATGGGCGACCTCGGCGACCTCGCGGCGCTCGCCCGCTGGGCCGGCCGCACCCACGGCGCCGGCTTCATCCAGGTCAACCCGCTGCACGCGGCCGTACCCGGCACCCCGACCGACCCCTCCCCGTACCGGCCCTCCTCGCGCCGCTTCCCGGACCCCGTCCACCTGCGGATCGAGGACGTCCCGGAGTACGCCGACTGCCCCGACCGCGCGGCCCTCGCCGAGCTCGCCGCGCGCGGCGGCGAGCTGCGCCGCCAGGTCCTGGAGAAGGGCGGGCTGATCGACCGCGACGCCGTCTGGGAGCTCAAGCGGGCGGCGCTGGAGCTGCTGTACGCCGTGCCGCGCGCACCCGAACGCGAAGCCGCCTACCGGGCGTTCTGCGCCGAACAGGGCGCACCGCTGGACGTGCACGCCGCCTGGTGCGCCGACCACGCGGGGGAGGACCCGAAGGAGCGCGGCGATTTCCACCGCTGGCTGGTCTGGCTGACGGACGGCCAGCTCGCCGCCGCCCAGCGGGCCGCCCGCGAGGCCGGCATGAGCGTCGGCATCGTCCACGACCTCGCCGTCGGGGTGCACCCGCAGGGCTCCGACGTCTCCGGGTCGTCCTGCTACGCCCGGCACATCTCGGTCGGCGCGCCGCCGGACGCCTTCAACGCGCGCGGCCAGGACTGGGGGCTGCCGCCGTGGCGCCCCGACGTGCTCGCCGCCACCGCCTACGCCCCCTTCCGCTCGCTGCTGCGCGGGGTGTTCAGCTACGCCGGCGCGCTGCGGATCGACCACGTGATGGGCCTGTTCCGGCTGTGGTGGATCCCGCAGGGGACCCCGCCCGCCGAGGGCACGTACGTGGGCTACGACGGGGAGGCCATGCTGGCGGTCCTGGTCCTGGAGGCGCACCGGGCGGGCGCCCTCGTCATCGGCGAGGACCTCGGGACGGTGGAGCCGCGGGTGCGGCGGGAGCTGGCCCGGCGCGGGGTGCTCGGCACCTCCGTGCTGTGGTTCGAGCGGGACTGGGCCGGCTCCGGGAGCCCGCTCCCGCCGCAGGCCTGGCGGGCCGACTGCCTGGCCACCGCCACCACCCACGACCTGCCGCCCACGGCCGCGAAACTCGCCGGCTCGCATGTGGAACTGCGCGACCGGCTCGGCCTGCTGACCCGCCCGGCCGCGCAGGAGCGGGCCGAGGACGCCGCCGACACCGCCGAGTGGCTGGAGCTGCTGGACGGGCTCGGCCTGGAGACCAAGGGCGAGGAGGCGGCCGTACGGTCCCTGTACGCGTTCCTGCTGCGCACCCCGGCCCGGCTGGTCGGCGTCTGGCTGCCCGACGCGGTGGGGGACCGGCGGCCGCAGAACCTGCCCGGCACCTGGGACCAGTACCCCAATTGGCGGCTTCCGGTCGCCGATGCCGGGGGGCGGCCGCTGACGCTGGAGGAACTGCTCGCCTCGCCCCGGGCGAACGCCCTGCTGGGGGCGCTGGCGGAGGGCGCGCGACCTCGTACGGCACCCCCGGGCGCGCGCCCCGTTTAGGTGTTCGCTACGTTTGCACCGTGGACAAGAAGAACGCTCTGCGCGCCGGCGCCGTCACGGCCGGAACGACGCTGATGATGCTGCTGATGACGTCTCCCGCCCTCGCGCTGACCCGCGACGACGGCGACGACCCGGGCCCGGGCCTGAGCATTGGCGAGACGCTCGGCCTGTACGTGGCCCTGCCGATCGTGCTGTTCCTGGTCATCGCGGGTCTCGTGATGGTCCTCGACAAGTCGGACAGGCCGCGGAAGCAGGCCTGAGCAGGTCCGGCCCCACGGGGTCGGGACCGCTGGACTTCCCGGGCGCCGGGGGTCCGCACCGCCGATTCACCTCGGCCGTGCGGCGACCCCCGGCGCTTTGTCGTGTCCGCGGACCGGTCCCGCCTCAGATGCCGGCCAGCAGCTTGCGGAGCAGGCCGGTGAGGACGCCGACCTCCTCGTCGCTCAGCCCGGTCAGCGCGGCGCGCTGCACCTCCAGGCCGGCGGCGACCGCCTCGTCGATGAGCGCGAGGCCGCGGTCGGTGATCGTCACCTGGAGCCCCCGCCGGTCGTGCGGATCGGGCTTGCGGCAGAGCAGCCCGGCCTTCTCCAGCTTGTCCAACCGCCCGGTCATGCCGCCCGTGGTGAGCATGAGCGTCGCCGAGAGCTGGCGGGGCGAGAGCGTGTACGGGGCGCCCGAACGGCGCAGCGTGGCGACGACGTCGAACTCCCCGCGCGAGATGCCGAAGCGCGCGTAGCACTCTTCCATCGCGTCGCCCATGGCCCTGGCGATCCGGTAGATGCGTCCGAAGACGGCCATGGGGGCCGTGTCCAAGTCGGGGCGCACGGCGAACCACTGGGCCGTTATCGCGTCGACGGCGTCCTTGTCGTCACTCATGAGTGCAGTATTCCGCTTCCCTGAGATCGTTCGCAAGAAAGTTGCTTGACGGAAAGTAGCTTAGCGGTAAGCTACTTACCAGCAACCGAATCTGGGGGAGAGGCCGTCATGGCAGTGTTCAGGAGCAAGAGCGCCGGCACCGGGGAGGCGAAGGTCGCGGGGGAGCGGTCGCTTCTCCTCGGCATCGGCATCAGCGCGGTCGGGATCGGCATGTACGTCCCGTTCTCGCTGGTCTTCTTCCACCACGTCACCGGCCTCTCCCTCACCCTCGTCGGCCTGGTCATGACGGTCACCGGCCTGGCCGGGCTGGCGTTCATGCCCCTGGCCGGCTCGGCCGTCGACCGGTTCGGCGCCAAGAGGGTCAACCTGGTGCTCTACGGGATACGGGCGCTCGGCTTCGCCCTCTACCCCTTCGCGAGCTCCCTGCCCGCCTTCGGGGCCGTCGCCCTCGTCACCGCGCTCGCCGACCGCTCGTTCGGCGTCGTACAGCAGTCCCTGATCGGCGAGGTGGCGCGGGGCGCCGCCCGCGACCGGCTCCAGGCCTCCACCCGGGCCCTGCAGAACGCCGGGATGGGCGCGGGCGCCCTGCTCGTCTCCGGCGTGCTGGCGCTGTGGGGCACCGGCGGGTTCACGTACACCGCCTGGGGCAACTCCCTCGCCTTCGCCCTCGCCGGACTGCTCGTCAGCCGGGTCCGCCCGGTCCGCGCCGCCGCGGCGGGCTCCGCGCGGCGGGCTCCCGCCGGATACCGGATGGTCCTGCGCGACCGCCCCTTCCTCGGCCTCACCGCCGCCAACTTCCTCACCGCGCTGGGCTACTCCGCCCTCTCCGTCCTCTTCCCGCTCTACCTCTCCACCTGGCTGGCGGCCCCCGACTCCCTCGCCGGCGCCGCCTTCACCGTCAACACCGTCCTGTGCGCCGGGATCGGCGTGCTGATCGCAGGCCGGGTCCGCCGCTCCGGAGCCCGCCGCACCCGCTCGGCCGCCCTCGGCGCCCTGCTCTTCGCCGCCGCCTTCGTCGGACAGATCGTGCTCGGCACGCTGCGCCCCGGCCAGAGCGTGACCCTGGTCGCCCTGCTGGCCATCGTCGTCGTCTACACCCTCGGCGAACTGGTGCACAGCCCCTCCGGCGGCGCCCTGTCGGTCTCCGCCGCCCCCGAGGCCGTCCGCGGCCGCTACCTCGCCACCTACCAGCTGTCCTACTCGCTGGCCAGCGCGCTCGCCCCCTCCCTCTTCACCGCCCTGCTCGCCGTCGACGGCCGCCTGCCCTGGGCCGCCCTCGCCGTCGCCGCACTCGGCGCCGCCCTCGCACTGGTCCGGCTGGAGCCGCACCTGCCGGCCGGAGCCGTCCACGTCGAGCAGCCGGCCGCCGCCGTCGCCCCCGGCGAGGCGACGGCCCCGGAGCGCCGGCCGGCCGCCGTCGCCGCCTGAACCACCCCGCCCGGTCCCGCCTTCCTCACCCGACAGGGGAGCCACCCGCCATGAAGCGCCTCGCCACCGTCGCCCTGACCGCCCTCGCCCCCATCTCCTGGGGCTCCACCTACGCCGTGGCCACCGAACTGCTGCCGCCCGACCGGCCGCTGTTCACCGGGGTCATGCGGGCCCTGCCCGCCGGCCTGCTGCTGACCGCCCTGGCCCGCACCCTGCCCAAGGGCGCGTGGTGGTGGAAGTCCGCCGTCCTCGGCATCCTCAACATCGGCGCCTTCTTCCCGCTCCTCTTCCTCTCCGCCTACCGGCTCCCCGGCGGTGTCGCGGCCGTACTGGGCGCCGCCGGCCCGCTGTTCGTCGTCGGACTCGCCGCCCTCCTCCTCGGCGAGCGGGCGAGCCTGCGCACCGTACTCGCCGCCGTCGTGGGGGCGTTCGGCGTGAGCATGGTCGTCCTGACCGCCGAGGCGAAGCTCGACCTCGTCGGCGTCGTCGCCGGTGTGATCTCCTCCGCCTCCATGGGCGCCGGCACCGTCATGACCAAGCGCTGGGGCCGCCCCGAGGGCGTCGGCCCGCTGGCGATGACCGGCTGGCAGCTCACCGCCGGCGGGCTGTTCATCATCCCGGTGGCCGCCCTCGTCGAGGGAGCCCCGCCCGCGCTCGACGGCAGCGCCTTCCTCGGCTACGGCTACATGATGCTGATCAACACCGGGATCGCGTACTGGCTCTGGTTCCGCGGCATCGGACAGCTCACCGCCACCTCGGTCACCCTGCTCGGCCCGCTCTCCCCGCTCACCGCCGCCGTCATCGGCTGGGCCGCCCTCGGCCAGGCGCTCTCGCCCGTGCAGCTCGTCGGGATGGCGATCGCCTTCGGGGCCACCGTCGCCGGTCAGCTGGCGGCCGCCCGCACCACCCCATCATTCAGTTCTCCTGAAAAGAACGATCAGAACATTTCGATGGACCTGACGGATGAAGGGGTGCGACGGTAGGGCACGCGCACCACCCGCCGACTCCGAGGAGCAGACCCACAGTGGCCGTCATGGACCGCGTCCGTACCGTCTCGCAGGCCGAGCCCGGCACCACCGGCCGAAAGGGTGCCGCCGGGCTCGGCGTGCTCCTCGCGCTGCTCGCGACGGTCGTCTGGTCCGGCAGCTTCGTCGCCACCCGGGGCATGGCCGAGACCGTCCCGCCCGTCCAGGCGGTCTTCTGGCGCTGGATCATCGCCCTCGTCGCCGTGGCCCCCTTCGCCGCCCGCCAGGCATGGCAGCAGCGGGCACTGATCCGGCGGCACTTCGGCTACGTCGCCCTCGCCTCGCTGTTCGGCGTCGCCCTCTACAACACCCTCGTGCACCAGGCCGGACTGACCACCTCCGCCTCCAACATGGGCATGATCATGGCGGCCTCGCCCGTCATCATGGCGCTCTACGCCCGCCTCGGCGGCGAACGGCTCGGCAAGCGACGGACCTTCGGCATGCTGCTCGCCGCCTTCGGCGTGCTGCTCCTCGTCGGGGACGGCTCCCTCGGCTTCGACTTCGGCGCCGGCGACCTGTGGATGTTCGCCGCCGCCCTCTCCTTCGCCACGTACAGCGCCCTGCTCAAGCGCAAGCCCGCCGAACTGGGCGGACTGGCCTTCCTGATCACCACCTTCGTCCTCGGCGCGCTGATGCTGGCCCCCGTCTACGCTGTCTCCGTCTCCGTCCAGGGCGGCTTCGAGATCACCACCGGGACGGTCGGACCGCTGCTGTACGTCGGCGTCTTCTCCTCGGCCGTCGCCTTCTTCGCCTGGAACAAGGCGATCACGATCATCGGGGCGGCCCGCGCCGGAGTCGTCTACTACCTCCAGCCGGTGTGCGTGGCGGGGCTCGGCTTCCTGCTCCTGGGCGAGCACACGGGACCGGCGCAACTGCTCTGCATGGCGCTGATCCTGGGCGGTGTCGGGCTCGGTGCGCGGAGGTAGGTTCGGGCCCATGACCGAGTGGGACATCAAGAAGCTGCGGATCCTGCGGGCCCTCGCCGAACAGGGCACCGTGACCGCGACGGCCGAGGCGCTGCACATGACGCCCTCGGCCGTTTCGCAGCAGCTCACGAACCTCGCCCGGCAGCTGGGGGTGACCCTGCTGGAGGCCGAGGGCCGACGGGTCCGCCTCACCGACGCGGCCCACCTCGTACTGCGGCACGCGGAGGCGGTGTTCGCGCAGCTGGAGGCGGCCGACGCGGAGCTGGCCGGATACCTGGCCGGGGACGCCGGCGAGGTCCGGGTCGCCGCCTTCTCGACGGCCGTACCGGCGCTCGTGGTCCCGGCGGTGGCGGCCCTGCGCACGACCCGTCCGGGGGTGGAGGTACGGGTCCGGGAGGCCGAGGCGGCGCAGTCGTACGAGCTCCTGTCGGCCGGGGGCGTGGACCTGGCCCTGTCGCTGGCCGCGCACGCGCCGACCGCGCGGGACGCCCGGTTCACCCGGGTGACGCTCCTGGAGGACCCGCTGGACGTGGCACTCCCGCCGGGGCATCCGCTGGCGGGCGCGGCGGGGCTCCGGCTGGCGGACCTGTCCGGCGACCGGTGGATCTACGGGGGCAGCGGCCCCTGGTCGGAGATCACCCGCGGCGCGTGCGAGGCGGCGGGCTTCGTCCCGGAACAGGCGCACTCGGCGTCCGGTTGGACGGCGATCCTGGCCATGGTGGAGGCGGGGATGGGGGTGGCGCTGGTCCCGCGCATGGTGTCGAGCCGGGCGTCGGGCGTGGCCGTACGGGTGCTGTCGCGGGACCGGCCGACGCGGCACGTGATCGCCGCGGTCCGGCGGGGCGGCGAGTCCGCTCCCGCGGTGGCCCACGTCCTGGCTGCCCTGCGCGCCGTCGCCGCCGAACGCTGACCGCCGCTGCGCGGAGCCGTCTCCCCGCCCCGCCCTTTCACCGTGTCCCGGGGCTTCGCCCCGGACCCCGTAGGTGCGCCGCCCGCCCGTGCGCTCAAACGCCGGGCGGGCTGGAACGAACAGCCTCGCCGGCGTTTGAGGCGCGGGGTCCGGGGCGGAGCCCCAGCGGGGGCGCGGCCCGCTAGACCTGAGCGGCAGCGGCGGCGTCGGCCGCCTGGGCCTTCAGCGCGCGCTCGACGCCCGCGCGGGACTCCGAGACGAGGCGGCGCAGCGCGGCGTTCGGCTCGGCCGCGGTGAGCCAGGCGTCCGTCGCGTCCAGCGTGTCCGCGGAGACCTGGAGCGTCGGGTACAGCCCCACCGCGATCTGCTGGGCGATCTCGTGGCTGCGGGTGTCCCAGACCTCCTTGACCGCCGCGAAGTACTTCGCGGTGTACGGGGCCAGCAGCTCGCGCTGGTCGGTCTGGACGAAGCCGCCGATCACGGCCTCCTGCACCGCGTTGGGGAGGTCCGCGGACTCCACCACCGACGCCCACGCCTGAGCCTTGGCCTCGGCCGTCGGGCGGGCCGCCCGCGCGGTCGCCGCGTGGCGCTCACCGGCCGCGGTGGGGTCCCGCTCCAGCTCCGCCGCAATGGCCGCCTCGTCGGCGACGCCCGTCGCGGCGAGCCGCTCCAGGAACGTCCAGCGCAGCTCGGTGTCGACGGCCAGGCCCTCGATCTCCGCCGTGCCGTCCAGCAGCGCCGACAGGTGGGTGAGCTGCTCCTCGGTGCGGGCCGTGGCCGCGAAGGCGCGGGCCCAGGCGAGCTGGTGGTCGCTGCCGGGCGCCGCCGCACGCAGGTGCTCCAGCGTGGCCTCGGTCCAGGCCGCCAGGCCCTGCTCCCGCCACGCCGGGTCGGCGTACAGGTCGACGGCCAGCTTCACCTGGCGGTGGAGCGACTGCACGACGCCGATGTCGGACTCCTTGCCGATGCCCGAGAGGACCAGCGCGAGGTAGTCGCGGGTGGCGAGCTCGCCGTCCCGCGTCATGTCCCAGGCGGAGGCCCAGCAGAGGGCGCGCGGCAGGGACTCGACGAAGTCGCCGATGTGCGCCGTGACCGTGGCGAGGGACTCCTCGTCGAGGCGGACCTTCGCGTACGACAGGTCGTCGTCGTTCAGCAGGACGACCGCCGGGCGGGCCCGGCCGGCGAGCTCCGGCACCGTGGTGAGCGCGCCGTCGATGTCCAGCTCGATCCGGTCGGTGCGCACGAGGGCGCCGTCCTGGAGCTCGTACAGGCCGACCGCGATGCGGTGCGGGCGCAGGGTGGACTCGCCCTTGGCGCCGGCGGGCAGCGCGGGCGCCTCCTGGCGGATGCCGAAGGTGGTGATCAGGCCGTCCGCGTCGGTGGTGATCTCCGGGCGCAGGATGTTGATGCCGGCCGTCTCCAGCCACGCCTTCGACCAGGCGGTCAGGTCGCGGCCGGAGGTCTCCTCCAGGGCACCCAGCAGGTCGGAGAGGCGCGTGTTCCCGAAGGCGTGCGCCTTGAAGTACGCCTGCACGCCCTTGAAGAAGGCGTCCTGGCCGACGTAGGCGACGAGCTGCTTGAGCACCGAGGCGCCCTTGGCGTACGTGATGCCGTCGAAGTTGACGAGGACGTCGTCCAGGTCACGGATGTCGGCCATGATCGGGTGCGTGGAGGGCAGCTGGTCCTGCCGGTACGCCCACGTCTTCATGGAGTTGGCGAAGGTGGTCCACGCGTGCGGCCACTTCGAGCCCTCGGCGTACGCCTGGCAGGCGATCGAGGTGTAGGTGGCGAACGACTCGTTCAGCCACAGGTCGTTCCACCACTCCATGGTGACCAGGTCGCCGAACCACATGTGCGCGAGCTCGTGGAGGATCGTCTCCGCGCGCACCTCGTACGCCGCGTCCGTCACCTTCGAGCGGAAGACGTACTGGTCACGGATGGTGACCGCGCCCGCGTTCTCCATCGCGCCCGCGTTGAACTCCGGGACGAAGAGCTGGTCGTACTTGGCGAAGGGGTAGTCGTAGGCGAACTTCTCCTGGAACCAGTCGAAGCCCTGCCGGGTCACGTCGAAGATCGCGTCCGCGTCGAGGAACTCGGCGAGCGAGGGACGGCAGTAGATGCCGAGCGGTACGGACTGGCCGTCCTTGCCCTCGTACGAGCTGTGCACCGCGTGGTACGGGCCGACAATGAGCGCCGTGATGTACGTGGAGATGCGCGGCGTCGGCTCGAAGCGCCAGACGTTGTCCTTGACGTCGGTGGCCTCCGGCGTCGGGGAGTTCGAGATGACCGTCCAGCCCTCGGGGGCCGTCACGGTGAACTGGAACGTGGCCTTCAGGTCGGGCTGCTCGAAGCTGGCGAAGACCCGCCGCGCGTCCGGCACCTCGAACTGGGTGTAGAGGTAGGCCTGCTGGTCGACCGGGTCCACGAAGCGGTGGAGGCCCTCACCGGTGTTGGTGTAGGCGCAGTCCGCGACGACGCGGAGCTCGTTGGCCCCGGCCGCCAGGTGGTCCAGGGCGATGCGGGAGTCCCGGAAGACCGCCGCGACGTCCAGCGACCGGCCGTTGAGGACGACCTCGTGCACGGCCGGTGCGACCAGGTCGATGAAGGTCTCGGCCCCGGCCTCGGCCGACTGGAAGCGCACGGTGGTCACGGACGGGTAGGTGCCACCTTCCTGCGCTCCACTGAGATCGAGTGCGATCTCGTAGGAGTCGACGGTGAGCAGCTTTGCCCGCTGCTGAGCCTCTTCACGGGTGAGATTCGTGCCTGGCACGCGGTCATCTCCTTTGATGGTGACGTTGCCCCGTCATCCTTCCACGAGGGGGGCGTCACCGGCGCGGAGTAATCCACCGGCGAACACGGGGGCGGAAACCGTCCGGATACGGCGAAAGGGGAGGAAGCCGCACGGGCTTCCTCCCCTTCGTGGCACGGGCGGCGTCAGCCGCGGAGCTCCTCCGCGACGAGCTCGGCGATCTGGACCGCGTTCAGGGCCGCGCCCTTGCGGAGGTTGTCGTTCGAGAGGAACAGCGCGAGGCCGTTATCCACCGTCTCGTCGACGCGGATGCGGCCCACGTACGAAGCGTCCTTGCCGGCGGCCTGCAGGGGGGTCGGGATCTCCGACAGCTCGACGCCCGGGGCGTCGCCCAGGAGCTCGTAGGCGCGCTCGACGCTGATCGGGCGGTCGAAGCGGGCGTTGATCTGGAGGGAGTGGCCGGCGAAGACCGGCACGCGCACGCAGGTGCCCGAGACCTTGAGCTCCGGGATCTCCAGGATCTTGCGGGACTCGTTGCGGAGCTTCTGCTCCTCGTCGGTCTCGAAGGAACCGTCGTCGACGATCGAGCCCGCGAGCGGGACGACGTTGTAGGCGATGGGGCGCTTGTAGACGGTCGGCTCCGGGAAGTCCACCGCGCCGCCGTCGAAGGTCAGCTGGTCGGCGGCCTCGGAGACCGCGCAGGCCTGGGTGCGCAGCTCGGCGACGCCGGCCAGGCCCGAGCCGGACACGGCCTGGTAGGTGGTGGCGATCAGCGCGGACAGGCCGGCCTCGTCGTGCAGCGGGCGCAGCACCGGCATCGCGGCCATGGTGGTGCAGTTCGGGTTCGCGATGATGCCCTTGGGGCGGTTCTTGATCGCGTGCGGGTTGACCTCGGAGACGACGAGGGGGACCTCGGGGTCCTTGCGCCAGGCGGAGGAGTTGTCGATCACGACGGCGCCCTGCGCGGCGACCTTCTCGGCCAGGGCCTTGGAGGTGGCGCCGCCGGCGGAGAAGAGCACGATGTCCAGGCCCGCGTAGTCGGCCGTGGAGGCGTCCTCGATGGTGATCTCCCGGCCCTCCCATTCGAGGGTGGAGCCCGCGGAACGGGCCGAGGCGAACAGCCGCAGCTCGTCCACCGGGAACTTCCGCTCGGCGAGGATGCTGCGCATGACTCCGCCGACCTGTCCGGTGGCTCCGACGATTCCGACCCTCACGGTGACTCCTTTTGGTACGTACGACGCGGGCGCGCGTGGAGCCATCATGCGTTCGACCCCACGAGCCTTGTCCAATCCATTGTCCGAGGAACGGACGGTGTCCTGAACGTGAACGCGTGTGACGAGTCCGTGGCGGCCGTGTTGCAGGGCCCCTGAACATCCGTTTTGCCAGGTCGGAGCCGATTAGCGTCCGATCGGTCATGCCCCGGATTCCGGACATGACCGACCGCAGAACGAACATCCGACTCGGGGAGATCCACCGTGCGCGCCATCCGCCACCGCCGCCGGTCCATACCGGCGCTCGCCGCCCTCGCGGCCGCCGCCGTCGCCGCACCCGTCCTGCTCACCGCCACTCCGGCGGCCGCCCACCCGCGGGAGGGCAGGCTCGCCAAGGAGCTGGTGGAGGAGGTCACCGCCCGCGGCGCCTACCGCCACCTGGCGCGGTTCCAGCAGATCGCCGACGCCAACGGCGGCAACCGCGCCGCCGGCACGCCCGGCCACGCGGCCTCCGCCGCCTACGTGCACGACACCCTGAAGAAGGCCGGGTACCAGGTCGCGTACCAGGACTTCGACATTTACGAGGCGCACACGAAGACGGAGAAGACCTTCGTCCTCGGCGGGGCCGACGGCGCCGGGGGCCGCGAGGTGGCCACCGCCGCCTTCACCTTCACCACGTCCACCCCGACCGGCGGCCTGGCCGCCCCGCTCGCCCTCGCACGGGTCGACGAGACCCCCGGCTGCACGGCGGACGACTACCCGGCGGGCGCCTTCACCGGGAAGATCGCCCTGGTCAAGCGCGGCGCCTGCACCTTCGTGGAGAAGCAGCGGGCGGCCGCCGCGGCCGGCGCCGTCGGCGTCATCGTCTACAACCACAGCGGCACCACCCCGGTGCGGGGCGGGTTCTCCTCGCCCGACGAGGGGATCATCCCGAGCGCCGGCATCACGCTGGCCGACGGCGAGGCACTGACCGGGGCCGCCGCCCGGGGCGAGGTGAGCGTACGCCTGGACCTGGACCAGGAGCACGTGCGGAAGACCACCCGCAACGTGATCGCCGAGACCCGCGGCGGGCGTTCCGACCGCGTGGTGAGCGTCGGCGCGCACCTGGACTCGGTCCCCGAGGGCCCGGGCATCAACGACAACGGTTCCGGCTCGGCCGGTCTGCTGGAGGTGGCGCTGAAGCTGGCCGAAGAGGGCGCCAACAAGAAGGGCAAGGGGCCGGCCAACAAGGTCCGCTTCGCCTGGTGGTCGGCGGAGGAGCTGGGCCTGCTGGGCTCGGAGCACTACGTCGCGCAGCTGTCGGCGCAGCAGAGGAAGGACATCGCGCTCTACCTCAACTTCGACATGATCGCCTCGCCGAACCCGGTGCAGTTCGTCTACGACGGCGACGACTCCGACAGGACGGGCGCGGGCGCCGGCCCGGCGGGCTCGGCGCAGATCGAGGCGCTGATCAACGGCTTCCTCGACAAGAAGGGCAAGCCGCACGAGGGCAGTGACTTCGACGGCCGCTCCGACTACGGCCCCTTCATCGCGAACGGCATCCCGGCCGGCGGCACCTTCACCGGGGCCGAGGGCGTCAAGACCGCCGAGCAGGCCCGGCGCCACGGCGGCACCGCGGGGGCCCCGTACGACCCGAACTACCACGGCGCGGGCGACGACCTGAGGAACCTGGACCTCAAGGCCTTCGACACCAACCTGGACGTGATCGCCCACGCGGTCGGCACCTACGCCGAGTCGCTGCGCTCGCTGGGCGCGTAGGGCGCGTAGGCGCGCGGCGCGGCCGGGGGGAAACAGGCGGGGGCGGTGCTCGTACGAGCACCGCCCCCGCTGTCGTCCCGGGTGCCTACCGGGTTACGGCAGGACCTTCTCGATCTGCACGCTGCCGGTGCCGGCGGCGGTGCCGCGGGCGTTGAGCAGCTGGACCTGGCCGAAGAACTGCCGGCCCTCGGGGGCCGCGCTGTTGACCAGGACGTTCGCCGAGACGGACGCGGAGGCGCCGTTGGCGAGGTTCACCGCGGCGCTCTCGTCGACCTGGACGGAGCCCAGGGCGGCCGAGAAGAACACGTCGCGGTAGTCGTACGTGGTGGTGCCGGCCGGGACCGCGTAGCCGATGACCTTGACGGTGTAGGTGCCCGCGGCGGGGTTGACCAGGCTCACGGCCTCCTCGGAGTCGCCGTCGGCGGAGGAGCCGACCTTGACGCCGTTCCGGTAGACCTCGAGGTCGAGGTCCGCACCGGTGTCGGAGACCTTGCCGATGGCGACGTCGAGGCGGGAGACGCCCTCGCCGATGGTGACCTCGGAGGTCTGGGTCTCACCGTTCGCGATGGTCGGCTTGGCGACCTTCGCGGAGCCGAGCGGGCCGCCCTTGAGCTTGCCGCCGGAGATGGCCGCGGCGTCGTTCTTGACGGTCCACTGGACCGGCGCCGGGGTGCCCTGCTTGACCTCGGGGAGGACCTTGACCGCCGGGTCGAAGCCCGCGCCGAGGACGGAGACGTCCAGCTTGAACGGGTTGTCGAGCAGCGGCGACGTACGGCGCGACTCGACCTCGATCTCCCAGACGCCCGGCTGCGGTTCGGCGTACGAACGCAGGTCGGGGCGGCAGGCGTTGGCCGGGTTGTCGTAGTTCGGGTAGCACTGGGTGGTCGCGCTGTCCTCGACGCCCACACCGTACGGGTGGATCGAGATGAAGCGCGTCTGGCTGCCCGGCTGGAGACCGCCGAGGGCGACCTCCAGCGTCTTCGCGCCCTGCGGCACGGTGACGAAGTACGACTTGTGGCTGTTGCGCTGCACCGAGGAGGTGTCCGAGAACGTGAACGACGGCTTCGCCAGCGGGGCGGAGGCGACGACGGTCGTCAGGATCTGCTTGTCGATGCCCTCGGTGGTCTCGTCGTCCAGCTGCAGGATGCCGCTGTGGACGCCGGCCGACTTGACGTTGGCCTCGACCTTGATGGTGACGGGCTTGTTCAGCGGCAGGGTGACGTAGTCGTAGCCGCCGACGACCTTGAAGGTGCCGTCGTTGTTGCGCCAGGTCAGGTCGTGCCGGGTGCCGTACTTGACGCCCGTGGTGCGGGTGACGACGACGTCGTAGACCTTCTTCTGGCCGACCTTGAGGCCGCCCTCGCGGTCGTAGAGGCCGGTGCCGAAGCCCGGGGTCTTCAGGAACTGGTCGATCGCGGTGTCGACCGGCGCCTTGACGGTGAACTCGTTCGCCTTCGCGTCGCGCTGGATGGACTCCCACGCGCCGGGGACGTTGATCAGGCCGGCGCCCTGGGCGTGCGCCGGGACGTCGTCGATCTTCTTCGCGGTGCTGGTGAGCGCCACGCGCAGGCTCGCCGGGGTCAGCTTGATGTTCTGCTGCTTGGCGGCCGAGATCAGCAGGGCGCCGGCGCCCGCCGCCTGCGGCGAGGACATCGAGGTGCCCTGGAGCATGCCGTAGCCGGCCGGCAGGGTGTAGCCGGCCTCCTTCACGGGCGCGCCCGGCAGCCAGGTCTGGATGGTGTTGATGGCCGCGCCGGGGGCGGTGATGGTCGGCGTGAACCCGCCGTCCTCACGCGGACCGCGCGAGGAGAAGGGGAACATGTTGTACTTCTTGGTCACGCCGGAGCCGTAGTTGGCGGCCCAGGTCTCCTTGGAGACCGCGGCACCCACGGAGATGACCTTGTCCGCGAGACCGGGGTCGCCGATGGTGTTGACACCGGGGCCCTCGTTGCCCGCCGAGATGACGAGCTGGACACCGTAGGTGTCGATGAGGTTCTTGTAGAGCTCCGAGCGGGCGTTGTTGCCGTCGTTCAGCGCCGGCAGACCGCCGATGGACATGTTGACGATGTCCACGCCGCGGTTGACGACCAGGTCGATCATGCCCTCGGTCAGCGCGATGTTGGTGCAGCCGCCGGACCAGGAGCAGGCGCGCGAGGAGACGAGCTTCGCGCCGGGCGCCTCGCCGTTCATCGCGCCGCCGAAGAGGCCGTTGGCGGAGGTGATGCCGGCGACGTGCGTGCCGTGCTCGGACTCGATGATGCCGACGTTGACGAAGTCGGCCTTCTTGCCGACCCAGTCACCGCCCAGCGGGTCCATCGGGACGTCCTTGCGGATCTCGATCACGAACGGGATGCGCTCGGCGACCTCGGTCGCCGGGTTGTCCGTGCCGAAATAGCCGATCTGGTAGCCGTCCTTGTACGGCTTCATCGGCTCGTTGTTCGTGAAGTCGCCGTCCTGGTCGGTGTCGACGCGGACGGTGCCGGCGGCGACGTCGTAGAGCAGGCCGAACCGGTCGGTGGTGTCCCCGTCCCGGTTGACGTCGCCCTTCATGTCACCGGAGGCGGTGATCGACTCGCTGAACCGGCTCCACTGGAAGGCGCCCTCGGGGGCCTTCCAGCTCTGGCCGCCCGCGGTGAAGGTGCCGCCGGAGGAGGTGACCGGGGTGATCTGGGCGCGCCAGGTGGCGTCCCCGTCGGTGATCGGGTCGGTGGCCGTGACCCAGTCGACGATCTTGCGCTCGCCGGTGGTGGTCTTCTGCAGGGCCGGGTGGCCGAGGTCGACGCCCGAGTCCATGATGCCGATGGTCACGCCACGGCCGTCGGCCTGCGGGTTCTGCTTGACGAAGTCGACCGCGCCCGTCTCGAAGGACGGGTTGTACGGGTTCTTCGCCGGGGTGTTCTTGTCCGGCGCCGGGTACGTCTCGGCGGCGGTCTTCCGGACCGCGCCCGACTCGCCCTTGGCGTCGGGACGCGGGTCCGGCAGCTGGATCTCGTGACGCAGGTCGATTCCGTGCACCGAGGACAGCTTGGCGGCCGCCTTCAGCGCGGCCTCCGCCTTGCCGGTGGGCACGGTGGCCCGCACGTAACCGAGGTTGTCGTACGTCCGGCCCACCGAGGCGCCCTGGACGGCGCCCAGCTGGTCGGAGACCTGCTTGGTTTGCCCGGGGGCGGTCGCGACCATGACGGTGACGTTCGCGTCACCCTTGGCCTTGGCCTCCTGGAGCAGCTCCGCGTCGGCCGAACCGAGCTTCTGGTCGGCGGACTTGACCGCGGGCGTGGCGCCCGGGGTGTCCGCGCCGGTCGCCGCGAACGCGGGCGCGGCGCCGGTGGCCGCGAGGGCGGCGACCAGGCCGGCCGCGGCCGCGACGCGTGCGACGCGTCTGGCCCCGGGTATGGAACTGGGGGATTCGAGGGTCATCAGCATCCCTGGTAAGTGAAAGATACGGTCCGGATTTCGGTGCCGGATGACCGGTCAGCTTTCCTCACGCGACAGCTCTTTGGGGAGAGTTGTCATTGACCGAGACCTGTCATGGCGGACTCTCGCCAGTGCGGAGTATCCGCCAGCGCGGCCTTACCGGGGCACAGCGGGGCGAACCAGGGTTGCTGAAGAGTTGATTTGTAGACTTTCCCGCCTTGCCGTGATGAACGGTCTCAGAGCGGGTGTGACAGATTCGGGGTGCTCAGCGCTCGCGCGTGCGCGCGTAGTGGCGCGAGGCCTTCGCCCGGTTTCCGCAGACGGCCATCGAGCACCAGCGCCGGGTGCCGTTGCGCGAGGTGTCGTGGAAGTGCAGGACGCAGGTCCCGGACGCGCACCTGCGGATCCGGCCGGGTGTGCCGGCGAGCAGTTCCAGGTAGTCCCGGGCCGCGGTCCAGGCCGGCCCCCAGGTCGGGTCCTCGAACTCGGTGCGCTCGCCCGGGCCCTCGGCGGTCAGGGTGGCGCGGATCCGTCCGTGTTCCAGCACGGCGTCGATCAGCGTACGGGCGCTCTCGTCGGCCGGGTCCGCGACCGCGCGGGCCAGTGCCTCGCGCGCGGTCAGCAGGTGGACGAGGGTGGCCGCGTCGGCGCGGAAGCGATCGGCCAGGCCGTTGCTGCGCAGCCAGATCGCGAGCCCCTCGACCCGGGTCAGCCCGAAGGCGCCGGCGAAGAGGTCGGCCACCTCGCCGTCCTTCATCCAGCGCGTGTTCAGCAGGTCCACTGAGACCGGCTCGCCCGTCAGGGGGCGGGGATCCGACGCCGCCAGTGCCATGTCGCCACTCCTCCGCGCGCTCTCGCTAACCCCTCAAGAGTACGTGACCGGTTGACACTCTCAACTCTAACTCCTAACGTGAATTTAGAAGGTTAGAGATGAGTCGTGGAACCGATGAAAGGGGGCAGCCGTGACGGCTGTCATCAGCAAGCTGCGTACCGGGCACGTGGGTCTGAACGTCACCGACCTCGCCCGTTCCCTCGCCTTCTACCGGGACGCCCTCGGCTTCGAGCCGCTGGGCGAGGGCGAAGAGGCGGACCGCCGTTTCGCCTTCCTCGGGCAGGACGGCGAGCTCGTCCTCACGCTGTGGCAGCAGGCCGACGGCGCGTACGCCCCGGCGGCCGCGGGACTGCACCACTTGGCGCTCTCCGCCGCCACCCTGGACGAGGTCCGGGCGTACGAGGAGCGACTGCGCGGGCTGGGCGTCCAGTTCGCCTACGACGGCGTCGTCGCCCACGGCGAGGGCAGGGCCTCCGGCGGCATCTTCTTCCACGACCCCGACGGCACCCGCCTGGAGATCTCCGCACCGGCCGGCGCCGAGAAGGCACCCGCCCCCGTCCCGGGGGCTCCGACCTGCGGGTTCTTCTAGGCACTCGGTCGGGAGGCGGCATCATGGACCGGTACCACCAGGGCTCACTGACCGTGCAGGAACGCGTGGGGGTGCGCGAGCTCGCCGAGCACGTCGGCCGTTCGATCGGCGCGGGCATCAAGGACGTGGCCGCGGCCTTCCTGGAGCTGCAGCCGCACCTGGTCGTCGGCGCCGCGGACGGGGTCGGACGCATGTGGGCCTCGCTGCTCACCGGCCCGCCCGGTTTCGTCCGGGCCACGGGTCCGGACAGGATGGCGGTCGCCGCGGGGGTGCCGGCCGGGGACCCCCTCGCCGAGGCGCTCGCCACGTCGGGCACCCGGGTCGGGACCATCTCCCTCGACCCGCGCACCCGGCGCCGGATGCGGTTGAACGGGACCCTGGAGCCGACCCCCCGCGGGTTCGCGGTCCGGGCCGAGCAGGTCTTCGCCAACTGCCCCAAGTACCTCCAGCGGCGGCAGCCCCTGGAGCTCGTCGCGCGAGGAGCCGGTGTCGTGCGGCGCGGGCACGCGCTCACCCCCGAGCAGGAACGGGCCGTCCGCGCCGCCGACACCTTCTTCATCGCCACCACCGCCGAGGCGGACGGGGTCGACGCCAGCCACCGGGGCGGACTGCCCGGCTTCGTCGAGGTGCTCTCGCCGACCGAGCTGGCCTGGCCGGACTACGCGGGCAACGCCATGTTCCTGACCCTGGGGAACCTGACGGTCGACCCCCGGGCGGGGCTGCTCTTCCCGGACTGGGAGAGCGGGGCGGTCCTCCAGCTGAGCGGCCGGGCCGAGACGGAGTTCGGGGCCGACGGGAGCCGCCGCACCCGGTTCCGGGTGGAATCGGTGGTGGAGGGTCTGCATCCGGGGCGGCTGCTGTGGAGCACCCCGGAGTACTCGCCTCACCTGGGGAGCACCACCAGGTAGGCGGCGGGTTCGCGGTCGCCGGACGCCGTCAGGGCGGTGCGGACCACCGCGGCCTGCTGCTCGGGCCAGTCGCGGAGCTTGCGCGGGGTGATGTGGATGACGGTCACCCCGAGCCGCTCCAGCGTCTCCCGCTTGCGGACGGACTCCGACCACTCCTCGTCCTCGCCCTGGCGCGGGGCGCGCGTGTCGATCTCCAGGGCCACGGACTGCTCGGGCCAGAACGCGTCGACCCCGCCGAGGTGCGGGCCGCCGGGCAGCCGCAGGTCCACGTTCCACACGGGCTCGGGCAGCTCGTAGCCGCGTACGAGGTGGTACAGCCGGTCCTCGGCGATGGCGCGGCCCTCGGCGAGGAGCGACTCGACCGCGTCGACCACGTGCGGCCGGTTCAGCAGCCGGGCCACCGTCAGCTCCCGTACGACGGCCGCCGGTTCGCAGTGCCCGCCGCGCACGGCCTCGCTGAGCAGGCGGCGTACGGTGCCGGCGTCGGAGAGCTGGCCGACCGCGTCGGCGACGGCCCGCGCGACGGGCGCCACCGGCAGGCCGGTCACCTCCTGCGAACGCGGCGGGGTGTGCGTCCGCACGATCCGCACGTCCCCGGTGGAGCGCAGCCGCCGGGTCCCGGGCACCAGTACGTCGATGTGCGAGACGGCGAGCAGCGCGGGCGCGGAGGCGAACCGGTACAGGGCGAGCGCCGCCAGCCCGGTGATCATCGCCTCGCCCGCGCCGCGCCGTCCCGCGTACAGCAGCGCGGCGTGCAGCCGCTCCTCGCTGGTCGCGGGCCCGGAGTGGAGCAGGAACACCCCCGGCAGGATCTGCTGCCAGGGGCGCTCGGCGGCGTCGGAGGCGGTGACGCCGTGCTCGCGCAGCTGGGCGAGGGTCAGCACGCGGGGGCGGCTGCCGGTGAGGTGGGCGAGGGGGAGGGGTGCGTTGTGGTTCATGACGCGGTGATTCCCTCAGGCCATGGCCTTGCTAACCCCTGTTACACGCTCGTCGACAAATCCGGACAAGCTGGGGCTAAAGTACGGGCGTTCGATGGCCGATAGGCTGCCCCGCCGACGTTCGAGGCGCGGGGGTCCGGGGGCGTGCCCCGAACCCCCGGCAGGGTCAGCCGGCGGCGGCGTCGCAGGCCTGGGCGCGCAGGGCCCGGGCCAGGTCGTCGCGGGACTCCAGCACCAGGCGGCGCAGGGCCGGAGCCGCGTCGGCGTGCGCGGCGAGCCACGCGTCGGTGGCGTCGAGCGTGGCCGAGTCGCCCTGCAGCGACGGGTACAGACCCCTCACCACGTCCATCGCGATCTGGATCGAACGGTCCGTCCACACCCGCTCGATCACCTCGAAGTAGCGCCCCGCGTAGGCCGCCAGCAGGCCCCGCTGCGAGGACTGCTGCATGCCCGCGATCGTCGCCTCCACCAGCGCGTTGGACAGCGCGTCCGATTCGACGACCGCCGCCCACGCCTGGTCCTTCACGGCCTCCGACGGCCGCGCCGCCAGGCACCGCACCTGGTGGCGCTTGCCCGACGCCGTGTCGTCGCGCGCCAGTTCGGCGGTGAGCACGGCCTCGTCCACCGCCCCGTGCGCGGCGAGCGGCAGCAGGAAGTCCCAGCGCAGCTCCTGGTCCACGTCCAGCCCGTCGATCCGCGCCGAGCCCTCCAGCAGCCCCAGCAGCAGCTGGAAGTCGCCCTCGGTGGCCGCACTCGCGGCGAAGAAGCGGGCCCAGGTCAGCTGGTGCTCCGACCCCGGCGCCGCCAGCCGCAGCTCGTGCAGCGCGCCCGCCGCCAGGTCCCGGCCGCCCTGCTCGCGCCCGTCCGGTGCCGCGTAGTGGGTGACCGAGGTCAGGGCCTGCGTGTGCAGCATCTGCAGGACGCCGACATCGCTCTCGCGGCCCGCGTGCGCGAGGACCAGCGAGACGAAGTCCCGGGCCGGCATCAGGCCGTCGCGGGTCAGGTTCCACAGCGCCGACCAGCACAGGGCCCGCGCGAGCGGGTCCGTCAGATCGCCGAGGTGCGCCCGCAGGGTCTCCAGCGAGCCCTCGTCGAAGCGGATCTTGCAGTAGGTGAGGTCCTCGTCGTTGACCAGGACCAGGTCCGGGCGCTGCGTGCCCGCCAGCTCCGTGACGACCGTCCGCGCACCCGACACGTCCGCGTCGGCCCGCGCGTAGCGGACCAGGGACCCGTCGGACTCCAGCCGGTACAGGCCCACCGCGACCCGGTGCGGGCGCAGCTCGTCGCCCTCCTGCACGACGGCCAGTTCCGTCACCCGGCCGCCCGCGTCGTAGGTGATCACCGGGGTCAGCGCGTTCACGCCGGCGGTCTGCAGCCACGCCCGCGACCACTGCGCCATGTCCCGACCGGAGACCTCCGCGAGCACCGACAGCAGGTCGTCCAGCGTCGTGTTCCCGTACGCGTTGGCCTTGAAGTAGCGCCGGGCGCCCTCCAGGAACGCCTCCCGTCCCACGTAGGCGACGAGCTGCTTGAGCACCGACGCGCCCTTGGCGTAGGTGATGCCGTCGAAGTTCAGCTTCGCGTCCTCCAGGTCACGGATGTCGGCCGTGATCGGGTGGGTGGACGGCAGCTGGTCGGCCCGGTAGGCCCACGACTTGCGGCGGTTGGCGAAGGTGATCCACGCCTGCTTGAAGCGGGTGGCCTCGACGAGCCCGAACGAGCCCATGAAGTCGGCGAAGGACTCCTTCAGCCACAGGTCGTCCCACCACTTCATGGTGACCAGGTCGCCGAACCACATGTGCGCCATCTCGTGCAGGATGACGTTCGCGCGCGCTTCGTACGAGGCCTGCGTGACCTTGCCGCGGAAGATGTACTCCTCGCGGAAGGTCACCAGCCCCGGGTTCTCCATCGCGCCCAGGTTGTACTCCGGGACGAAGGCCTGGTCGTACTTCCCGAAGGGGTACGGGTAGTCGAAGATCTCGTGGAAGAGGTCGAAGCCCTGCTTGGTGACCAGGAAGACGTCGTCCGTGTCGAAGTGCTTCGCCAGCCCCTTGCGGCACATCGCGCCCAGCGGGATGGTCAGGTCGCCGCGCGTGTAGGTGTCCGTGACGTAGTGGTAGGGGCCCGCCACCACGCACGTGATGTAGGTGGAGATCGGCTGGGTCTCGGCGAAGCGCCAGACCCCGCCCTCGCGCGACTCCTCCGCGCCGTTGCTCCACACCTGCCAGCCCTCGGGGGCGGCCACCTCGAAGCGGTAGGGCGCCTTCAGGTCCGGCTGTTCGAAGTTCGCGTACACCCGGCGGGCGTCGGCCGGTTCGTACTGGGTGTAGAGGTAGACCTCGCCGTCCTCCGGGTCCACGAAGCGGTGCAGGCCCTCGCCGGTCCGGCTGTACGCGCAGTTCGCGTCGACCACCAGGACGTTCTCGGCGGCCAGGCCGTCCAGGGCGATCCGCGCCCCGTCGAAGACGGTGGCCACGTCCAGCGCCCGCCCGTTCAGGGTGACGGCGTTCACCGAGGGGGCGATCAGGTCCGCGAAGGTGGAGCTGCCGGTGGCCGCGGCCCGGAAGCGGATCGTCGTGACCGAACGGAAGGTCCGTGGGCCCTCGGCCGGTTCGGCCTCGTCCACCGCGGACGTGAGGTCGAGGACCACCTCGTACCCGTCGACGGACAGCAGTTCGGCCCGCTCACGGGCCTCGTCGCGGGACAGATTCTCACCGGGCACGTGCACTCCTTCGTGCGTGATCGCGTTCTTGGGTCGAATCCTCGCACGAGGGGAATGCGTGCGGCGGCGTCCTGGTTGGCCACGGAGAACATGCGCCAGTGATGCCCTTTTTCCGACTGAGACGAGACCGAGGAGAGACATGACCGAGACCCAGGTGCGCGAGAAGACCCCGGTCGACTTCTGGTTCGACCCGCTCTGCCCTTGGGCCTGGATGACGTCCCGCTGGATGGTCGAGGTCGAGAAGGTCCGCGACGTCGAGGTCCGCTGGCACGTGATGAGCCTTGCCGTCCTCAACGAGAACAAGCTCGACGAGCTGCCGGAGACCTACCGCGAGCTGCTCGGCCCCAAGGGCTGGGCTCCCGTGCGCGTGGTCATAGCCGCCCAGCAGAAGCACGGCGAGGAGATCACCGGCAAGCTCTACACCGCGCTCGGCACCCGTATCCACAACGACGAGAAGGGCCCGACCCGCGAGGTGATCGCCGAGGCGCTCGCCGAGGTCGGCCTGCCGGCCGAGCTGCTCGCGTACGCCGACTCGGACGAGTACGACGAGGTGCTGCGGGCCTCCCACAACGACGGCATCGACCGCGTGGGCCAGGAGGTCGGCACCCCGGTGATCTCCGTTCCGGGCGCCGAGGGAGACGTGGCCTTCTTCGGCCCGGTCGTCACCCCGACCCCGCGCGGCGACGCGGCCGCCCGGCTGTGGGACGGCACCCTGCTCGTCGCCTCCACGCCCGGCTTCTACGAGATCAAGCGCACCCGCACCAAGGGCCCGTCCTTCGAGTAGGACCTGCCGCTACGCACAGAAGACCCCCGTGAGTCACGTCCTCACGGGGGTCTTCCGCTCTACGCGCCCGCACGTGAAAGGTGAGAAGACGATCACGAGGCGGACGGGCTCTGCGGTGTGCGATCAGCCCTTGGCGGGGATCAGCAGCGGGGTGTTCGCCTTGGCGTCGGCGTAGCGGCGGGCCACGTCCTGCCAGTTGACGACGTTCCACATGGCCTCGATGAAGTCCACCTTCTGGTTCTTGTACTGCAGGTAGAAGGCGTGCTCCCAGGCGTCGAAGACCAGGATCGGAGTGCTGGCCACGCCCACGTTGCCCTGGTGGTCGTAGACCTGCTCGACGATTAGGCGGCCGCTGACGGGCTCGTAGGCGAGCACGCCCCAGCCGGAGCCCTGGGTGGCGGAGGAGGCGAAGGTCAGCTGCTTCTTGAACTTCGCGAAGGAGCCGAAGGACTCGGTGATCGCGTCGGTCAGGTCGCCCAGGCCGTCGGCCGCGCTGGGCTCGCCGCCGCCCTCACCGGTCTTCGGGCTGGCCATGTTGTGCCAGTAGATGCTGTGCAGGATGTGGCCGGAGAGGTGGAACGCGAGGTTCTTCTCCAGGCCGTTGAGAGCGCCCCAGTTCTCCTTGTCGCGGGCTTCCGCCAGCTGCTCCAGCGTGTTGTTCGCGCCGGTGACGTAGGCCGCGTGGTGCTTGTCGTGGTGCAGCTCGATGATCTGCGGGTTGATCACCGGCTCCAGCGCCGCGTAGTCGTACGGAAGCTCAGGAAGCGTGTAGATGGCCATGCGTGTTATCCGGTCCCCTCGGCGTGCCAACTGCTTATTGCAATCAATGCGCAACTGCACGCTAGCAGTATCTATTCCACCTCACACGTAAGGGTCGCCTCTGTACGACGCAGGTCGGCCCCGTGCGCACGCACGGGGCCGACCTGGGGTGGAGCGGGTGTCAGCGGGCGGCCGGGGCCCGGCGCCGCTCGGCCCGGTGCTGCACGACCCGGCCGGCCACCGCGAGGGCGACGGTCAGCCCGCCGGTGAAGACCACCTGCACCCTGGTGTCCTCGCCCAGGGCCATCAGGACCAGCACCCCGGCCACCCCGGCCAGGGACGCCCAGGTGAGGTACGGGAAGCCCCACATCTTCACGACGAGCTTCTCGGGGGCCTCCCGCTCCAGCCGCCGGCGCAGCACGAACTGCGAGACCGCGATGAAGCCCCACACGATGAGGATGACCCCGCCGACCATGTTCAGCAGCCAGGCGAACAGGGTCTGCGGGTACCAGTACGACAGCAGCACGGTGACGAAGCCGAAGCCGCAGGAGGCGAGCACCGCCCGGCGGGGCACCCCGCCGGAGACCCTGCCCAGCGCCTTCGGGCCCTGGCCGCGGGAGACGAGGGAGTGGGCCATGCGCGAGGAGCCGTAGATGTTGGCGTTCATCGCGGACATCAGGGCGATCAGGATGACCACGTTCATGATCTCGCCCGCGGCCGGGATGCCCAGGTGGTCCAGGGTGGCGGCGTACGGGCCGGCCGCGGTGACGGCCGCGTCGTTCCACGGCAGCAGGGTGACGATGACCAGCATGGAGCCGACGTAGACGATCGCGATCCGCCACATGGTGGTCCGCACGGCCCTGGCCACGCCCGCCACGGGGTCCTCGGACTCGGCGGCCGCGATGGTCACCGTCTCCAGTCCGCCGTACGCCACCACCGAGGCCAGCAGTCCGACGAGCAGGCCGTCCACACCGTGGGGCAGCAGACCGCCGTCGTGGAGCAGGTTGGCGGCGCCGGGGGAGGAGGTGCCGGGCAGCAGGCCGAGCACGGCCAGGACGCCCAGGCCCAGGAAGAGCCCGATCGCGCCGATCTTGAGGGCGGCGAACCAGAACTCGAACTCGCCGAAGTTCGAGACGGCGGCCAGGTTGGTGCCGCAGAACAGCGCCATGAAGGCCAGCACCCACATCCAGGAGGGGGTGCCCGGGAACCAGCCCGTCATGATGTGCGCCGCGCCGATGGCCTCGATGGCCACGCCCACGCACAGCAGGATCCAGAACATCCAGCCGGCCGTGAACCCCGCCCAGGGGCCGATCGCCCGCTCCGCGTGGACCGAGAAGGACCCGGAGGCGGGGTTGGCGGCGGACATCTCGCCGAGCATCCGCATCACGAACATGACGAGCAGCCCGGACGCGGCGTACGCGAGCACGATCGAGGGGCCGGCGGCGGCGATGCCGGCCCCGGAGCCGACGAAGAGCCCGGCGCCGATGACCCCGCCGAGGGCGATCATCGAGAGGTGGCGCTGCTTGAGCCCGTTGCCGAGCGGGGATCCGGCATCGGTCCGCGGCGGTTCGGGGGGTGTCAGGGTGCTCTGGCTCATGGGGGTGTGCCTGTCCGGTGTGCGGGGAGACGTGACGAGGTGCCCCAGTCTCACCGCTGTCCGATCTTCGGATGGTCTGCGTCCGATATGCGGACAGCCGGATGACCGGCCGTGATCATCCCCGTACGCTGCCGGCACGCGCCGACCGGCAGGAGGCCCGGCTCGACGTCAACGGAGCCTCGTAGCTGCGCACCTGACGCGCGACGGCCCCCCGCGCCGGGTGCGCGGGGGGCCGTCGCATGGGTGGCGGGCCGTGGGTCGGGGGCGTCGGCGGCGGGCCGTCGGCCGGTCAGGACTTCGGGGTGCGCCGCTCCCGTACGAAGGCCACCACGAGGACGAGGACCGCCGCGCCCGTGGACCACAGGAGCTGCGGCCGGGCCGAGTCGTCGAACAGCATCAGGACCAGCACCGCCGCCATCCCGATCAGCGCCGCCCAGGTCGCGTACGGGAACAGCCACATCGGCAGGGTCAGCCGCTCCGGCATGTCCCGCTCGATGATCCGGCGCAGCCTCAGCTGGGAGACCGCGATCAGCGCCCACACGAACAGCAGCACCGCGCCGACCGCGTTGAGCATGTAGAGGAAGATCGTGTCCGGCCACAGCAGGTTCAGCACCACCGACACGAAGCCGAAGGCCACCGACGCGAACACCGCGCGCCGCGGCACGCCCCCGCCCGACACCTTCAGCAGCGACTTCGGCGCCTCGCCGCGCTCGGCCAGCGAGAACACCATGCGCGAGGACCCGTACAGGTTCGCGTTCAGCGCCGACAGCAGGGCCACGAACACCACGACGTTCATGATCTGCCCGGCCCCCGGGATGCCGATCGAGTCGAGGACGGCCACGTACGGGCTCTGGCCGGGCTCCAGCGAGTCCCACGGCAACAGGGTCACGATGACCAGCATCGAGCCGACGTAGAAGAAGAGGATGCGCCACACCGCGCTGCGCACCGCCCGGGACACCGAGCGCGCCGGGTCGTCCGACTCGGCGGCGGCGATGGTGACGACCTCCAGGCCGCCGAAGGCGAAGATGACGGCGAGCATGCCGGCGACCACTCCGCCGAAGCCCGCGGGGAAGAAGCCGCCGTGGCCGGTGAGGTTGGCCATGCCGACCGGCTCCGTGTCCGGGAGGACACCGAAGATCGCGAGAGTGGCGAGGACGAGGAAGAGGACGATCGCGCCGACCTTGAGGGCCGCGAACCAGAACTCGAACTCGCCGAAGTTCTTCACCGCGGCCAGGTTGCTCACGGTGAAGACCACCATGAAGAGCAGCACCCAGATCCACTGGTCGACGGCGGGCACCCAGCCGTTGGCGATCTTCGCCGCGCCGGTGGCCTCCACGGCCAGCACCACGACCAGCAGGAACCAGTACAGCCAGCCCGCCGAGAAGCCGGCCCAGCGGCCGAGCGCCTTCTCCGCGTAGACCGAGAAGGAGCCGGAGGCGGGCATCGCGGCCGACATCTCGCCCAGCGCCCGCATGACGAGCATCGCGAGGACGCCCGCGAGCAGGTACGAGCAGATGATCGCGGGGCCGGCGATGCCGATGCCGGCTCCGGAGCCGACGAAGAGACCGGCGCCGATCACGCCGCCCAGACCCAGCATGGTCAGGTGGCGCTGCTTGAGGCTGTGGCTCAGTGGTTCCGCGGGCAGGTCGCCCGTCGTGGGAGGTGCTTCGTGCAGGGGCTCACGCATGAGGGGGTGCTCGTACTCTCGTTCGGCCCAGCGGTGGTGGGGGCTCCGCAACTGGATTGGCGGGACCCTACAGTCTCACTGAGCGGCTGCCGTCCGTGCAAAACGGACGTGTTGTCAGATGTTCCTCGTGACGAGGATCACGCCGGCGGACTGGAGGGGGGCGAGCTTTGTGTGATCCCCACCAATCGAGGGAGTGGGGCTTTGTCCCGGGCAGCGGTGGGGCGGCGCGGGGCCGCGGACTAACGTCGGTGATCGTCCCGCCCCCGTCCCCTCCCGCGGAGCCCCTCATGACCACTGCTTCCCTCTCCCCGCGGCCCGGCGCCGTCCTCGCCGACCTGCTGCCCGCGAGCCGCGTCCGCGACATCGCGCTCGTCGCCGGCGGCGCCGCGCTGACCGGGCTGGCCGCCCAGATCTCCGTCCACGTCGACGGCCTGGCCGCCCCGATCACGGGCCAGACCTTCGCCGCGCTGCTCGTCGGCACCGCGCTCGGCGCCGGCCGCGGCTTCCTCTCGCTCGCCCTCTACACCCTGGTCGGCATGGCGGGCGTGCCGTGGTTCGCGGACGGCGCCTCCGGCGCGGGCGGCGCGACCTTCGGGTACGTCCTCGGCATGCTGCTGGCCTCCACCGTCGTCGGCGCCCTCGCCCGGCGCGGCGCCGACCGCTCGGTCCTGCGCACGGCCGGCGCGATGGTGCTGGGCTCCGCCGTGATCTACGCGGTGGGCGTGCCGTACCTGATGGCCGCCACCGGGATGTCCCTCGGCGTCGCCGTCGCCAAGGGCCTGGTGCCGTTCCTGGTCGGCGACGCCCTCAAGGCCGCGCTGGCCATGGGCGTCCTGCCGGCCGCCTGGAAGCTGGTCGGCCGCCGCGGCTGACCGCTCTGCGGCCGGGTGGTCCCCGGCCGAGCGGCCCCCGAACGCGCCGGAGCCCGGCCCACCCGTGAGGGCGGGCCGGGCTCCGGCGTACGGAGGGGCCAAGGGGTCAGCCCTGCACGGCCGCCCGCTTGCGGCGGAAGTCCAGGACCACACCGACGAGCACGACGACACCGGCGACCAGCGTCGACAGGGTGACGACCTCGCGGTTGGCGTCGTCCACGAACATGTAGCCGATCACGAACATGATCAGGGCGGCGGTGGCCCAGGTCAGCCACGGGAAGAACCACATCTTGACGGTCAGCTTCTCCGGGGCCTCGCGGACCAGGATCCCGCGCATCCGCAGCTGGGTGAAGCAGATCACCAGCCACACGAAGAGCGCGATGGCGCCCGACGAGTTCAGCAGGAAGTTGAAGACCGTGTCCTTGAAGGCGTAGTTGAAGTAGACGGCGACGAAGCCGAAGACCGTGGAGCCCAGGATCGCGGCCACCGGGACGCCCCGGGAGTTGACCTTCGCGAACGCCTTGGGGGCGTCGCCGCGCTCACCGAGCGAGAAGGCCATGCGGGAGGCGGTGTAGAGGCCCGAGTTCAGGCAGGACAGCACGGCGGTCAGGACGATGACCTCCATGATCGTGCCGGCGTGCGCGATGCCGATCGAGTCCAGGGCCGCGACGTACGAACCCTTCTCGGTGATCGACTTGTCGTTCCACGGGAGCAGGGTCAGCACGATGAAGATCGAGCCCAGGTAGAAGACGCCGATCCGCCAGATGACGGAGTTGGTGGCCTGGGTGACCGCCTTGCGGGGGTTCTCCGACTCGCCGGCCGCCAGGGTGACGATCTCGCTGCCCATGAAGGAGAAGACGACCATCAGCACACCGGTGAGGACCGCGCCGTAGCCGTTGGGGAAGAAACCACCCGCGTCGGTCAGGTGCGCGAAGCCCGTGCCCGGGTTGTCCGAGCCCGGCAGCACGCCGAAGACGGCCAGCATGCCGACGATCACGAAGGCGCCGATGGCGACGACCTTGATGCCCGCGAACCAGAACTCGAACTCACCGTAGGAGGCGACCGAGCCGAGGTTGGTGGCGGTCAGGACCGCCATCACGATCAGCGCCCAGCCCCACTGCGGGACGGCCGGGATCCAGCTCTCCAGGATGGAGGCACCGGCGGTGGCCTCGACGGCGAGCACGACGACCCAGAAGAACCAGTAGAGCCAGCCGATGGAGAAGCCGGCCCAGCGGCCGAGCGCGCGGTCGGCGTAGGCGGAGAAGGAGCCCGAGTTCGGACGGGCGGCGGCCATCTCGCCCAGCATCCGCATCACGAAGACGACCATCGCGCCGACCAGCGCGTAGGAGATCAGGATGGCGGGACCGGCCTTGGCGATACCGCCACCGGAGCCGACGAAGAGACCGGCGCCGATGACGCCGCCGATGGCGATCATGGACAGGTGGCGGTTCTTGAGACCGGCCTTCAGACCGTCGGAGGGCTGGCCCTCACCGGAGTTGCCGGTGGGGTCGTTGCCTTCCTTCTGGAGGGTCGTCGTGGAGCTCATGGACGGATCCTTAGGTTCTCGGGTTGCGAGCCCCGGCATTCAAACCTGAGATGAACGCAGGACGGAAGACCTCAATCCGGATCGTTGCGTTTGGACGAACCTCCCGGACCGCGGTTCTGCCGTGTCCCATCTGCGCTCTTTGGGTTTACTTGAGCTTTAGAAGTGACTTACGCGACACCCCCTGCGGGCCGTCGGACCCCTTCGTGCCACACTCGTCCCATGCGCGTGTACCTCGGATCCGACCATGCCGGCTTTGAGCTCAAGAACCACCTGGTGGACTGGCTCAAGGACAACGGCCACGAGCCCGTCGACTGCGGGCCCCACATCTACGACGAGGTCGACGACTACCCGCCGTTCTGCCTGCGTGCCGCCGAGCGGACCGCCGCGGACGAGGGCAGCCTCGGCATCGTGATCGGCGGCTCCGGCAACGGCGAGCAGATCGCCGCCAACAAGGTCAAGGGCATCCGCGCCATCCTCGCGTGGAGCGTCCAGACCGCAGAACTGGGACGCGAGCACAACAACGCCAACGTCATCTCCGTCGGCGGCCGCATGCACACCCAGGACGAGGTCGTCAGCTTCATCGACACCTTCCTGAAGACGCCGTACTCCGGCGCGGAGCGGCACACCCGCCGCATCGACATGCTCACCGCCTACGAGCAGACCGGCGAGCTCCCCCCCATCCCGGCCCACCACCCGCAGGGCTGATCCCGCTTCCGGCCGTGCCGTTCCCCGCGGGGACGGCACGGCCGTTTCCATTCCTCCCAGGAGTACGCCGTGCCCGAGGGGCATACGATCCACCGCCTCGCCCAGGACCACACCGAGCGGTTCGCCGCCCGCCCGGTCCGCGTAAGCAGCCCCCAGGGCCGCTTCGCCGAGAGCGCTGCCCTGCTCGACGGGCGGGCACTGGAGGGCGCGGAGGCGCACGGCAAGCACCTCTTCCTCGAACTGGGCGACGCCTGGATCCACATCCACCTCGGACTCTTCGGCAAGCTCGGCTTCGGCCCCGCCCCGGCCCCGCCCGCCACCGACACGGTCCGGCTGCGCCTGCTGAACGAGGAGCACTACGCCGACCTGCGCGGACCCACCGCCTGCGCGCTGATCGGCGAGGGCGAGAAGAAGGCGATACACGCACGGCTCGGCCCCGACCCGCTGCGCCCGGACGACGACCCCGAGCGGGCCTGGAAGCGGATCTCCCGCTCCCGCACCACCGTCGCCGCCCTGCTGATGGACCAGAAGATCGTCGCGGGCGTCGGCAACGTCTACCGCGCCGAGGTCCTCTTCCGGCACGGCATCGACCCCTACCGGCTCGGCAAGGACCTCACCCGCGCCGAATGGGACGCCATGTGGGCCGACCTGGCCGCCCTGATGCGCGAAGGCGTACGGAACAACCGCATCGACACCGTCCGCGACGAGCACCTGCCCGAAGCGATGGGCCGGCCGCCGCGGGTCGACGACCACGGCGGCGAGGTGTACGTCTACCGCAGGGCCGACCTGCCCTGTCACATCTGCGGCGGCGAGATCCGCACCGCCGACCTCGCAGCCCGCAACCTCTTCTGGTGCCCGACCTGCCAGCAGCGCTAGACCGGCCCCGCCCCGGGAGCCGGTACGGGGACCGGAACCGGTGCTAGAAGCCGTGCGGGAGCCAGGGAGCCACGTCCCCCGCGAAGGCGCGCGAGGCCTCCGTCAGCGCGCCCGGCCGCAGCTCGCGGACGAGGCCGGCCGCGGCGAGCGAGGCGAGGGTCAACCCGCCCAGGTACGCCGACCCGAGCTCCCGGACCGACAGCTCCAGGTCCGCCGGCTCCTCGGTCCGCGTGCACCGGGCGGCTCCCTTGGCGTCGGCGACCAGCCGCCACCGCCCCGCGTTCCACGGGCAGAAGGCGTCCCCGACCTCCAGGACCACGTCCGTCGGAGCCCCGTACGTCCGCGCCTCCAGCGCCGCCGCCAGATCCACCAGCCGCAGGTGCAGCGAGTCCCGGACCCGCGGCTGCGACCGCCGCACGTCCGTGACCAGGTGCAGCACCGGATCGTCCACCGGCCGCCGGGACGCCCGTACGCTCCAGGTCAGGTCGATCGAGAAGAGGTAGCGCCACAGCGCCGCGCACGCCGCCGGGTCCAGCGCGTCGAGGTCGCTCACCTCGACCTTGCCGTCCGAGCCGGACCGGCCCCAGTCGGCCTTCACCCGGTAGCGCGCGTACCCGACCACCTCGCCGTCCGCCCGCTCGGCGACCACGCACTTCAGCGGTGACGCGCCGGAACGCGACCCGGCCGGATCCAGCAGCGGCTGCCGCTCCCAGCCCGGCTGCCGGGCCGGCATGCCCGGCCGCCGCGGGACCAGCGCCGCGTACACCCGCTCGCAGTCGGCCAGCGCCGCCGACGGGTCGACGAGGCGCAGGCGCACCTCGTCCGTGCCCGGCGGCACCGAGAGCCGTACCCGGGTCGTGTCGATCTCTACGTCCAGGGCGTACGTCGCGGTGCCGTAGCCGAAGCGCCCGTAGATCGCCGGATCCGAGGCCGTCAGCACGGCGATCGGTTCGCCACCCGCCCGGATGTCGTCCAGTTGCCGCCGCATCAGGGAGCTGAGCACCCCGCGCCTGCGGTGGGTGGGGGAGACGCCCACCATCGTGACCCCGGCCGCGGGAACGACCGCCCCGCCCGGCACCGAGACGCGGAAACTCAAGGCACCGGCCGAGCCGACGCACGTGGCGCCGTCCCAGACACCGAGCGAGCGCTCCGCTTCCGTCAGCGACCTGTAGAGGGTCCGCTCTTCGGGGGACTCGGGCACACCACCGAACGCCAGTTCCAGGTGGTCGTACCAGACATCCCACTCATCAGCCTGTAATACGCGCATCTCAAGAGCCATACGGTCATCCCTATCAGGGCATTCCGTCCCGGGGCGAAGTGTTTTCAGGCGCTGCCGGGCCCCGGGTCCGGGGGTACCCCTGCGCATCCACAGCCAGGATGGATAGGGTCCCGAAGCAATGGCCGGAGCACGCGTGGAATCCCTCATGGCCCGGATGCGCATGCTGTCGCACCGGGGCCGCACCGCCCTGCGCAAATCCGCGGTCGACTACTTCCGCGGCGACGCCTCCGACTGGCTCGCCTTCGCCGGGCTGCTCGTGACCGTCCCCGCCATCGCCTGCGGCACGATGATGCTGCCCGTCTGGTTCTCGCCCTCGGCGCTCGTCCTGCCGATCGTGGCCGGCGGCCTGCTGCTTCGCCCCGCCAGCCTGCTCGGCCTGTACGCCGCCTCCGCGGCCGCCCTGATCGTCGAGGCCCTCGTGCTCGGCCCCTACACCCAGGGCCCGGCCCGCGTCACCCCCGGAACCGTCCTCGTCGTCGCCGCCTGCGGGTTCTTCGGACTGGTCATCGCCCAGTTCCGCAGCCGCGTCGGCGTGCCCTGGCGGCGCGGCGGCACCATGCTCTTCGACCTGCGCGAGCGGATCCGCGTCCAGAGCAAACTGCCCAACCTGCCGCGCGGCTGGCACCGCGAGATGGCCCTGCGCCCGGCCGGCGGCCAGTCCTTCTCCGGCGACTTCGTCGTCGCGGCCCGCACCAACGGCGGCCGCACCCTGGAGATCGTCCTGACCGACGTCTCCGGCAAGGGCATGGAAGCGGGCTCCCGGGCCCTGCTGCTCTCCGGCGCCTTCGGCGGACTCCTCGGCGCCCTGCCCCCGCACGGCTTCCTGCCCGCCGCCAACGGCTACCTCCTCCGCCAGGACTGGGACGAGGGCTTCGCCACCTCCATCCACCTCGTCCTCGACCTGGAGACCGGCGACTACGAACTCCTCTCCGCCGGCCACCTCCCCGCCCTCCAGCTCTGCGCGGGCACCGGCCGCTGGCAGGAGAAGTCCGGCGAGGGCCCGCTGCTCGGCGTCTACGACGGCGCCGCCTTCACCCCCGCCCGCGGCAACCTCCGCCCCGGCGACGTCCTGATGCTCTTCACCGACGGCCTCGTCGAGACCTCCGACCGCGAGCTCAGCGAGGGCATCGACCGCCTCACCGGCGAGGCCGACCGCTACGTCGCCGCCGGCTGGGAAGGCGCCGCCTGGCACCTCATCGAGAAGGTCGCCAAGGACGTCAACGACGACCGCGCCCTGCTCCTCATCCGGCGCTCCGCCTGAACGGGGTGGGGTCTGCCCCACCACCGTTGCGCCGGGCCGCGCCATGGCCGGCCGGCCCTCGTGATCCGTAGCGTCGCAACCACGATCAAGGCCACGGCGAAAGGCGGCACACCATGGGGCTCCGACGGAGCGGGCGGCGGCGGCACGAGGACACCGAGAACGCTCCGGCGACCGGGGACCCCCACGGCGCACCGGCCGTGGAACTGCGCGGCGTACGGCGCGCCTACGGGCGCGGCGCCACCACCGTGCACGCCCTGCGCGGGATCGACCTCAGCCTGCCGCGCGGCAGCTTCACCGCCGTGATGGGCCCCTCCGGCTCCGGCAAGTCCACCTTCCTGCAGTGCGCCGCCGGACTCGACCTGCCCACCGCGGGCTCCGTCCGCCTCGGCGGCACCGAGATCACCGGCATGAACGAGAACGAGCTCACCGAGCTCCGCCGCAGCCGCCTCGGCTTCGTCTTCCAGGCCTTCAACCTGCTGCCGTCGCTGACCGTCGAACAGAACGTGCTGCTCCCGACGCGCCTCGCCGGCGGCCGGTCCGCGCACCAGGGCCGGGCCCGCGCCGCCGACCTGCTCGCCCGCGTCGGCCTGGAGGGCAAGGGCGGCCGGCGCCCCGCCGAACTGTCCGGCGGCCAGCAGCAGCGCGTGGCCCTCGCCCGGGCCCTGGTCACCCGGCCCGACGTGGTCTTCGCCGACGAACCCACCGGCGCCCTCGACACCACCACCGCGGCCGAGGTCCTCGGGCTGCTCCGCGACGCCGTGGACGCGCTGGGCGCCACCGTCGTCATGGTCACCCACGACCCGGCCGCCGCCGCCCACGCCGACCAGGTGCTCTTCCTGGCCGACGGCCTGATAGCGGCCCGCCTCCCCCGCACCCCCGCCCCCACCATCGCCGCCCGCATGACCACTCTCACCCGGGCGGCGGCATAGCCGATCGGCTGCGCCGCGCTTGGGCGGGGCCGGGGTGGGGGCCGGTTGGGGTGGGGGCGGGCGCGCTTTGGCTGCGCCGCTTGGGTGGGTCGGCGGTGGGGGCCGGTTGGGGTGGGGGCGGGCGCGCGCCGGGGCGTCTCCTCGGGCGCCGAACGTGACGAGGGGTCGGACACCTCGGCGGCAGTGCGTTCGACGCCCTGCGGGGATCACCCCGACACACACCCACCCCCACCCCAACCGACCCGCCTGCTACCCAGTGCCGACGCACCCTCCAGCCCGGCCGCAACCCCTTCGACTACGCCGCACCCATTCAGCCTGGCCGCACCCTCTCAGTTACGCCGCGCAAATTCAGCCCCGCCGGCGTTTGAGGCGCGGGGTCCGGGGCGGAGCCCCGATCTGTAAGCCGCACCCTCCAGCTGCGCCGCGCCCATTCAGCCTCGCCGGCGTTTGAGGCGCGGGGTGCGGGGCGGAGCCCCGGTCTTTGAGCCGCACCCTCCCGCGGCGCCGCACCATCCGGCCTTGCACGCCTTCCGGCTGGGCCGCACAAATCCAGCCCCGCCGGCGTTTGAGGCGCGGGGTGCGGGGCGGAGCCCCGGCCATGAGCCGCACCCTCCCGCACCTCCGGCATCAGAGGAGCAGACGGGAAACGCACCGCCGGCAAGATCCACAGACGACCTAGTCGAAGCGGATGTGCCGCACACCGATCAGCGCGCCCCGAATCCGGCCCCGCAAAACGCCATCCGTGTTCGGAGCCAGCTCCAGCCCCGCCGAGGCCGCCACCCGATCGGCGACCTCGGACACGCTCAGCCGGTCCGTGGTCACGTGCTGCGCGAACTCGGGCGCGCGCAGCGCCTCCAGGCACCCGTCCAGCCGGGCCACCGCGAAGCCGTCCCGCTTCAGCCCACGGCCCAGCCCGCGTTCCCGCAGCCGCCGCAGCACCGTCTCCCGCTGTGCCAGCAGCGCGAAATGCCGTACGTCGTGCCCCTGTTCGCGCAGCCGTCCCACGGTCTGCGCGAAATACGCCGGCTCCGTGACCGTCATCGGCACCAGCACCACCCCCGGATGCCGCCGCACCGCGAGGTCCAGCACCTCGAACACCCCCTCGCGCCACGCCTGAAGGTCCTGGAAGTCGCCGCGCAGCGCAGGCGGCAGCATCCGGTGCAGCCCGAACCCGACGTGCTCGGGATCGCACACGACGCTTCCCGGCAGCCGCCGGTGCACCTCGTACGCCGTCTGCGTCTTGCCGCCCCCGAAGGGCCCGTTGAGCCAGACGATCACCGGGTCACCGCCGTCCACGGACCGATCCCCAGCTTCCCGGTGTTCCCGAGGTCGAACGGCCGGGCCAGCCGCATCCACAGCCGGGGCGCTCCGGGGCGGGGTGCGATCTCCAGCACCGGCACCGTCGTGGCCGTCACCGTCGGGTCGGTGACGAGGTTGCGCCACACCACCGACCACGCCGCGGCCTGTCCCGGCGCCAGCGTCACCCGCTGCGGGGCCGCCTCGATGTTCGGCACGCCCGTGGTGAACCCCTGCGCGCCGTGCTCCACCGTGACCGCGAGCGGATCATTGCGGCCGTCCCGCAGCGACACCTCCGGGTAGCCCTCCAGCACGTACGGCTCCGTACCGCAGTTGACCAACTGGAAGCCCTCCACCCGCAGCCCCATCGCCGCGTCCCCGCCCGTCTCGACGAGCCGGACCCCGCCCTCGGGGCACGTACCGTCAGGCGTGGGCACCGGGGCGGGCGCGTTCCGGGTCGTGGTCGGCTTCGCCTCCGTGCCCTGCTGCGTGGGCCTGAGCTGCGGTCCGGGCGCGGCCGGCGGCGCCGGCGGCGTACTGCACCCCGCCACCCCGACCAGCACCCCCACGACGAGAACGCCGCCCATCCACCGCTTAGCGATCATCCACCGAGCCTACCGGCGGCCGGTCCCGCCGAGTTCGAGCACGCCAAGCCACCCCCCGCAGGGCCCGAAACGCCCCCCCGGCCTGCGGCCCCCGGCCTGCGGCCCCCGGCCTGCGGCCCCCGGCCTGCGGCCCCCGGCCTGCGGCCTGCCCGGCCTGCGGCCCGTGCTGTACGGCTGTCCGCAGCGCTGGTGCTATCCCGCATTGCCCGGATCACCCGAACCGCCCGCGCCATTCGTGGTCCCGCCCCGCCCGCGCCTGCCGTCCCGCCCCCACCAACGCCGCCCGCCCCGTCGACGCCGGCCGCGCCGCCCGCGCCGCCCGCGCCGCCCGCGCCAGGGCCCGGCGGCCCGCCGTTCCTCGTGGGCCGGCCGGATCACCGTTTGCGGCGCGCGGGCCAATTCGTGGGGATTGGCCCGCCCGTCCCGCCGCGGCCACGCCTACCGTGCCCCCATGGACCGTACGCTCGCCGCCGACCTCGCCCGGCTCCCCGACCTGCTCGACGCCACCCGCCGCGCCGCCGCCGAGGCCCTCGCGTCCTTGGACGAGCGGCCCGTCGTACCGCCCCCCGGCCAGCCCCTCCACCCCGGATCCGCCCCAGGGTCCGAACCCGAGCCCCTCCCCGAGCACGGCACGGGCACCGACGCCGCCCTCGCCGCCTTCCGCGCGCGCTGGGAGCCGCGGCTCTCGGCCTCCGCCGGCCCCCGCTACCTCGGCTTCGTCACCGGCGGAGCCACCCCGGCCGCCCTCGCCGGGGACTGGCTCACCGCCGTCCACGACCAGAACTCCAACTCCGCCCTCGACGGCGCCGGCCAGGACCTCGAACGCGAGACCGTCGGCTGGCTGCGCGAGCTCTTCCACCTCTCCGACGCCCACACCGGCACCTTCGTCAGCGGCGCCACCATGTCCAACACCACCGGCCTCGCCGTCGCCCGCGAATGGCTCGGCGAGCGCCTCGGCGTCTCCCCGGCCGAGGACGGCGTCGCCGCCCTCGGCCCGGTCCGCGTGCTCTCCGGCGCCCCGCACTCCTCGATCGGCAAGGCCCTCTCGGTCCTCGGCCTGGGCCGGGGCTCCCTCCTCACCGTCCCGACCCTGCCCGGCCGCGAGGCCGTGGATCCGGCCGCCCTGGACCGCGCGCTCGCCGACACCCCCGGCCCCGCCGTGGTCGTCGCCAACGCGGGCACCGTCAACACCGTCGACTTCGACGACCTCCCCGCCATCGCCGCCCTGCGCGAACGCCACGACTTCTGGCTGCACACCGACGCCGCGTTCGGCGCCTTCGCCGCCCTCTCCCCGGACCACGCGCACCTCGCCGCCGGCCTCGACGCCTCCGACTCCCTCTGCGTCGACCTGCACAAGTGGCTCAACGTCCCCTACGACAGCGCCGTCCAGTTCACCCGCCGCCAAGACCTCCAGGCCCGCGTCTTCCAGAACTCCGCCGCCTACCTCGGCCCGCTCGGCGAGCACCCCGACCTCGTCCACCTCACCCCGGAGAACTCCCATCGGCTGCGCGCGCTCGCCGCCTGGTTCACGCTCCGCGCGTACGGCCGCCACGGCCACCGCGAGATCGTCGAACGCGACATCGCCTGCGCCCGCGCCCTGGGCGCCGCGCTGGACGGGGACCCCGCCTTCACCCTCCTCGCCCCGGTCCGTCTCAACGTCGTCTGCTTCACCCTCGCCACCGATCCCACCCCCGCCCGGCTGACCGCCCTGCGCGAGGCCGCGGCCGCCGAGGTCTTCGTCACCCCGACCGTCTACGGTGGAACCCCCGCCCTGCGCGCCGCGTTCTCCAACTGGCGTACCACGCAGGCCGACGTACGCCGGGCCGCCGAGGCCCTCCGCGCAGCAGCGAGGGAGATCGCATGACCAGCCGTCCCCTGACACTCGTGGAGGTCGAGGCCCTGGCGCGCACGGCGCACGAGGGCCAGACCGACAAGGCCGGCCGGCCGTACGCCGAGCACCTCGCGGCCGTGGCCGAGGGCGTCCGCCTGCGCGGTGGCAGCCCCGAACAGCAGGCGGCGGCCTGGCTCCACGACGCGATCGAGGACGAGGCCCTCAGCCTCACCTGGCTGGATTCCGCCGCCTTGCCGCAGCACGTGAAGGACATGGTCCTCGCGGTCACCAAGCGCCCCGGCGAACCGGTCGAGCAGTACACGGCCCGCATCCTCGCCACCCCCGGCGCCCTCCTCGTCAAGGAGGCCGACCTGGCGCACAACGCCGACCCCGTACGCCTCTCCGTACTGGACGGCCCCACGCGCGAACGGCTGTCCGCGAAGTACGCGTATGTCCGGTCCCTGCTCGGTCTCACCGCCCCTTGACCCGGGACCCGCGCCCGAAACATGCCCGGCGCACATGTGGTTGGCGGAAACGGAACCACGGCGATTCGTCACGGGACGGATAGCCGGGCCCCGTTGGTGGGAGGATGGTCCATGTGGGGGTGTGCCTGGCCGTGCGCCCCGGGCCGACCAGGGGACGACCGAAGGTGTGATCAGTAGTGGCCATTTCGCTGTCAGTGGTGGTTCTGTTGGCGGTCATCCTGGTGGTGCTGATCCGCGGCAACCACATCAAGACGGGCCCCGCCATCGTCGCGGCCCTCTTCGGTTTCTTCCTGGCGTCCAGCTCGATCGCGGACGATGTGAACCGTTTCCTCAATTCCCTCGCGACGATGATCGCCAACATCAAGCTCTGAGCCGCCGGCCACCGCGCTGCCGCTCGCCGTGGGGGACCGACCGGGCGTGTCCGCGACCTGAGCGGCGCCGCGTCGAGAACCCCCACCGCGGCACCGGCAACCGCGCGCGCACTCCGCCTGTCGGATGAAGGCCGATCGACAGGTAGAGCGAATCGCGCGTGTGCTCGAACGCGTCGATGGTCGATCTGCGACGCAACTCGTCTCAATGCCCCGGCACTTGGCCGCACCGACGATCGGGCCGACGCCACCACCCCGGGGCCGGCCCTCGACGCCGTCCGCACCGGGAACGACGAAGGGCCAGGTCGAGGAGAACTCCTCTGACCTGGCCCTTCGTGCTTCAGAGCGGGTGACGGGAATCGAACCCGCGTAGCTAGTTTGGAAGACTAGTGCTCTACCATTGAGCTACACCCGCAGCGCGCGTGCCGATGGTACGGGACCGCGGCACGGACAGCATCCTAGCGGGTCGCGCAGGGGGAGCGCACACCACATTTCGCGCCCGCGCGCCGGACGAGCCCGAAACGCATCGGGAAACCCCGCACATCAGAGGGTCTCCGGGCATGTACCCTACGTGTCGCACCGACGGGGTGTGGCGCAGCTTGGTAGCGCGTCCGCTTTGGGAGCGGAAGGTCGTCGGTTCGAATCCGGCCACCCCGACCAACAGCAGGGTCTCCACAAGATCGCGTTGTGGGCTGATTGCCGCTTGCGGCTACTATGCAAGCTGCGTGCCCGTGTGTCTGATGTACCGGGCCGAAGTCCGCTGAACCGCTGAATCGCAGCGAGACGGCAGATCCCCCAGAAGTCAGCCACAAGGAGACCGAACCGTGAAGAGCGCCGTGGAGACCCTGAACCCGACTCGGGTTCGGCTCACTGTTGAGGTGCCCTTCGAGGAGCTCAAGGACAGCCTCGACGCGGCGTACAAGAAGATCAACCAGCAGGTCACGGTGAAGGGCTTCCGCAAGGGCAAGATCCCGGCCCGCGTCATCGACCAGCGCTTCGGCCGCGGTGCGGTGCTGGAGGAGGCCGTCAACGACGCCCTCCCGAAGTTCTACACCGAGGCCGTCAACGAGGCCGACCTGAACCCGCTGGGCCAGCCCGATGTGGACATCACGGAGCTGAAGGACGGCGAGCTGCTGGCCTTCACCGCCGAGGTCGACGTCCGTCCCGAGATCGAGATCCCGGACTACTCCGGCATCGAGGTCGAGGTCGACGCCATCGAGGTCTCCGACGAGGACGTCGAGAAGTCGGTCGAGCAGCTGCGCGGCCGTTTCGGCTCCACCAAGGACGTCGAGCGCGCCGCCGCCGACGGTGACGTCGTCACCATCGACCTGGAGGCCAAGGTCGACGGCGAGGTGCTGCCCGACGGCGTCGCCTCCGACGTCTCGTACACCATCGGCTCGGGCGAGCTCCTCGAGGGCATCGACGAGGCCGTCACGGGCCTGGAGGCCGGTGGCGAGGCCACCTTCACCTCCCAGCTGAAGGGCGGCTCCGCCGAGGGCAAGGACGCCGAGGTCACCGTCAAGGTCACCAAGGTCTCCGCCAAGGAGCTCCCGGAGCTGGACGACGAGTTCGCGCAGATGGCGAGCGAGTTCGACACCCTTGAGGACCTCAAGGCGGACAGCCGCAAGCGCCTCGAGAACATGAAGCAGTACGACCAGGCCACGCAGGCCCAGGAGCGCGTCCTGGAGAAGCTGCTGGAGCTCGTCGAGGTCCCGATCCCCGAGAAGCTCCTCGCGGACGAGGTCCAGACCCGCAAGCACAACCTGGAGCACCACCAGCTCGGCCAGATGGGTCTGACCCTCGAGAAGTACCTGGAGTTCCAGGGCAAGACGGTCGAGGAGTTCGACGCCGAGACCTCCGAGCAGGCGATCAAGGGCATCAAGACCCAGTTCGTCCTCGACGCGCTGGTCAACAAGGAGAAGCTGGGCGTCAACCAGGAGGAGCTCACCGAGCACCTCATGCGCCGTGCCCAGTCCTCCGGCATGTCCCCCGACCAGTTCGCCCAGGCGGTCGTCGAGGGTGGCCAGGTTCCGATGCTCGTCGGCGAGGTCGCCCGCGGCAAGGCCCTCGCGGTCGTCGTCGAGGCCGCCAAGGTCGTCGACACCAACGGTGACGTCGTGGACCTGTCCGACGAGGACGAGGAGACGGATGCCGAGGGCGCCGAGACCGTCGAGTCCGCCGCCGACGGTGACGACGAGGTCAAGGCCGACGAGGCCAAGTAACACCCCGGGCGAAGCCCGCTGAGCAGTGCCCCGAAGGGCCCGTACGCAGCCGCGTCCGGGCCCTTCGGCATGGCGCCCGTACGGCCTCGGGACCGGCGCCCGAAGGGCCCCCGGACCTTGCGCTCCGAGCGAACAGTTCGGGAAGCGGGATGGCGTTGTCCGACCTGCGCGTTAGGGTCCATGAATACGAGGGCACGTGAGTACCCGGGCGACGGCGGACTCGTCCGCACCGGCCGGACCGCGCCCCAGAACGAGACGCTGAGACGGCACATGGCCGTCGGAGACGAGCAGGTGGATACGTGACGAATCTGAAGCCTTACGCCGCGGGTGAGCCGTCCATCGGTGGCGGCCTCGGCGACCATGTCTACAACCGGCTGCTCGGCGAGCGCATCATCTTCCTCGGCCAGCAGGTTGACGACGACATCGCGAACAAGATCACCGCACAGCTCCTCCTCCTGGCCGCCGAGCCGGAGAAGGACATCTACCTCTACATCAACAGCCCCGGTGGCTCCGTGACGGCCGGCATGGCCGTCTACGACACCATGCAGTACATCCCCAACGACGTCGTGACCATCGGCATGGGCATGGCGGCCTCGATGGGGCAGTTCCTGCTCACCGGTGGCGCCAAGGGCAAGCGCTTCGCCCTGCCGAACACCGACATCCTGATGCACCAGGGCTCCGCCGGCATCGGTGGCACCGCGTCGGACATCAAGATCCAGGCCCAGTACCTGCTGCGCACCAAGCAGCGGATGGCCGAGATCACCGCGTTCCACTCGGGCCAGACCGTCGAGGCGATCATCCGCGACGGCGACCGTGACCGCTGGTTCACCTCCGAGGAGGCCAAGGAGTACGGCCTCATCGACGAGATCATCTCGGCCGCGTCCAACGTTCCGGGCGGCGGCGGCACCGGGGCCTGATCCCGGCACCACCGTCAGTACCCAGCAGTCGACAGCCCGCAGAACGCCACCAGGATGGTGAACACCCAGATGCAGAACAACTTCTCCGCGAGCGGCCTCTACACCGGCCCGCAGGTGGACAACCGCTACGTCATCCCGCGCTTCGTCGAGCGCACCTCGCAGGGCGTGCGCGAGTACGACCCGTACGCGAAGCTCTTCGAGGAGCGCGTGATCTTCCTCGGCGTGCAGATCGACGACGCGTCCGCCAACGACGTCATGGCGCAGCTGCTGTGCCTGGAGTCGATGGACCCGGACCGCGACATCTCGATCTACATCAACAGCCCCGGTGGCTCCTTCACCGCGCTGACGGCGATCTACGACACGATGCAGTTCGTGAAGCCGGACATCCAGACGGTCTGCATGGGCCAGGCGGCCTCCGCCGCCGCGGTCCTGCTCGCCGCCGGCACCCCCGGCAAGCGCATGGCCCTGCCGAACGCCCGTGTGCTGATCCACCAGCCCTCCGGCGGCACCGGCCGTGAGCAGCTCTCGGACCTCGAGATCGCGGCCAACGAGATCCTGCGCATGCGCGACCAGCTGGAGACCATGCTGGCCAAGCACTCGACGACGCCGATCGAGAAGATCCGCGACGACATCGAGCGCGACAAGATCCTGACGGCCGAGGACGCGCTCGCGTACGGCCTGATCGACCAGATCATCTCCACCCGCAAGAGTTCGCACTGATCCTTGCCGCCAGTTGGCGTGGAACCGCCGCCGGATTCGGCGATGTGAACCACGTCAAGGGGGCCCCGCACGGGGCCCCCGGCAAGGTACCGTCGGATATGAGGCACCAGGAGCGCTGAACCAGGCGTCTCCCAGGCGAAGGGGAAGCACCTCGTGGCACGCATCGGTGACGGCGGCGACCTGCTCAAGTGCTCGTTCTGCGGAAAGAGCCAGAAGCAGGTGAAGAAGCTCATCGCAGGACCCGGTGTGTACATCTGCGACGAGTGCATCGACCTCTGCAACGAGATCATCGAAGAAGAGCTCGCGGAGACCTCCGAGGTCCGGTGGGAGGAACTCCCCAAGCCCCGTGAGATCTACGAGTTCCTGGAGAGCTACGTCGTCGGCCAGGAGCCGGCGAAGAAGGCGCTCTCCGTAGCGGTCTACAACCACTACAAGCGCGTCCAGGCCGGCGAGAACGGCGGCGCGCAGGGCCGGGACGACGCGATCGAGCTCGCGAAGTCCAACATCCTGCTGCTGGGCCCCACGGGTTCCGGCAAGACGCTGCTCGCGCAGACCCTCGCCCGCATGCTGAACGTCCCGTTCGCCATCGCCGACGCGACGGCGCTGACGGAGGCCGGGTACGTCGGCGAGGACGTCGAGAACATCCTGCTGAAGCTGATCCAGGCCGCCGACTACGACGTCAAGAAGGCCGAGACCGGGATCATCTACATCGACGAGATCGACAAGGTGGCCCGCAAGAGCGAGAACCCGTCGATCACGCGCGACGTGAGCGGTGAGGGCGTGCAGCAGGCCCTCCTGAAGATCCTGGAGGGCACGACCGCCTCCGTCCCGCCGCAGGGCGGCCGGAAGCACCCGCACCAGGAGTTCATCCAGATCGACACGACCAACGTGCTCTTCATCGTGGGCGGCGCCTTCGCCGGCCTGGAGAAGATCATCGAGTCGCGTGCGGGCGCCAAGGGCATCGGCTTCGGGGCGACGATCCGCTCGAAGCGCGAGATCGAGGCCAGCGACCAGTTCCAGGAGGTCATGCCGGAGGACCTGGTGAAGTTCGGGATGATCCCCGAGTTCATCGGCCGCCTCCCCGTCCTGACCTCCGTGCACAACCTGGACCGCGAGGCCCTGCTCCAGATCCTGATCGAGCCGCGCAACGCCCTGGTGAAGCAGTACCAGCGGCTGTTCGAACTCGACGGCGTCGAGCTGGACTTCGAGCGCGAGGCCCTGGAGGCCATCGCCGACCAGGCGATCCTCCGCCAGACCGGCGCGCGCGGCCTGCGCGCCATCATGGAAGAGGTCCTCATGTCGGTGATGTACGAGGTCCCGTCCCGCAAGGACGTGGCCCGCGTGGTCATCACCGCGGACGTGGTCCGCTCCAACGTCAACCCGACGCTGGTCCCGCGCATCGTCCCGAAGGACCAGGGCCCGCACGAGAAGTCGGCGTAGCCCGCAGAACGGCAAGCAGAAGGGGCGCCCCCGGCCGGGGGCGCCCCTTCTGCATGTCCTGCCGTGCCGCTACTTCTTGACGCGGGAGGTGTTGTAGAGCTTCGCGGCGAGCTCCGCGGCCTGCTCCTGGGTGTAGCCCGGCTTGCCGGCGAGGATGGACGCCACGTCCGAGGCGCTGACCATGGCCAGGGTGCTGTAGTCACCCCAGACGCAGAGCGGCAGCGTGGCCTCCTTGGGCCCCTTGGTGCTGGTGTCCTTCGAGGTGAACTTGAGGTCCTGGCACTTCATGACGGCGCCCTTGAACCCCGCGGGGTTCATCGTCTTGGGGCTGCCGACGAGTTGCACCTCCGACTTGCCCTCCTTGGAGGCGTTCAGCTGGGCCATGGCGAAGTACGCGTCCACCGCCTTCTCCGGGTCGCTGACCTCGCCGTAGATACCGGAGAAGTTGAGGCCCTTGGCCGACAGCGGGTTCTTCGGGTCGCCGGCCTGGTAGTTCATGCCCACCTGGGTGGCGTTCTTGACGCCCACCCCCTCGGCTTCCTTCTTGTCCTTGTCGGTGAAGTCCTTGTCCTTGTACTTCGGGTCCTTCTTGAAGTCGTCCACCGACTCCGGGGCGACCAGCTTGTAGCCCTTGGTGTCGGACGCGATGGCGCCGCCCGCGCCGCCGCCCTCCGTGAAGTACCAGCCGGCGCCCGCGACGACCGCGACCGCGACGACCACGGCGATGATCACCCCGGCCTTGGACTTCTTCGGGGGCTGGCCGCCGTACGGGGGCTGCTGCTGCGGGTAGCCGTAGGCCGGAGTCGGCGGCTGCTGCGGGTAGCCCTGCGGGGGGACGCCCGGCTGCTGGGGGTAGCCGTAGCCGGGCTGCGGGGCGGGCTGGCCGTAGGGCCCGGGCTGCGGGGCGGGCTGGCCGTACGGACCCGGCTGCGGCTGCTGCCCGTACGGTCCCGGCTGCTGCGGCTGCTGCCCGTAGGGCCCTGGCTGGTTGTAACTCATCCCGCGTCCCCCAATGAGGTTGGCTATCCGTTTTGCTTATCCGATCCACACATCCTGGCGGAAGCGGATGGCGCCCGGGGCGGCGGGCCCCCTCATTACCGGTTTCATGACTGGACTGTTACGGCCGTAAACTGTGGCCCGTGACCGAGAACACGCAGACACCCAGCAGCCCCAACTCCGAATTGCCGACCGCGTACACGCCGGCCGAGGTAGAGGGGAAGCTCTACGAGCGCTGGGTAGAGCGTGGGTATTTCGAGGCCGACGCGAAGAGCGAGAAGCCGCCGTACACCATCGTCATCCCGCCGCCGAACGTCACGGGCTCGCTGCACCTGGGCCACGCCTTCGAGCACACCCTCATCGACGCCCTGACCCGCCGCAAGCGCATGCAGGGCTTCGAGACGCTGTGGCAGCCCGGCATGGACCACGCGGGCATCGCCACCCAGAACGTCGTCGAGCGCGAGCTCGCCAAGGAGGGCAAGTCCCGCCACGACCTGGGCCGGGAGGCGTTCGTCGAGCGCGTCTGGCAGTGGAAGGGCGAGTCCGGCGGGCAGATCTCCGGCCAGATGCGCCGCCTCGGTGACGGTGTCGACTGGTCGCGCGAGCGCTTCACCATGGACGAGGGCCTCTCCGAGGCCGTCCAGACCATCTTCAAGAAGCTCTACGACGACGAGCTCATCTACCGGGCCGAGCGCATCATCAACTGGTGCCCGCGCTGCCTCACCGCGATCTCCGACATCGAGGTCGAGTACCAGGACGACGAGGGCGAGCTCGTCTCCATCCGGTACGGGGACGGCGACGCCTCCATCATCGTGGCGACCACCCGCGCCGAGACGATGCTCGGCGACACCGCCGTCGCCGTCCACCCGGAGGACGAGCGCTACAAGCACCTGGTCGGCACCGAGATCGAGCTGCCGCTGACCGGCCGCCGCATCCCGGTCGTCGCGGACGAGCACGTCGACCCGGAGTTCGGCACCGGCGCCGTCAAGGTGACCCCGGCGCACGACCCGAACGACTTCGAGATCGGCCAGCGCCACGGCCTGCCGAACCTCGCCGTCATGGACGAGCACGCCATCATCACGGCCCACGGCCCCTTCCAGGGCCTGGACCGGCTGGAGGCCCGCTCCGCCATCGTCGCCGCGCTGCGCGCCGAGGGCCGGATCGTCGCCGAGAAGCGCCCGTACACCCACTCGGTCGGCCACTGCTCGCGCTGCAAGACCACCATCGAGCCGCGTCTGTCCATGCAGTGGTGGGTCAAGGTCGGCCCGCTCGCGAAGGCCGCCGGTGACGCGGTCCGCGACGGCCGGGTCAAGATCCACCCGCAGGAGATGGAGAAGCGCTACTTCGACTGGGTCGACAACCTCCACGACTGGTGCATCTCGCGCCAGCTGTGGTGGGGCCACCGCATCCCCGTCTGGTACGGCCCGAACGGCGAGGTCGTCTGCGTCGGACCGGACGAGCAGCCGCCCGCGGGCGAGGGCTGGACCCAGGACACCGACGTCCTCGACACGTGGTTCTCGTCGGGCCTGTGGCCCTTCTCCACCCTCGGCTGGCCGAACCGGACCGAGAGCCTGGCGAAGTTCTATCCGAACTCCGTCCTGGTCACCGGCTACGACATCCTCTTCTTCTGGGTCGCCCGGATGATGATGTTCGGCCTGTACGCGATGGACGGCACCCCGCCGTTCCACACCATCGCCCTGCACGGCATGGTCCGTGACGAGCGCGGCAAGAAGATGTCGAAGTCCTTCGGCAACGCGGTGAACCCGCTGGACTGGATGGACCGGTACGGCTCCGACGCCGTCCGCTTCACCCTGGCCCGCGGCGCCAACCCGGGCGTCGACGTCCCGATCGGCGAGGACTGGGTCCAGGCCTCCAGCAAGTTCGCCAACAAGATCTGGAACGCCACGCGCTTCGCGCTGATGAACGGCGCCACGATCGAGGGCGAGCTGCCGGCCGTCGAGGAGATGTCGGCGACCGACCGCTGGATCCTGTCGCGGCTCAACAAGACCGTGGCCGAGGTCGACGCGTTCTACGACGACTACCAGTTCTCGAAGCTGTCGGACTCCCTCTACCACTTCGCGTGGGACGAGGTCTTCGACTGGTACGTCGAGCTGTCGAAGACGACCTTCTTCGCGGGCGGCGAGCAGGCCAAGGCCTCCGCCCGGGTCCTCGGCGAGGTCCTCGACGTCATGCTGCGCCTGCTGCACCCGGTGGTCCCGTTCGTCACCGAGACCCTGTGGACCACGCTGACCGGTGGCGAGTCCCTCGTGATCGCCGACTGGCCGAAGGACAGCGGCTTCCGCGACGCGGCCGCCGAGGCCGAGATCGACGCCGTCCAGAGCCTGGTCCGCGAGGTCCGCCGGTTCCGCAGGGAGCAGAACCTCGACGACAAGCAGAAGGTCCCGGGCCGCCTGGACCTGTCGGGCACGACGCTGGGCCTGCACGAGGCCGCCATCCGCCAGCTGCTGCGCCTGCAGCCGGAGGGCGAGGGCTTCGAGGCCACCGCGAGCCTCCCGGTGGGCGGCGCCACCGTCGAGCTCGACCTGTCGGGCACGATCGACATCCCGGCGGAGCGCAAGCGGCTGAGCAAGGACCTGGCCGCCGCCGAGAAGGAGAAGCAGCAGGCCGAGGCGAAGCTGGGGAACGAGGCGTTCATCGCCAAGGCCCCCGACAACGTCGTGGACAAGATCAAGGGCCGGCTGGCCAAGGCCGAGGCGGACATCGCGCGGCTCCAGGCCCAGCTGGCCGCGCTGCCCGCCGCCTGACGGTCCGTAAGGACAGGGCGCAGGCACAGGCACAGGCACAGGCCAGGGCGAAGGCCCCCGCACCGTCGGTCGACGCGGGGGCCTTCGCCTCATGCGTTCCCCGTCCGGGGGACGGTCTCACAGGAGGCGGCTGACGAACTGCCCGAGGACCAGCGCGAGGACCAGCGTGGCCGCCGGGACCTCCGTCCTGTCCGAAGTGCCCTACATCACTGCGTTTTCGGCCTCTGTCGATCCGATCCGATCCGCTGACCACGGATGATGGAGGGCATGCGCGTCCAGCCCCTCGTCTCGGCGTACCACCGGTGGGTGGCCTCCGGCCGCCGGCTCACCGAGAGCTGGGCCGGTTCGCCGCGTGCGCTGGACGTGCTCACGGCCCTGAGCTGCCTCGGTCTGATGGCCCTCGACCTGCCCGGACTGGCCGCCGCCGACAACTCGCTGACCGGGCCCGCCGCCGCCGTCGTGCTCGCCGTGGGCTGCGCGAGCCTGCTGGTGCGCCGCCGGACGCCCTGGATCTCGTACGTGGCCGCGCTGCTGTTCATCGGATGGCTGCACGAGCTCACCCTGATCCAGTTCGCGCTGTACTCGGTGGGCCGCTACCGGGGCCGGCGGGCCGCCGTCCTGGCCACGATCGGGTACGTCGGCTTCGCGCTGCTCCTGTTCTCCTGCGTGCCGGGCTGGGCGGCGCACAAGGTGGAGACGCTCAGCGGCTTCCTCGGCCTGTTCGTGCCCATCGGGGTGCTGGCCGCGGCGGTGGGCATCGCCGCCTACCGGCACGACCTGGTGGGGGAGCTCACCGCCCGGCGGGCGGAGTCCGCCGTGCTCCAGGCCGTCCAGCAGGAACGCAGCTCGGTGGCCCGCGACGTCCACGACTTCGTCGGGCGGGAGCTGACCCTGCTGACGGTGCGCTCCGAGGTGCTGTCGGTGCGGGCGCGCGAGAGCAGCCACGCGAAGGACTTCGAGGAGCTGGCCGACACCGCGCGCCGCGCCCACCTGGTGCTCAACGAGATCATCGTGCAGCGCGGGGAGCGGGCCTCGACCCCGGGCGTCGGCGGGCTGCCCGCGCTGGCCGAGGAGAGCGGGCGGGCGGGCTCGCCCGTGCGGCTGGCCATGGACCCGGAGGTCCACGGGCTGTCGCCGCTGCGGCAGGCGGCGGTCTACCGGGTGGTGCAGGAGTGCCTGACCAACGCCGCCAAGCACGCGCACGGGGAGACCATCCACGTGTCGATCGCGGCCGACGGACCGCAGCTGCGGATCGCCGTGAGCAACGCGCTGGCGGCCCGCACCCCGGGCCGGGCGCCCGTCTCGGCGGGCTCCGGGACCGCGAGCATGTCCGAGCGCGTCCGGAGCCTGGGCGGGAGCCTGACGGCGCGCCGCACGCAGGACGCGTACGAGGTCGTGGCCACGCTGCCGCGCGGCTAGGTTCGAGACGGCCCGGCGCCTCAGGCCTTCGCGGGAACCAGCAGGCTGCCGAGGGTGTCCAGCTCCTCCACGCACCGGCCGGAGCCCAGCGCCACGCAGTCCAGCGGGTGGTCCGCCACGAAGACGGGGATGCCGGTCGCGGAGGCCATCCGCAGGTCCAGGCCGGGGAGCAGGGCGCCGCCTCCGGTCAAGGTGATGCCGTGCTCCAGCACGTCGCCGGACAGTTCGGGCGGGCACTCCTCCAGGGTGGTGCGCACGGCAGCGATGATCGCCTCGACCGGCTCGTCGAGGGCCGCCCGGACCTCCGCGGCGCCCAGCTCCAGCGTCTTGGGCATGCCGCCGACCTTCTCGCGGCCGCGCACGGTGAAGGTGCGCGTCTCCAGCTCCGGCCGGTCCGGCACCGGCCAGGCCGAGCCGACGGCGAGCTTGACGTCCTCGGCGGTGCGCTCCCCGATGAGCAGCGCGTGCCGCTTGCGCACGTGGTCGGTGATCGCCGCGTCCAGCCGGTCCCCGCCGACGCGCAGCGACCGGGAGGTGACGATGGCGCCCAGGGAGATGACGGCGACCTCGGAGGTGCCGCCGCCGATGTCCACGACCATGGAGCCGCGCGGTTCGGCCACGGGCAGCCCGGCGCCGATCGCCGCCGCCATCGGCTCCTCGATCAGGTGTACGGCTTTGGCGCCGGCCCGGGTGGCGGCGTGGACGAGGGCCCGCCGCTCGACGGGGGTGACCCCGGACGGTACGCAGATCACCATCCGGGTGCGGGGCCGGCGGCCGGGAACGGCCTTGCGCACGAAGTGCCGGATCAGCTCCTCGGCTGCCTCGTAGTCGCAGATCACGCCGCCCTTGAGGGGCCGGATCGCGGTGATGGAGCCGGGCGTGCGGCCGATGGTCTCCTTGGCCTCCGTCCCGACGGCCAGGGTGGTGGTGGTGCCGGCCCGGACGGCGACCACGGACGGCTCATCGAGGACGATCCCGTGGCCCCGCGCGTAGACGAGGGTGTTCGCGGTCCCCAGGTCCACCCCTATGTCGCGGCTGGAAGCCGTCTTTTTCGTACTGGCCTGCGGCATTTATTCCCCTCTCTGCTGTCCGCAAGGCTTGCATAACGATCCGGTCGCTCTTGCCGCCGAAGGTCCCCAACCGGCCGGGCCGAAAGTCCTCGGGGTCCCCGTCCGTAGACTGGCCCTGTGAGTGAGCAGCAGCCCGAGAGCCACGACCGCGACGACAACGACGACCTCGCCGGCACCTTCGACGAGTTCGACCAGATCGTGGCGGAAGAGTCCGACCGCGACCCCGACCTGGCGGTGATCGAGGCCGGCAGCCGTACCCTGCGCGCCCAGGCCGGACCGCCCCAGGGCGACCCGGTACCCGCCCCGCCCGTCGATCCGCAGGTCGCGAAGGCGCTGCTGGAGGTGGAACAGGAGCTTTCCACCCGCTGGGGCGAGACCAAGCTGGAACCGTCGGTGTCGCGGATCGCGGCGCTGATGGACGTGCTGGGCGAGCCGCAGCGGGCGTACCCCTCCATCCACGTCACCGGCACCAACGGCAAGACGAGCACGGCCCGCATGATCGAGAGCCTGCTGAACGCCTTCGAGCTGCGCACCGGGCGCTACACCAGCCCGCACGTGCAGTCGATCACCGAGCGGATCAGCCTCGACGGGGCGCCGATCGACGCCGAGCGGTTCGTCGAGACGTACCAGGACATCAAGCCGTACGTGGAGATGGTCGACGCCGCCGAGGAGTTCCGGCTGTCGTTCTTCGAGGTGCTCACCGGAATGGCCTACGCGGCCTTCGCGGACGCGCCCGTGGACGTGGCCGTGGTCGAGGTCGGCATGGGCGGCAGCTGGGACGCGACGAACGTCATCGACGCCTCGGTCGCGGTCATCACGCCGATCAGCCTGGACCACACCGACCGGCTCGGCTCCACGCCCGGCGAGATCGCCGTGGAGAAGGGCGGCGTCATCAAGCAGGACGCGACCGTGATCCTGGCGCAGCAGCCGGTGGACGCGGCGCAGGTGCTGCTGAAGAAGGCCGTGGAGGTCGACGCCACGGTGGCCCGCGAGGGCATGGAGTTCGGCGTCGTCTCGCGCGAGGTCGCCGTCGGCGGCCAGCAGCTGACGCTGCGCGGTGTGGGTGGGGAGTACGCCGGCATCTTCCTGCCGCTGTACGGCGCCCACATGGCGCACAACGCGGCGGTGGCGCTGGCGGCGGTCGAGGCCTTCTTCGGGATCGGCCAGGAGCACGCGCGGGTGCTGGACCTGGAGACCGTGCAGCGGGCCTTCGCCTCGGTGACCTCGCCGGGCCGCATGGAGGTCGTGCGGCGCAGCCCGACGGTGGTCCTGGACGCGGCGCACAACCCGGCGGGTGCCGCGGCCACGGCGGACGCGGTGACCGAGTCCTTCGGCTTCAGCCGGCTGATCGGGGTCGTGGCCGCGAGCGAGGACAAGGACGTCCGCGGGGTGCTGGAGGCCTTCGAGCCGATCTTCGCGGAGGTGGTGGTCACGGAGAACTCCAGCCACCGGTCGATGGGCGCCGACGAGCTGGCGGCCGTCGCGGTCGAGGTGTTCGGCGTGGACCGGGTGCAGGTGGAGCCGCGGCTGGACGACGCCCTGGAGGCGGCGATCACCCTGGCGGAGGAAGAGGCCGAGTACGGAGGGGCCGGGGTCCTGGTGACCGGTTCCGTGATCACGGTGGGCGAGGCCCGCCTGCTGCTGAAGAGGGGCTGAGGGATGCGCACGCTGTGTGCGAGCACGCTGATCGGCGAGTTCTTCGTGATCGGCTTCGCGGGGCTGGTGGCGATGAAGGACCCCGACCTGACCCAGGCCGCGGTCTGGACGGTCTGCGGGGTCGCGATGCTGCTGTCGGTGCTGCTGTGCGGGATGCTGTCGCGTCCCGGGGCGGTCCAGCTGGGCTGGGCGCTGCAGATCGGCCTGATCGTGAGCGGCTTCGTCGTCCCGACGATGTTCTTCCTCGGCGCGGTCTTCGCGGGCCTGTGGTGGTGCTCGGTGCACTACGGCCGGAAGATCGACGCGATCAAGGCGAGGTGGGCGGCGGCGCAGGAGGCGTCCGGGGCGTCCGCGGCGCCCGACACCGCGTGAGCGGTCACCTCCGGGTCCGGCCGGGCACCGGCCGGACCGCCCCCTGACGGCCCTGTAGATTCGTCCCACCGCACCCGTTTGCCGCAAGGAGCCGAAACATGACCCAGCGCACCCTCGTCCTGCTCAAGCCCGACGCCGTCCGTCGTGGTCTGGTCGGCGAGATCATCGGCCGCATCGAGCGGAAGGCCGGCTGGACGATTCCCGCACTGGAGCTGCGCACGCTGGACCAGGAGACCCTGGAGGCGCACTACGGGGAGCACAAGGGCAAGCCGTTCTACGAGCCCCTCATGGGCTTCATGGCGAGCGGTCCCGTCGTCGCCCTGGTCGTGGAAGGGGAACGCGTGATCGAGGGCGTCCGCCAGCTGGCCGGACCCACCGACCCGATCGCCGCGGCGCCCGGCTCCATCCGGGGTGACTTCGGCACCGTCACCCGGGAGAACCTGATCCACGCCTCGGACTCCGAGGAGTCCGCGGAGCGCGAGCTGAAGCTGTTCTTTCCCGCGCTCTGACTCTTCCGGAGCACTCTTTCCTGACGAGACATCAGCCAAATAGCGCTCACGACCTGGGGCGACCGAAGTAATTTCGGTCGCCCCTCGGTATTTCCGGCCGCGAGCGGGAACGCCTGGGCAGGACACGTCGTCACCACTAAGGGGGCGGGTATCCATTCCGGCGGGATTGCCGGAGTCCCGTCGCGCGGTGTCAGTACAACCGTGACTACGATGGGGCCTCCACCCACACACCCACCTCGCCGACCTGACAGCAGCCGCTATCAACTGGAAGGCCAGACGCTCCTCATGGGGAACAAGGGGAACAACATGTCGTTCATCGGCCGTGACATGGCGATCGACCTCGGGACCGCCAACACGCTGGTGTACGTGAGGGGCCGGGGGATCGTCCTGAACGAGCCGTCCGTGGTCGCCATCAACACGAACACCGGCGGCATTCTGGCGGTCGGCTCCGAGGCGAAGAAGATGATCGGGCGCACGCCCGGCAACATCGTCGCCGTAAGGCCCCTCAAGGACGGCGTCATCGCCGACTTCGAGATCACCGAGCGTATGCTCCGGTACTTCATCCTCAAGATCCACAAGCGCCGCTACCTGGCACGTCCGCGGGTCGTGGTCTGTGTCCCCTCCGGCATCACCGGGGTGGAGCGACGCGCCGTCATCGAGGCGTCCACGCAGGCCGGCGCCCGACAGGTGCACATCATCGAGGAGCCCATGGCCGCCGCCATCGGCTCGGGCCTGCCCGTCCACGAGGCCACCGGCAACATGGTCGTGGACATCGGCGGCGGCACCACCGAGGTCGCCGTCATCTCCCTCGGCGGAATCGTCACGGCGCAGTCCATCCGGGTGGCCGGCGACGAGCTCGACAACGCGATCATCCAGCACATCAAGAAGGAGTACTCGCTCCTCCTCGGTGAGCGGACGGCCGAGCAGATCAAGATCACCATCGGGTCGGCGTACGACCTCGACAAGGACGAGCACACCGAGATCCGAGGACGCGACCTGGTCTCCGGCCTGCCCAAGACGGTCGTCATCTCGGCCGCCGAGGTCCGCAAGGCCATCGAGGAGCCGGTCAACGCCATCGTCGACGCGGTCAAGACCACGCTCGACAAGTGCCCGCCGGAGCTCTCCGGCGACATCATGGACCGCGGCATCGTCCTGACCGGCGGCGGCGCCCTGCTGCGCGGCCTCGACGAGCGGCTGCGCCGGGAGACCGGCATGCCGATCCACATCGCCGAGGACCCGCTCGACTCCGTGGCGCTCGGCTCCGGCAAGTGCGTCGAGGAGTTCGAGGCGCTCCAGCAGGTCCTGGACGCCCAGCCCCGTCGCTGACAGACGCCCCTCCCCGGCGGAGGGGCCATGCGGAACACACAAGGATCCGCCGTACGGGTGCTACCGGGCCCGTGCGGCGGATCGTTGATATACAGGCAAAAGAGAATTCCGACGAGGAAGGCACGGCCGCCGCACGTGAGGGACACACGAGAAAGCCGGCTGCTCCTGGTGCTTCTGATCGCCATCGCGTTCGCGTTGATCACGGTGGACATCAGGGCAGGCGAGGAGTCGCCGGTCGACGGTGCCCGGCAGGCCGCGGCAGCGGTCTTCGGGCCGGTCGAGGAGGGTGTGGCGACCGCTGTCGATCCGGTCGCCAACGCCATAGGGGCGGTAAGGGACTCGGGCGAGCGGCACAACCGCATCGCCACGCTGGAGCGCGAGAACGCCGCCCTGAAGGCCAAGCTGGGCAGCGACGAGCAGACCCGCAGCCGCATCCACGAGCTCGACGAGATGCTCAAGCGGGCGGGCGCCGGACAGTACGGCATCAAGGGCGCCGAGGTCATCGCGATAGGAGCGGCCCAGGGCTTCTCCTGGACCGTCACCATCGACGCCGGCAGCAAGGACGGCATCGAACGCGACATGACCGTCCTCAACGGCGACGGCCTCGTCGGCCGGGTCAGCACCGTGGGCCCGGACACCGCGACCGTCGTCCTCGCCAACGACCCCGACTTCACCGTCGGCACCCGGCTGGAGAAGACCGGCGAACTCGGCTTCGCCACAGGGCAGGGCGACCGCCCGATGTCCGTGCAGATGCTCAACGGCAAGGCCAAGATCAACCCCGGGGACCGGCTCGTCACCTTCGGCTCGCGCGGCAACAAGCCGTTCGTGCCCGGCGTGCCGATCGGCGAGGTGGTCAAGGTCGACCCCTCGCGCGGAGACCTGACCCGCACCGTATGGGTCAACCCGGCCGTCGCGTTCTCGCGCCTCGACATCGTCGGCGTCGTCGTGATGCCGCCGCGCGAGGACCCGCGCGACGCCGTCCTGCCCCCCAAGCCCGAGGCCCCCAAGCCCACCCCGACGGTCACCGTCACGGTGACCCCGTCCGGGTCCGCCAGCGTGCCCGGCAAGCCGGCCGACGAGTAGGAGCAGACCGCCCATGCGCTTCAACAGGATCCTGCTCTCGGCCACGCTCGTCGTGGTCGCCCTCGTCATCCAGGTCACCGTCCTGGGCCGGCTCCAACTGCCCGGTGCCGTCCCCGACCTGCTGCTCCTCACCGTCGTCGCCCTCGCACTCGTGTACGGGCACGTCAGTGGAGCCCTGATCGGCTTCGCCGCCGGTCTCCTCGCCGACCTGGCCCCGCCCGCCGACCACGCCGCCGGCCGGTACGCGCTCGTGCTGTGCGTCATCGGCTACGCCTGCGGGCTGGTCCGGCCCGACGGTGGGCGGTTCCGCTCCGCCTGGGGCCCCATGCTCACCGTCGTCGCCGCCGCGATCGGCTCCACCCTCCTCTACGCCGGCGTCGGCGCCCTGGTCGGGGACACGGCCGCCCGCCACGTGGGCCTGGCCGGGCTGCTGTTCACGGCGACCCTCTACGACCTGCTGCTCGCGCCCTTCACGGTGCCGTTCATCATGGCCCTGGCCCGGCGCGCCGAGAACGACCCGATGGCCGTCGAGGCCGGCGGCGGCCCCACGAACAAGGCCGCCGACGTCTCCGCCGGCTGGCTGGCCGGCGGTACGGGCCTGCGCATCGGCAGCCAGCGCGGCGGCCTGCGACTGAAGACCGCGCGCTCCCGCGCCAACAGGGCCGTCCGCATAAAGGGCGTCAAGGCAGTCAAGGGTGTGAAGAGCGTCAAGAAGCTGTGAGGGAGGAGCAGGCGTGACGAACGTTCCGGAGACCGGCCGCACCTCCCGGGTGCAGATCAGGCTCGTCATCATGCAGGTGCTCATCCTCTCGATGCTGGTCACCCTCGGCGGCCGGCTCTGGTTCCTCCAGATCCGCAACGGCGCGGAGTACTACCACGAGGCCAAGAGCAACCACGTGCAGCGGGTGGTCCAGCCGGCCGTGCGCGGCTCGATCCTCGACGCCCGCGGGGTGCCCCTCGCCGACAACGAGACCCGGCTCGTCGTCTCCGCCAGCCGCACCGCGCTGATGAAGATGAAGGACCGGGGCAAGGGCGTCATGACCCGCCTCGCCGACGTGCTGGACATGACCCCCAAGGAGGTCATGGAGAAGGTCCGGCTCTGCGACTCCCAGACCCCCGCACCCTGCTGGAACGGTTCCCCCTACCAGCCGATCCCGGTCACCATGGAGGCCACCACGCAGCAGGCGCTCCAGCTGCGCGAGCGCCCCGAGGAGTTCCCCGGCATCACCGCCGAGCCCACCGCCGTCCGCCGCTACCCGGCCCCCGGCGGAGCCCGTACCGCGCAGGTGCTCGGCTACCTCTCGCCGGTCACCGACGACGAGATCCAGAAGGCCAAGGACACCGACTCCCCGCACCTGCGCTCCGACCAGGTCGGCCGCTCCGGCATCGAACGCACCTACGACCGGCAGCTGCGCGGCAAGGCGGAGGTCACCTCGTACGAGGTCGACAACCTCGGCCGGGTCATGGGCCAGACCAAGTCCGACCCGGGCGTGGCCGGGTCCACCCTCATCACCAGCATCGACGCCCGCGTCCAGGCCGTGGCCGAGTACGAGCTCCAGGCGGCCATGAAGGTCGTCCGCAACGAGACCGACAACATCACGGGCCGCAAGTACGAGGCCGACTCCGGCGCCGTCGTCGTCATGGAGGCCAAGACCGGCCGCGTCGTCGCGATGGCCTCCCAGCCCGACTACGACCCCAACGCCTGGGTCGGCGGCATCTCCGGCAAGGACTACGCCAGGCTCACCAGCAAGAACTCCAACTACCCGCTGCTCAACCGGGCCATCCAGGGCCAGGCCCCCGCGGGCTCCATCTTCAAGGTGGTCTCGGCGAGCGCGGCCGTCCGGGCCGGCTACGACTTCAACGACAAGTACAACTGCAGCGCCTCCTACAACATGGGCGGCCGGAGCTTCGCGAACTTCGAGTCCAAGGGGCACGGCCCCATCACCCTCGGCGACGCGCTCAAGTTCTCCTGCAACACCGTCTTCTACGCCCTCGGCCACAAGGAGTGGCAGCGCGACGGCGGCCTCAAGCCGAAGAAGAACGCCCACGACTGGTTCTACCGGACCGCCCGCGAGTTCGGCCTCGGTGCCGAGACCCACATCGACCTGCCGAACGAGGTCACCGGGCGCATCCCCGACCGCAAGTGGAAGCAGAGCTTCTGGGCGGCCAACAAGGACTCCTGGTGCAAGCAGGGCAAGCGGGGCGGCAGCTACGTCGAGCAGATCGCCTACGAGAGCTGCCTCGAGGGCAACCAGCTGAAGGCCTACGACAGCATCAACTTCGCCATCGGCCAGGGAGACGTCCTCGTCACCCCCATCCAGATGGCCACCGCGTACTCCGCCATCAGCAACGGCGGCACCCTCTACAACCCCACGGTCGGCAAGGCCCTGGTGAGCCCGGACGGCAAGCACGTCGAGATGATCAAGCCGCAGCCCCACGGCCGGCTGCCGATCGACGCCAAGACCATCGGCGACCTCGACAAGGGCCTGCGCTCGGTCGCCGAGCCCGGCGGCACCGCCGCCTGGCGGTTCATCGGCTGGCCGATGGACAAGATCCCCATGCACGCCAAGACCGGCACCGCCCAGGTGTACGGCAAGCAGACCACGTCCTGGCTGGCGACCTACACCAAGGACTTCACGATCGTCATGACGATCTCCCAGGGCGGCACCGGCTCCGGAGCCTCCGGCCCCGCCGTCCGCAACCTCTACAACGCCATCTACGGTCTCGACATGGACGGCAAGCTCGACCCGAAGAAGGCCCTGCTGCCGCAGCCCGAGGCGAACCTGCCCAAGATCCGCCCCGACGGTTCCATCGACTCCCCGGAGATCCGGCCGTACGTGCCGCCGTCCCCGGAGGAGCCCGAACCGCCCGCCCTCGCCGGGCCGCCCGCCCCGACTCCCGCACGGCACGACTGAGGACCGAAAGACATGCAGACCGCCAACAAGTTCTCCGTCTCCCGGTACGCGCCCGAGCGCGGGGCGATGGCCAGGCTCACCGCCCGCGACTCCGTGGTGCGCCGGCTTGACTGGCCGATACTCCTCGCCGCGCTCGCCCTGTCCTTCGTGGGCTCCCTGCTGGTGTGGTCGGCGACCCGCAACAGGACCCAGCTGAACCAGGGGGACCCGTACTACTTCCTGGCCCGGCACGCCCTGAACACCGGCATCGGCCTCGTCCTGATGATCGGCACCGTCTGGCTCGGCCACCGCACCCTGCGCGGTGCGGTGCCGGTCCTCTACGGGCTCTCACTGGTGCTCATCCTGGCCGTGCTCACCCCGCTGGGCGCCACCATCAACGGCGCCCACGCGTGGATCGTGATCGGCGGCGGATTCTCCCTCCAGCCCTCCGAGTTCGTGAAGATCACGATCATCCTGGTCATGGCGATGCTGCTGGCCACCCGGGTGGACGCGGGCGACCTCACCCACCCGGACCACCGCACGGTCGTCAAGGCGCTCTGCCTGGCCGCCGCGCCCATGGGCATCGTCATGCTGATGCCCGACCTCGGGTCCGTCATGGTCATGATCGTCATCGTGCTCGGCGTGCTGCTGGCCTCCGGCGCCTCCAACCGCTGGGTGCTCGGACTCCTCGGCACCGGCGCCGGCGGCGCCGTCCTGATCTGGCAGCTCGGCGTCCTCGACGAGTACCAGATCAACCGCTTCGCGGCCTTCGCCAACCCCGAACTCGACCCGGCGGGCGTCGGCTACAACACCAACCAGGCGCGCATCGCGATCGGCTCCGGCGGGCTCACCGGCTCCGGGCTGTTCAAGGGATCGCAGACCACCGGCCAGTTCGTGCCGGAGCAGCAGACCGACTTCGTCTTCACCGTGGCGGGGGAGGAGCTGGGCTTCCTCGGGGCCGGGCTGATCCTGTTCCTGCTGGCCGTCATCCTGTGGCGGGCCTGCATGATCGCCCGGGAGACCACCGAGCTGTACGGGACCATCGTGTGCGCCGGGATCATCGCCTGGTTCGCCTTCCAGTCCTTCGAGAACATCGGGATGACCCTCGGGATCATGCCGGTGGCCGGACTGCCACTGCCGTTCGTCTCGTACGGAGGCTCGTCGATGTTCGCGGTGTGGGTGGCGATCGGACTGCTGCAATCGATCAAGGTGCAGCGGCCATTGTCAGCCTGATCCCCTGTTCACCCTGCCGCCGTGATCCGTTCAGGACTAAGTTCGGTCTATGGCGGACACCAAGCGCGAAATCGAGCGCAAATTCGAGTTCTCCAAGGCCAAATCTGCCCGGCGCGGGGTGCCGGACCTGACGGGCACGGCCGCGATCGCGGCCGTCTCCGACCAGGGCACCATCGACCTCGACGCCGTCTACTACGACACCCCCGACCAACGCCTGGCCGCCGACGGCCTCACCCTGCGGCGCAGAACGGGCGGCGCGGACGCGGGCTGGCACCTCAAACTGCCCGTCTCCCCCGGAGTGCGGGACGAGGTCACGACCGCGCTCAGTGACGCCGTCCCGCCCTCCCTCGTCGCCCTCGTCCGCTCCCGGGTGCGCGACGCCGGACTCCAGCCGCAGGTCAGGCTGGTCTCCTCGCGCCGCGTCAGCCACCTGCTCGACGCGGAGGGGGCCCTGCTCGCCGAGCTGAGCACCGACGAGGTCCTCGCCGAGCGCGGCCAGGCCAGCGCCTCCTGGACCGAGGTGGAGGTGGAACTCGCCGACGGCGTGGACCCCGACCTGCTCGACGCCGTCGAGAAGACCTTCCGCAAGGCCGGGCTCCGGGTCTCCGACGCCTCCTCGAAACTCGCCAGGGCCCTCGCGGAGACCGACGCCGCGCCCCCCGCCCGGCCCGAGGCCGGCGGCCCCGAGGGCTCCGCCGGCGCGTACGTCCTCGCGTACCTGCGGGAACAGCGTGACGCCCTCGTCGCGCAGGACCCGGCCGTGCGGCGCAACCTCCCGGACTCCGTCCACCAGATGCGGGTCGCCTGCCGCCGGCTGCGCAGCGCCTTCAAGACGTACCGCAAGGTCCTGGACCGCGACGTCACCGACCCGATCGGGGAGGAACTGCGCTGGCTCGCCGCCGAACTCGGCGTCGACCGCGACCGGGAGGTCCTGCTGGAGCGGATCCAGGACCACCTCGGCGAGCTTCCGCGCGCCCTGCTGCTCGGACCGGTCCGGGCCCGGCTGAAGGTCTGGAACGCCGTCCGCCGCTCGGATGCGCGGCGCCGGACGCTCGGCGCGCTCGACAGCGCGCGCCACCTGGCCCTCCTGGACTCCCTCGACGCCCTGCTGGAGCGGCCGCCGCTGCTGAAGGCCGCGGACGGGCGGGCCGAACGCGTCCTGCCGAAGGCGGTGCTCCACGACTTCGACCGCCTCGCCCACCGCATCGACACCGCGCTCTCCCTCGACCCGGGCCACGAGCGCGACCTGGCCCTGCACGAGGCCCGGAAGGCGGCCAAGCGGTCCCGGTACGCGGCGGAGGCGGCCGTACCGGCCCTCGGCAAACCGGCGAAACGCCTGGCCAAGGCCGTGAAGAAGGTCCAATCCCTGCTCGGCGACCACCAGGACGGCGTCGTCGCCCGCGAGGCCCTGCGCGGTCTCGCCGTGCAGGCGGCCGCGGCGGGGGAGTCGGCCTTCACCTGGGGCGTGCTCTACGGCCGTGAGGAAGCCCTGGCCAAGCGGAGCGAAAGGGAGCTTCCGGATACGTGGGCGAAGGCCTCCGACCCGGCGGTGCGGTCCGGACTGGAATGATCATGTGGGTGGGGGCGGCCGAGCCTCGGGGTACGCTTGAGAGCTGCCCCCTGCCCGCTTCATGAAAGTCGCGTGATGACCGAGTCGGTCTTCCCTCAGCTTGAGGCCCTGCTTCCGCACGTGCAGAAGCCCATCCAGTACGTCGGCGGTGAACTCAACTCCACGGTCAAGGAGTGGGAGAGCTGCGACGTCCGGTGGGCGCTCATGTACCCGGACGCGTACGAAGTCGGGCTGCCCAACCAGGGCGTCATGATCCTGTACGAGGTGCTGAACGAGCGCGAGGGCGTCCTCGCCGAGCGCACCTACAGCGTGTGGCCCGACCTCGAAGAGCTGATGCGCGAGCACAAGGTGCCGCAGTTCACCGTGGACAGCCACCGCCCGGTCTCCGCCTTCGACGTGTTCGGCCTGTCCTTCTCCACGGAGCTGGGCTACACCAACATGCTCACGGCCCTGGACCTCGCGGGCATCCCGCTGGAGGCCCGCAACCGTACGGTCGACCACCCGATCGTCCTCGCGGGCGGCCACGCGGCCTTCAACCCCGAGCCGATCGCGGAGTTCATCGACTGCGCGGTCATCGGCGACGGCGAGCAGGCCGTCCTCGACATGACCGAGATCATCCGCACCTGGAAGGCCGAGGGACGGCCGGGCGGGCGCGAGGAGGTCCTGCTCCGCCTGGCGAAGACCGGGAACGTCTACGTGCCGGGCTTCTACGACGTGGAGTACCTGCTGGACGGCCGCATCGGCCGTGTCGTGCCCAACCGCTCCGGCGTGCCGTGGCGCGTGTCCAAGCACACGGTCATGGACCTCGACGAGTGGCCCTACCCCAAGCAGCCGCTGGTCCCGCTCGCCGAGACCGTCCACGAGCGGATGTCGGTGGAGATCTTCCGCGGCTGCACCCGCGGCTGCCGCTTCTGCCAGGCCGGCATGATCACGCGCCCCGTGCGGGAGCGAAGCATCACCGGCATCGGCGAGATGGTGGAGCGCGGCCTGAAGGCCACGGGCTTCGAGGAAGTGGGTCTCCTCTCCCTCTCCTCGGCGGACCACACGGAGATCGCCGACATCGCCAAGGGCCTCGCGGACCGCTACACGGACGACAAGGTGGGCCTGTCCCTGCCGTCGACCCGCGTCGACGCCTTCAACGTGGACCTGGCCAACGAGCTGACCCGCAACGGGCGCCGCTCCGGTCTGACCTTCGCCCCCGAAGGCGGCTCCGAGCGCATGCGCAAGGTCATCAACAAGATGGTCTCGGAAGAGGACCTGATCCGGACCGTGTCGACGGCGTACGGCAACGGCTGGCGCCAGGTGAAGCTGTACTTCATGTGCGGCCTGCCCACCGAGACCGACGAGGACGTCCTCCAGATCGGCGACATGGCGGTCAACGTCATCGCCAAGGGCCGCGAGGTCTCCGGTCAGAACGACATCCGCTGCACCGTGTCCATCGGCGGGTTCGTGCCGAAGCCGCACACCCCGTTCCAGTGGGCGCCGCAGCTGTCGGCCGAGGAGACGGACGCCCGCCTGGGCAAGCTCCGCGACAAGATCCGCGGCGACAAGAAGTACGGCCGTTCCATCGGCTTCCGCTACCACGACGGCAAGCCGGGCATCGTCGAGGGCCTCCTCTCCCGCGGCGACCGCCGCATCGGCGACGTCATCCGCGCGGTGTACGAGTCGGGCGGCCGCTTCGACGGCTGGCGCGAGCACTTCTCGTACGACCGCTGGATGGAGGCCGCGGAGAAGACGCTGCCGGCCTACGGCGTGGACGTGGCCTGGTACACGACGCGCGAGCGCACCTACGAGGAGGTCCTGCCCTGGGACCACCTGGACTCCGGTCTCGACAAGGACTGGCTCTGGGAGGACTGGCAGGACGCCCTCGACGAGACCGAGGTCGACGACTGCCGCTGGACCCCCTGCTTCGACTGCGGCGTGTGTCCGCAGATGCAGACCGAGATCCAGATCGGCCCGACGGGCAAGAAGCTCCTGCCGCTGACCGTCGTGAAGTAACCCTTGGGTCACGAGAGGCCCCCGCCCGCAACGGGTGGGGGCCTCTGCCGTGTCCTTGACTGCATGGAACTGGACGCACGGCCTCCGAGCGGCGGCGACGGATGCCTGGTGGGAGCCATCAGGATCCCCGTCAAGATCGTCGCCCTACTCGTCGTACTGCCCGTACGAGTGGTCTGGGAACTGCTCGTCGCCCTGGGCCGCGCCGCGCACCGGCACGTCCTCGGGCCGCTCCACGTCCACGTCGTCGAGCCGGCGCTGCGCATCCTCGGCCGGGTGCTGGCCACCCTGCTGCGGCTGGTCTTCGTCTGGCCGTGGGTCGGGCTGTGGCGGTACGTGCTGACCCCCGTGGGCCGGGGCCTCGCGTGGCTGGGCCGCGGCACGTACGCGCACCTGCTCGCACCCGTCGGGCGGATCCTGACCGGCTACCTGTTCCGACCCCTTTGGGCAGCGCTGACCTGGGCCGGCCGGGGCGGGCTGCGGTACCTGCTGGCCCCGCTCGGCAAGGCGGTGGCATGGGCCGTGTGGGCGCTGGCCATGACCCTGTTCGTGTGGCCCTGGGTCGGGCTGTGGCGGTACGCGCTCGCGCCCGTCGGCCGCGCCCTCGCCTGGCTGGCCGAGGCGGCCTACCGGTACGTCCTCACCCCGCTCGGACACGGCCTCGCCCGGCTGGCCGCCGCGCTGTACCGGTACCTGCTGCGACCCGTCGGGCTCGCCCTCGCGTGGCTGGCGGTCGGGCTGTACCGGTACGTGCTCACCCCGCTCGGGCAGGTCCTCCTGTGGGCCTGGCACGTGTCCGGGAGGATCGCCGCAGCCCTGTGGCGCGGGCTCAAGTGGATCGGCTGGATGCTGGTCGGCCGGCCCGCGTCCCTGGTCTACCGGCACGTGCTGACCCCCGCCGGACACGCCGTCCGCGAAGTCTGGCGCACCGGCCGCGCCGCGGTCCGCGAAGCGCGTGCCGCGGTGCGCACGGCACTGTTCGGTACTCCTCCCGTGGAACCGACGAGGTCACGGGCGCGTACTCTGGGTAGTACGACAGCCGCAGGCAACACGCCCGCTCCCGAGATCTCCCTCCACGAACGGCAGGGGTGAGCCGGGGGCAGGGCGGCGCCGGCCGGTCCCACAGACGCTCAGGGCGACGCGCGAGCCGCGGAGCCCCGCACAAGGAGAAGAACCACTGGGCAAGCGACAGCCCGAAGGCCCGCCTCCCGCACCGGTGGTGCAGCGCATCCGACTGCGCTACACCAAGCGCGGCCGCCTCCGGTTCACCAGCCACCGCGACTTCCAGCGCGCCTTCGAGCGGGCCCTGCGCCGCGCCGAGGTGCCGATGGCGTACTCGGCCGGCTTCACCCCCCACCCGCGCGTCTCGTACGCGAACGCCGCCCCCACCGGGACCGGCAGCGAGGCCGAATACCTGGAGATCGCCCTCGCCGAGCCCCGCGACCCCGAGAAGCTCCGCGAGCTGCTCGACGAGTCGATGCCGACCGGGCTCGACATCATCGACGCCGTCGAGGCCCGCACCTCGGGCCTCGCCGACCGGCTGACCGCCTCCGTGTGGGAGCTGCGCCTGGACGGCGTGGAACCCGCCGAGGCCGAGCGGGCCGTGACGGCCTTCCTCGCCGCCGAGACCGTGGAGGTGCAGCGCAAGACCAAGAACGGAATGCGGACCTTCGACACGCGCGGCGCCGTCGTCTCCCTCGAAGCCCTTCCTGCCCCGGCTGATAGGCCGCTGGACAATGCCTGTGCGATACTGCGGCTGGTTGTTCGGCATCTGACACCTGCCGTGCGACCCGACGACGTCCTGTCCGGTCTCCGAGCTGTGGCCGACCTGGCGCCGCCGGTCCCCTCAGCGGTGACCAGGCTGGCGCAGGGGCTCTTCGACGAGGAGTCCGGCACGGTGACCGACCCGCTCGCGCCCGACCGCGAGGCAGATACGGCCGCTCCACCCACGGCCGCCGTAGCCGCCGACGCGAAGGCGCCGGAAGGTCCCGCCGCGTAAGGATCGTCGTCGTCGCGCAGCCCTGGTACTCGGGAGCCACCTGGGTCGGGCCGCGCACTGACCTGAAGACTTCCGCCAGGCCGTACGGACAACACGTACGGAACCGGCGGCCATGGACTACAGCTCCCGTGTGGCGAACGCGCCCCGGAGGCCGGTTCCGCGCTCATTACGCGGAGCCGAGCCGGACCGGAAGTCAGCCGCGGCGCCCGGGAGCGTGACGGGAGAACCGCCCGCAATGCTCAACAACGAAAACGACACCACCGCAGGTAACGCCGACAGCGGCAGCCCCAGCGACAACCTGCCCCCGCGCAGGCGTCGCCGCGCCGCTTCCCGGCCCGCCGGCCCGCCCGGCGGGGCCACCGCAGAGGTGACCCCGGTGACGGAGGCCGCCCCGGCCGCCCCCGCCGAGGAGGCCGCTCCGGCCGCCGCCCCCGCACGTACCCGCCGCCGCGCGACCCGCGCCGTGGCCGCTCCCGAGACGCAGGCCGAGGCCGTCGTCGTCGAGGCCCCCGCCGCCGAGGAGCCCGCCGCTCCCGCCCCGCGTGCCCGCCGCCGCGCGACCCGCGCCGTGACCGCTCCCGAGGCTCCGGCCGCCGAAGCCCCCGTGGCCGAGGCCGCGCCGGCGGTCGAGGAGGAGGCCCCGGCCGCTCCGGCTCCGCGTGCCCGTCGTCGTGCGACCCGCGCCGTGACCGCTCCGGCCGCCGAGACGCCCGCCGCCGTGGAGGATCCCGTGGTCGAGGCCGCGCCGGTGGTCGAGGAGGAGGCTCCGGCCGCTCCCGCTCCGCGTGCCCGTCGTCGTGCGACGCGCGCCGTGACCGCTCCGGCCGCCGAGACCCCCGCCGCCGTGGAGGATCCCGTGGTCGAGGCCGCGCCGGTGGTCGAGGAGGAGGCTCCCGCCGCTCCCGCTCCGCGGGCCCGTCGTCGTGCGACCCGCGCCGTGACCGCCCCGGCCGCCGAGACCCCCGCCGCCGCCGAGACCCCGGCCGCCGAGGCCGAACCGGTCGCGGAGGAGGCCCCCAAGGCCACCACCCGCACCTTCACCGTGGCCGACGCCCTGGACTCCCCGAAGCGCGGCGGCCGCCGGCGCGCCACCCGCTCCACCACCGCGCCGGCCGCCCCCGCGCAGCCCGCCGCCGAGCCCGAGGCGCCCGCCGCCCCGGCCCGCGGCCGCCGCGCCGCGCGTCCCGCCGTGGCCGTCTTCCAGGCCCCGGTCTTCGCCGAGCCGATGTTCCAGACGCCCGAGACCGCCGCCATGGCCGCCGCGGCCGCCCGCGCCGCCGCCCCCGACGAGGTCGAGGAGGAGGAGACGGAGGTCGAGGCCGAGGTCGTCCAGACCCCCGCCCCGCAGCCCGCCGGCCGTCGCCGTCGCCGTGGGCGCGGCGCCGCCGAGTCCGCTCCGGCCGCCGAGTCCGCGCCGGTCTCCCTCCCCGAGGTGCTCGCCGAGGAGGAGCCCGAGGCCGAGCTCGAAGAGGAGTCCGCCGAGTTCGACGAGGGCGACGAGTCGGGCGAGCGCCCGTCGCGCCGCCGCCGTCGCGGTGGCCGTCGCCGCCGCCGCGGTGAGGCCGCCGACCTCGACGAGTCCGCCGAGGAGGAGACCGAGGCAGAGGCCGAGGCCACCGAGCAGGAGGCCGAGGACGAGGAAGACGACGAGGCCGAGGAGGCCCTCGGGTCCAGCTCCAGCCGCCGTCGCCGCCGTCGCCGTCGCCGCAGTGGCGACAGCGCCGCCGAGGCCGCCGAAGCGGGCGACGAGGACGGCGTGCGCACCGTCGTCAAGGTCCGCGAGCCGCGCCCGGCCCGCGAGAAGGCGGAGCCGTCCGACGAGGTCCAGTCCATCAAGGGCTCGACCCGCCTGGAGGCGAAGAAGCAGCGCCGCCGCGAGGGCCGTGAGCAGGGCCGCCGCCGCGTCCCGATCATCACGGAGGCCGAGTTCCTGGCCCGCCGCGAGGCCGTCGAGCGCGTGATGGTCGTCCGCCAGTCCGGCGAGCGCACCCAGATCGGCGTCCTCGAGGACAACGTGCTCGTCGAGCACTACGTCAACAAGGAAGAGGCCACCTCGTACGTCGGCAACGTCTACCTGGGCAAGGTCCAGAACGTGCTGCCGTCCATGGAGGCCGCCTTCATCGACATCGGCAAGGGCCGCAACGCGGTCCTGTACGCCGGTGAGGTCAACTTCGAGGCGCTCGGCATGGCCAACGGGCCGCGCCGCATCGAGTCGGCCCTCAAGTCCGGCCAGTCGGTCCTGGTGCAGGTCACCAAGGACCCGATCGGCCACAAGGGCGCCCGCCTGACCAGCCAGGTCTCGCTGCCCGGCCGCTACCTGGTCTACGTGCCCGAGGGCTCGATGACCGGCATCAGCCGCAAGCTGCCCGACACCGAGCGCGCGCGCCTGAAGACCATCCTCAAGAAGATCGTCCCCGAGGACGCGGGCGTCATCGTGCGCACCGCCGCCGAGGGCGCGAGCGAGGACGAGCTGCGCCGCGACGTCGAGCGCCTGCAGGCCCAGTGGGAGGACATCCAGAAGAAGGCGAAGCAGATCTCGACCTCTTCGCCGAGCCTCCTGTACGGCGAGCCGGACATGACCGTCCGCGTCGTGCGCGACATCTTCAACGAGGACTTCTCGAAGGTCATCGTCAGCGGTGACACCGCCTGGGAGACCATCCACGGCTACGTGAACCACGTGGCCCCGGACCTGGCCGACCGGCTGTCGCGCTGGACCTCCGAGGTCGACGTCTTCGCGACGTACCGGATCGACGAGCAGCTCGCCAAGGCGCTCGACCGCAAGGTGTGGCTGCCCTCGGGCGGCTCCCTCGTGATCGACAAGACCGAGGCGATGATCGTCATCGACGTCAACACCGGCAAGTTCACCGGTCAGGGCGGCAACCTCGAGGAGACGGTCACCAGGAACAACCTGGAGGCGGCCGAGGAGATCGTGCGCCAGCTGCGGCTGCGCGACCTGGGCGGCATCGTCGTCATCGACTTCATCGACATGGTCCTGGAGTCCAACCGCGACCTGGTCCTGCGCCGGATGCTGGAGTGCCTGGGCCGCGACCGTACGAAGCACCAGGTGGCCGAGGTCACCTCGCTGGGCCTGGTCCAGATGACCCGCAAGCGGGTGGGCCAGGGCCTGCTGGAGTCCTTCTCCGAGACCTGCGTCCACTGCAACGGCCGCGGTGTCATCGTCCACATGGAGACGCCGACCGCGATCGGCGGCGGTGGCAACGGCAAGCGCTCGAAGCGCCGCGGCGGCCGTGGCGAGTTCGACCAGCACGACCACGAGGTCGAGACCGTCGAGACGCTCGAGACGGTGGAGACGGACTTCGAGTCCGAGGCGGAGGTGGCTGCCGAGGCCGCCGCTCCGCGGGCGCTGCCCGAGCCGGAGTTCGTCGCGGACGAGGAGCTCTACAGCAGCCCGGCCGAGGCCGAGGCCGCCGCGGGCCTGAGCAGCCGTCGCAACCGGCGCCGCGCCACCCGCAAGGCGACCGCTCCGGCGGGCGCCCCGCGCGGTGCGGCCGCTGAGGCGCAGACCCCGGCCCCCGTGGCCGAGGTCGTCGCCCAGCCGGTGACCGAGCCGGCCGACACGGTCCTGGAGCCGGCCGCCGAGGTCGTCGCCGAAGCCGTGGAGGCCTCGGAGGTCGTCGCGGAGGTCGTCGCCGAAGCCGTGACCGAGGACGCCGCGCCCAAGGGCCGTACCCGTCGCCGCGCGACCCGTAAGGCCACCGCCCCGGCGGGTGCCCCGGCCCCCGCGGCCGAGGTGGCCCCGGAGCCGGAGCCGGTCGTCGTGCCGGAGCCCGAGCCGGTCGTCGAGCCCGAGCCCGTGGCCGTCGTCGAGGAGGCCCCCGTGGCGGAGGCCGCACCGGCCCGTCCGCGCCGGCGTGCCACCCGTAAGGCCACCGCACCCGCCGGGTCCCCCGCGGGCGCGGTGGAGGCCGCCGTGGTGGTCGTCGAGGCCCCGGTGACCGAGGCCCCGGCTCCCGCCGAGGAGGCCGCTGAGGCCGCCGAGGCCGAGGGGGCCGCGCCGGCGAAGAAGGCCGCCCGGAAGGCTCCGGCCAAGAAGGCGACCACGGCGAAGAAGGCCCCGGCCAAGAAGGCGGCGGCTGCCAAGAAGACCGTGGCCAAGAAGGCGGCCACGACCAAGAAGACCGCGGCGAAGCGGGCGACGAAGAAGACCGCGGCGGCGGAGCAGCAGACCGCTCCGTCCGTCTCGGCTCCGGCCGAAGCCTGATCCGCTCATGACCGTGGGCCCCGCCGAACGGCGGGGCCCACGGTCGTGCGGGGCCCGGTTTGACCCTCCGGAACCGGCCCCGTAACCTAGACCGTCGGCGTGTCTTGGACGAATCCGTCCAGTGTGCGTCGCGCTCCTGAGCACCTTCCTCCCGCTGTTCCGCGCGCAAGCGCGGTGCGAGAGAGGCCGCTCGTCCAATCCGGATCAGCGTGGGCCCCGGCCCGCCTGAGCGGCTGGCTTCAGGAGCATCCGTCCCGAGTGAGAGAGAGATCCGCGTGTACGCCATCGTGCGCAGCGGTGGTCGCCAGCACAAGGTTGCTGTCGGCGACATCGTTGAGGTTGACAAGATTTCCACTGCCAAGGTTGGCGACACGGTCGAGCTCTCGACCCTGCTCGTTGTCGACGGCGAAGCCGTGACCAGCGACCCGTGGGTGCTGGCCGGTATCAAGGTCACGGCCGAGGTCGTGGACCACCACAAGGGCGCCAAGATCGACATCCTGCGCTACAAGAACAAGACCGGCTACCGCCGTCGCCAGGGTCACCGCCAGCAGTACACGGCGATCAAGGTCACCGGTATCCCCGCGGCTGCGAAGTAAGAGGGACTGAGACATGGCACACAAGAAGGGCGCATCGTCCACCCGGAACGGGCGCGACTCCAATGCCCAGCGGCTCGGCGTGAAGCGCTTCGGCGGTCAGGTCGTCTCCGCCGGCGAGATCCTCGTCCGCCAGCGTGGCACCCACTTCCACCCCGGTTCGGGTGTCGGTCGTGGTGGCGACGACACGCTGTTCGCGCTGCAGGCGGGTGCCGTGCAGTTCGGCACGCACCGTGGCCGCAAGGTCGTCAACATCGTTCCGGCCGCCTGATCCAGCTTCGGCTGATCGAGCGTTCGTAACTTCCCGAGGGCGGATCTCAGCTCTTCCCGGCACTGGCCGGGAAGAGAGGTCCGCCCTCGGTGCGTTGGTAGGTACAGACGTTTTAATGGACAGCAAGGTCTGTCCGGGACATTCCCGTATGTAACTGGAGGAACAACCATGACCACCTTCGTGGACCGCGTCGAGCTGCACGTCGCCGCGGGTAACGGGGGCCACGGCTGCGCCTCCGTTCACCGGGAGAAGTTCAAGCCGCTCGGCGGCCCCGACGGCGGCAACGGCGGCCGTGGCGGCGACGTCATCCTCGTGGTGGAGCAGGCGATCACCACCCTGCTGGACTACCACCACAGCCCCCACCGCAAGGCCACCAACGGCAAGCCCGGCGAGGGCGGCAACCGCTCCGGCAAGGACGGCCAGGACCTGATCCTGCCCGTGCCGGACGGCACCGTCGTCCTCGACAAGGAGGGCAACGTCCTCGCCGACCTCGTCGGCCAGGGCACCACCTACGTGGCCGCGGAGGGCGGCCGCGGCGGTCTCGGCAACGCCGCGCTCTCCTCCGCCCGCCGCAAGGCGCCCGGCTTCGCGCTCCTCGGCGTCCCCGGCACCACCGGAGACATCGTCCTGGAGCTCAAGACCGTCGCCGACGTGGCGCTGGTCGGCTTCCCGAGCGCCGGCAAGTCCTCGCTGATCTCGGTGCTCTCCTCGGCCAAGCCGAAGATCGCGGACTACCCCTTCACCACCCTCGTCCCGAACCTGGGCGTCGTCACGGCCGGCTCGACGGTCTACACCATCGCCGACGTCCCGGGCCTGATCCCCGGCGCCAGCCAGGGCCGCGGCCTGGGCCTGGAGTTCCTGCGCCACGTCGAGCGCTGCTCGGTGCTCGTACACGTCCTGGACACCGCGACCCTGGAGTCCGACCGCGACCCGATCGCCGACCTCGACGTCATCGAGGAGGAGCTCAAGCTCTACGGCGGCGGCCTGGAGAAGCGCCCGCGCCTCGTCGTCCTCAACAAGGTCGACATCCCGGACGGCCAGGAGCTCGCCGACATGGTCCGCCCGGACCTCGAAGCGCGCGGCTACAAGGTGTTCGAGGTCTCCGCGGTCGCCCGTACGGGCCTGAAGGAGCTCTCCTTCTTCCTCGCCGAGGTCATCGCCAAGGCCCGCGCCCGCATGCCGAAGGAGGAGGCGACCCGCATCGTCATCCGCCCGAAGGCCGTGGACGACGCCGGCTTCACCGTCACCTACGACGAGGTCGAGGACGTCTACGTCGTGCGCGGCGAGAAGCCGGAGCGCTGGGTCCGCCAGACCGACTTCAACAACGACGAGGCCGTCGGGTACCTCGCCGACCGCCTCAACCGCCTCGGTGTCGAGGACGCGCTGAAGAAGGCCGGCGCCCGCGCCGGCGACGGTGTCGCGATCGGCTCCGACGACAACGCGGTCGTCTTCGACTGGGAGCCGACCGTGATGGCCGGCGCCGAGATGCTGGGCCGCCGCGGCGAGGACCACCGTCTGGACGCCCCGCGTCCGGCCACCACCCGCCGCAAGGACAAGGAAGCCCAGCGCGGGGACTCGGCGCAGAAGGAGTACGACGAATTCCGGCCGTTCTAGTCCCCTCCCGAGGGAATCTGCCCCGGAGGGTTTGAAGGCCTCTTTATGTGGGTCGCCTAGGATCCTTCGGGTGAACAGCAGCAACCTCCCCACGGTCTCCGTCGTGGTCATCGCGTACAACGACGCCGGGCTCGTGGGCGAGGCCGTCTCCTCGGCCCTCGCCCAGGGCCCGGTGGTCGCCGAGGTCATCGCGGTGAACGACGCCTCGTCCGACGGCACCGCGCGGGTGCTCGACGAGCTGGCGGCCGCGCACCCCCGCCTGAAGGTCGTGCACCGCACGGAGAACAGCGGGGGGTGCGGCACCCCGCGCAACGACGGGATCGCGGCCGCGTCCGGCCGGTACGTCCTCTTCCTCGACAGCGACGACGTCCTGCCGCCGGGTGCGGCCGACGCCCTGGTGCGCACCGCCGAACAGCACGGCGCCCCGGTCACCGTCGGCGCGGCGGTCCGGCGCGAGCTGCCCCAGCGCCACGACGTGCCCTGGATGCCCGGGCTGTACACGCCCGGCGACGTCATCGAGCGGCCGGCGGACCGGCCCGAGCTCGTCCGCGACACCCTCTGCGTCAACAAGCTCTACGACCGCGCCTTCCTGGAGGAGCACGGCCTGCGCTTCCCCGACGGCCGTTTCGTCTACGAGGACTTCGTCTTCACCTCGCGCGTGCTGGCCGCGGCCCCGCGCATCGCCGTCACCGGAGACCTCGTCTACGTCTGGCACGTGCGCCGCGGCGCCGCCCAGGTGTCCATCTCCCTGGACCGCAAGGACGTCGGCAACTGGCGCGCCCGCATCGAGGCCCACCGGACGGCCGCCCGGACCCTCGCCGCCGCCTCCCCGGTGCTGGGCAGCGCCTGCCAGGTGAAGTTCCTCGAGTACGACCTGCGCATGTACCTGCGCGAGCTCGGCAAGGACCCCGAGTACCAGGCCGCCTGGTGGACCCTCACCCGCGAGTACCTCGGCACCTTCACCGAGACCGACATCGCCTCGGCCGCCGCCCACGCCCGGTGGATCGTGGGGGTGCTGCGCGCCACCGAGACCCCGCCCGCCGACGTCGACCGGCTCACCCGGCTGGCGGCGGAACCGCCGCGGCTGCTGCCCCCGTACGCGGTCGGGCCCACCGGTGCCCCGGTGTGGAGCGAGGAGCTGCCGGTGGAGCTGGACGGCCTGGCCGGGCTGCCGGTCGCCGAACTGCCCGTCACCGTCGACGCCGAACCGGCCGGCCGCGGCGCCGTCCGGATCCGCCTGCACGACCTGTACGGGCGCCTCGCCGAGGCCGACCCCCGGACCGTGCAGCTGAGCTTCATCCCGCGTGCGGGAGCCGAGCCCGTCCTCGCCCAGCCGATCGAGCTGCGCCCCGACCGCAACGACGGCTGGATCGCCGTACTGCCCTTCCGGCTGGCCGACCTGGCCGTCACGGGCCGTCGCCAGGGGCTGCGCAGGATGCAGGCCTGGAACGTCGGGGTGCGCGTGGAGTGCGCCGACGGGAGCTCGGTGTTCACCTCGCTGCGCCCCGGTGGTCGTCTGCTCCGCCGTCGGGCCCTGCCCAGCAGCCGGTACGGTGTTCTGCTGGCGCAGCCCTACCGGACGGGTGCAGGCGCCCTCGCGCTGCGCCTCGCGCCCGGCGCCGAGGGAGCGCTGTACCTCGTGCGCAACCGCCTCCACCGGGCCCGGGCGGGCCGCGGGGCGGGCTGACGGCCCCTTCCACACCGCTGCGCTTTTCCCCACCGAAGTCGGACAGGACCAAGGAGATACACATGACGTTTCTGATCACCGGTGGCGCCGGTTACATCGGCGCGCACGTCGTCCGCGCGATGCTGCTCGCGGGGGAGCAGGTCGTCGTGCTCGACGACCTGTCCACGGGCAACGAGGACCGCGTCCCGGAGGGCGTCCCGCTGGTGGTCGGCTCCGTCCTGGACCGGCTGACCCTGGACAAGACCATCCGCGCGCACAAGATCACCGGCGTGGTGCACCTGGCGGGCAAGAAGCAGGTCGGCGAGTCCGTCGAGAAGCCGCTGTACTACTACCACGAGAACGTGCAGGGCCTCACGGTCCTGCTGCAGGCCGTGGCCGAGGCGGGCATCCGCAACTTCCTCTTCTCCTCCTCCGCCTCCGTCTACGGCATGCCCGACGTGGACCTGGTCACCGAGGACACCCCCTGCGCGCCGCTGAGCCCCTACGGCGAGACGAAGCTGGCCGGCGAGTGGCTGGTCCGTGCCGCGGGCAAGGCGCACGGCATCTCCACCGCCTGCCTGCGCTACTTCAACGTGGCCGGCGCGGCGACCCCCGAGCTCGCCGACACCGGCGTCTTCAACCTGGTCCCGATGGTCTTCGAGCGCTACGACGCCGGCCAGGGCGCCAAGATCTTCGGTGACGACTACCCGACCCCCGACGGCACCTGCATCCGCGACTACATCCACGTCGAGGACCTCGCGGAGGCCCACGTGGCGGCGGCCCGCAAGCTCGCCGAGTGGGGTGCGGCCGGCGAGTACAAGGACCTCACCGTCAACATCGGACGCGGCGAGGGCGTCTCGGTCGCCGAGATGGTGGCGCTCCTGAACAAGAACACCGGGCACGACTACGCGCCGGTGATCAGCCCGCGCCGCGCCGGCGACCCGGCGAAGGTCGTGGCCTCCGCCGACAAGATCACCAGCGAGCTGGGCTGGAAGGCCCGGCACGACGTCCGCGAGATGGTCACCTCCGCCTGGGCGGGCTGGGAGGCCAACAAGGCCGCCCGCACGGACCGCCACAAGGACGTCCACCAGGCCTGACCGGCCGGCGGACCCCGGATACGCGGCCGCCCGCCCCTGGTACGTCGGGGGCGGGCGGCCGCATGCATGCGTCGCGCGGTGTGCGCTCAGCGCTCCAGGAAGGAGAACAGCTCCTCCCACCGGTCGGTGATGTCGGCGCCGGAGTACCGCTTCACCGCGTGGAAGGCGTTGTCCCCGAGCCGGTCGCGCAGTTCGCGGTCGGACATCAGCGCGTTCAGGTGCCCGGCCAGCTCCATCGTGTTGCCCAGCCGGGCCAGCAGCCCGTCCTCGCCGTGCTCGACGATCTCCCGTACGCCCGGCGCGCAGTCGAAGGCGGCCACCGGAACGCCCGCCGCCATCGCCTCCAGCAGGGTGATCGGGAAGCCCTCGGCCCGCGAGGCCTGGGCGAAGACCGAGGCCCCGCGCAGGGCGCCCAGCACGTCACCGGTGCTGCCCATCCACTGCACGGAGTCGTCCAGCCCGAGCGAGGTGCAGTGCGCCCGCAGCGCCTCCTCCTCCGCGCCCGCCCCGTAGATCCGCAGGACCCAGTCGGGGTGGTGCGGCGCGGCGTCCGCCCACGCGTCGAGCAGCAGGTCGACGCCCTTCTCGAAAGCGAGGCGGCCCACGCACGCCACGACCTTCTCGGTGCGCGGGGCGGGGGAGTCGGGCATGAAGGGCAGCGGGTTCGGCATGCTGGCGACGTTCTCCATGCCCGCCCGGATCCACAGGTCCGCGTCCTCGGCGGTCAGCACCAGCAGCCGGTCCACCTCGGTGTAGTAGCGGCGGACCCGCTCACCGCGGGTGGACTTGTGGCTGGCCTCGAAGGACTCGTGGCTCATGCCGATGACGCTGAGCCCCTTGGTGTCGGCGAGCGCCACCCACTCCATCGCCCAGACCTGCGTGACGATGACCACGCCGCCCGGACGGGCCGTGCGCAGCAGCTCGCTCAGCTGCTCCGCCTTGGCCCGCATCTTCGCCCGCCGGGCCGCCTGGCGACGCCGCTCGGGGGCGTTCAGCCGGCCCTTGATGCCGCGCAGCCGGCGGGCCGACGGCGGGTGGGCGTCGTAGAGCGTGGTCATCGCGTACGGCAGGTCCGGCGGCAGCTGCTGCCGGATCTCCTCGGCGACCGGGGCGATGCCGACGATGTGCACGCGGTGGCCGCGGTCGGTGAACTGCCGGGCCATCTGGTGCGACCAGGTGGTCACGCCGCCGAGTTCGTCGACGTTGTTGGCGACGATGAAGATGTCACGGCCGCCCGGGGTGGTGGTCTCCTGGCTCACTTGCCGCTCCTGGTGAAGAACTTCTCGACGATCTGGCGGGCCGCGTCCCCGCGGTCGTACTCGCCGAACTCGGCGAGGAAGCGCTGGCGCGCCTGGGCGTACTTGACGTCCGCCTCCTCGAAGGCGGCGAGCGCCTGCAGGAGTTCGTCCGCGGTGGCCACCACCGGGCCGGGGGCCTTCTCCTTCAGGTCGAAGTACGTGCCGCGGATGTCGTTGGCGTACTTCTCGTAGTCGTACGCGAAGAACAGCATCGGCCGGTCCAGGACCGCGTAGTCGAACATCACCGACGAGTAGTCGGTGATCAGTCCGTCGGCGAGGGCCAGCAGCGGGGTGACGTCGTGGTGCCGGGACACGTCGATGACGCGGCCGGCGACCGACGGCGGCAGCGAGACGCTGTTGAGGTAGTGCGTGCGCACCAGCAGCGTGAAGCGGTCGCCGAGCCGGTCCGCGAACTCCTCCACGTCGAAGGGGAAGGTGAAGCCCTCCACCGCGCCGTCCGCGCCCGCCCGGAAGGTCGGCGCGTACAGCAGCACCTTCTTGTCCGGGTCGATGCCGAGCTCGGTCGCCAGGGGTCCGCGCACCCGCTCACCGCTGTCCGCCTCGGTCCGGTACGCCTCGACGAGGGCGTCGTTGCGCGGGTAGCCCGTGCGCAGCAGCACCTCGTCGCGCAGCCGGAAGCCCTTGGCGAGGGTGCGGGTGTCGTGCTCCGAGCGGATCAGGAAGTGGTCGAAGCGGTCGACGGCCGCCTGGAAGCGCTGCTGGCCGGCCCGGCCCTGCGCCTTGGTCCGGGGCTCGTGGAAGCCCATGCGCTTGAGCGCGGAGCCGTGCCAGGTCTGGATGTACGTGGTGCCCGGGCGCTTGGCCAGCGCCAGCGGGAAGCCCTGGTTGTCGACCCAGTACTCGGCCTGGGCGAGGGCCCGCAGGTAGGGCCAGCTCCAGCGCCGCACCAGGGTGGCCTCCTTGGGGAAGCCGGTGGGCTTGCCGCCCGCGTACGACCAGATCGCCTCGAACGGCACGCCCTGGCGCACCATCTCCTCGTAGATCGCCTTGGGGCTGTCGCTGTACTGCTTGCCCATGTGGCTCTCGAAGACGACCGTGCCCTTCTTGATCGGCAGCTTCGAGAAGACCTCGTGGTAGAGCTTCACCTTCTGCTCGCCGGAGCCCATGTTCCGGCGGGCCCGCAGTGCCTTGCGCAGGCCCCGCTTGACCACGCCGGCCGCCTTGCCCCGTATGGCGTTGTTGATCAGCGACTGGGTGCGCACGGCGGCGGCGCCCTCGGCGGTCAGGACGTAGCTGAGGTTGCCCTTCTTGGTCATCTCCGGCCCGAAGCGGTCGGAGACCAGCCGGGTCAGGCGCGGCCGCACGCGCAGCCGGGCCGCCGAGTCCAGGTCCACCCCGCCCACCGAGACGCGGGTCGTCAGCCGCTCCCGCCCGGCGGTCAGCTTGAGGCGGACGTCCCAGACGGCGTCGATGATGCCGAGGGGGCGGACCGTTGCGGCGACGTCGGCGGTGCCGGTCCACTCGATCGTGTCACCCGCGTGGCGCACGCTCGTGACGGGGAAGCCGAAGGAACGTACGCCGACCTGCCGGCGGGCCCGGAATTCGAGCGTGGCCTTCAGCTCCGCGTCGGCCGGGATCCGGCCCAGCGGGTTCACGACGGAGCCCGACATCGTGACGGTGCCGCGCCCGTCGTCCTCGTAGGAGGTGAGGCGGTTGCCGAGCGTCAGGGAGGTGAGCGGGGTGCTGTGGAAGCCCTGCTCGGTGACGTCCAGTATCCGGCGGGCCTCGGCGGCCTCGGCGGGGTCGGGGCTGTCGATGTGCCCCCCGCACCAGTAGACGCGGCCGTCGCGCTCGGCGAGGGGGGAGGTGAGCCGGCCCTTGTTGGTCATGGCGTCGGCGGCCGAAAGCAGGTTGTCCCAGTCCTCCTTACCGAGCAGGTAGGCGCAGATCGCCTGGAGGTGGGTGACGTTCTCGTACGCGGCCGGGTCGATGCCCGCGAGGTAGCCGTTGGCCAGCCGGGCGAACTCCTGGCGGTACTCGTCGCTCAGCAGGCGCAGGTCGCGCAGGTGCAGCACCAGGTCGTGCTTGACGAACTTGGCGTCCTTCGCGGACTTGATGTCCGCGTGGCCCTTCGCCGCCAGCAGGTCGTCGACGCGGCGGTGGATCTCCATCCGGTGGACGAAGTTCTCGATCTCGTGGCGCCGGTTGCTGATCGACAGGGCGGCGGCCTTCTCGACCACGTTCCAGAAGTAGACGTGGTTGGGGATCAGCGTGATGCGGCGGGCCGCGACGTAGGCCTGCGCGGAGAACAGCAGGTCCTCGTAGTGGATGCCGACCGGGAACTCCAGGCCCTGCTCCAGCAGGAACGCGCGCCGGTAGCACTTGTTCGTGGAGAGGGTGTCGTAGACCAGCAGGTCGGGGAACTCGGTGATCGACTCCAGGGTCCGGGTGCGCGAGTAGATCCAGGGGTACCACTCGGTGGTCTTGCCCCACCGGTTGTCGAGGTGCACGCGCACGCACATGCCCGAGACCAGATCGGAGCCGGTCCGCTCGGCGGCCTGCAGCATGTTCCGGCAGGCGTTGCGCTCCAGCACGTCGTCGCTGTCGAGGAACATCACGTACGTTCCGGTGGCCTGCAGGATGCCGTGGTTGCGCGGCGCGCCGCAGCCACCGCTGTTCTCCGGCAGCCGGAAAGCGCGCACTCTCCCCGGATGCGCGGCCTCCAGTTCCTGGGCGACCGTGTAGGAACGGTCCTTGCTGCAGTCGTCGACGATCACGACTTCGACCCCGTGCAGGGTCTGGTCCAGAACGGACTGGACTGCTGTCGACAGACGCTCTGCGTCGTTGTAGACGATGACGACCACGGAGACGTCGGGCACGTGCACCTCGATCCCTTCGTTTCGTTGCGTTTCGTTCAGCTCATTCCGCTTATCTCGTCAAAGCTACCGTGTACCGCTCTCGGCTCAGGCAGGCCGACCGACGCTCCACCCTCGCCGTGCATACTTCTAAGGAAGAGGTGAGAGGCGGGTCCGGTCGCCGACAATCACCCGTTCGGACCCAGCAGGAAGTGTTCATGACGAAGCTGTCCGTAGTTGTCCCTTGCTACAACGAAGAGGCCGTCATCGACAGCTTCGACGCGGAGGTCCGCAGGGTCCTGGACGCCCTCCCCGTCGAGTACGAGATCTGCTACGTCGACGACGGCAGTCGCGACGGCACCCTCGGGAAACTGCGCAAGATCGCCGCGGAACACGGCGAGCAGACCCGCTACGTCTCCTTCAGCCGCAACTTCGGCAAGGAGGCCGGCATGCTGGCCGGCCTGCGCGAGGCCACCGGCGACGCCGTCGTGATCATGGACGCCGACCTCCAGCACCCCCCGGAGCTCATCGAGCGCATGCTGGAGCACTACCGCGAGGGCCACGACCAGATCATCGCCCGCCGCACGCGCGAGGGTGACAAGAAGCTCCGCACCGCCCTCAGCCGGCTCTACTACCGGGGCGTCAACCGCTGGGTCGACGTCGAGCTCACCGACGGCGTCGGAGACTTCCGCATGCTGTCGCGCCCGGCCGTGGACGCCCTGCTGTCGCTGCCGGAGTACAACCGCTTCTCCAAGGGCCTCTTCTCCTGGATCGGCTTCGACACGGTCCACTTCGACTACCGCAACGCCCAGCGCGAGGCCGGCGAGACGAAGTGGAAGTTCGGCTCCCTGCTGAACTACGGCATGGACGGCCTGATCTCCTTCAACAACCGGCCGCTGCGCATCGGCATCTGGTTCGGCGTGTCGCTGGTCGCCCTGACCGGCCTGTACGCGCTCTGGATCACCGTCGTGGCCATCACCAACGGCGTCGAGTCCCCGGGCTACGTCACCCTCGTGGCCATCATCACGGGCCTGGGCGGCGTCCAGCTGATCATGCTCGGTCTCATCGGCGAGTACATCGGCCGCATCTACTACGAGACGAAGCGCCGGCCGCACTTCCTGGTGAAGGAGTCGCACGGCGCCCAGCAGTCCCCGCGCGACGGCCGGACCGGCCCGGCGGCGGAGCCCGCCGTCGTGGAGCGCAGCGCCCGATGAGCCGCAGGGACCAGCTCGGCCAGATCTTCCGCTTCGCCCTCGTCGGCGGCGTCAACACCGGCACCTTCTTCGGCATCTACCTCCTGCTGCACCCGTGGATGCCGTACTTCGCCGCCTACTCCCTCGCCTTCGTCCTGGCGATGGTCGGCTCGTTCTTCATGAACACCTACTTCACCTACCGGACCCGGCCGACCTGGAAGAAGTTCTTCCTCTTCCCGCTGACGAACGTGACCAACTACGTCATCCAGTCGGTCGGCCTCTACGCCCTGGTGACCTGGGCCGGGATGGACACCCGTATCGCCCCGCTCGTCGCGGCGATCGTGGCCATCCCCTTCACCTTCCTCCTCTCCCGCAAGATCCTCGTCCCGGGCGCGGCGCGGGCCCCCGAGCCGGAGCACGCGCACGACGGCCCGTCCAGGGTCTGAAACCCCCGAGCAGCCCTCCGCGCCCACCCCGTAGATTGAGGTGGCAGGCATTTCGGCAAGGGGCAAGGGGACAGACGTGTCAGCGGCTAGGCAAGGTGTCGTGGACGCCCGCAGGATCGTGGTCAAGGTCGGCTCCTCCTCCCTGACCACCGCGGCGGGCGGACTCGACGCCGACCGCGTGGACGCGCTCGTCGACGTCCTGGCCAAGGCCCGCAGCGGCGGCGAGAAGGAGATCGTCCTCGTCTCCAGCGGAGCCATCGCCGCCGGACTCTCCCCGCTCGGCCTGCGCCGGCGCCCCACGGACCTGGCCCGCCAGCAGGCCGCCGCCAGCGTCGGCCAGGGGCTGCTCGTCGCCCGCTACACCGCCTCCTTCGCCCGCTACGGGCTCCGCGTCGGCCAGGTGCTGCTCACCACCGACGACACCAGCCGCCGCGCGCACTACCGCAACGCGTACCGCACCCTCGACCAGCTCCTCGCCATGGGCGCCCTCCCGGTCGTCAACGAGAACGACACCGTCGCCACGGACGAGATCCGCTTCGGCGACAACGACCGGCTGGCCGCCCTCGTCGCCCACCTCGTCCGCGCCGACCTCCTCGTCCTCCTCTCCGACGTGGACGGCCTCTACGACGGCGACCCCTCCCAGCCCGGCACCACCCGCATCGACGAGGTCCGCGGCCCCGAGGACATCGCGCACGTCTCGATCGGCAGCGCCGGCAAGGCGGGCGTGGGCACCGGCGGCATGGTCACCAAGGTCGAGGCGGCCCGGATCGCGGCAGCCGCCGGGATCCCGGTCGTCCTCACCTCCGCCAGCCAGGCCGCCGACGCCCTCGCCGGGCGGGGGACCGGCACCTTCTTCCACGCCACCGGGCGCCGCTCCGCGGACCGGCTGCTGTGGCTCCAGCACGCGTCGACCCCGCAGGGCCACCTGGTCCTGGACGACGGCGCGGTCCGCGCCGTCACCGAACGCGGCAGCTCCCTCCTCCCGGCCGGCATCGCCGCGGTCGAGGGCGACTTCGTCGCCGGGGACCCCGTGGAACTGCGCGCCGCCGACGGCCGCGCCGTGGCCAGGGGCCTGGTCAACTTCGACGCCAAGGAGCTCCCGCAGCTCCTCGGCCGCTCCACTCGCGAGCTCGCACGGGAACTCGGACCCGCGTACGAGCGGGAGGTCGTCCACCGGGACGATCTGGTCCTGCTGCAGGGCTGAGGTTCGGTAAAAGCGCAGCGCGGAGAGCCGGGGACTGGTCAACTGTGAGGGGCGGGCGGACACACGCAGCGGAGACAGGAGGCGGCTGGTGAGACGAGCGCTGACCAGCGTCGGTCCGGGGGACGGTGACGGCGGCGGTGGCGGGGAGGAGCAGGACCACGCCTCGCGCCTGTGGCACGTGACCCTGAGCGTCTCCGGCAAGCCGGCCCCGCTGTCCGAGGTCCGGCGCGGACTGGAACAACTGGCACACGACCACCCCTTCCTGCTCACCAGCCGGTACGCCGACGACCACGCGGAGATCCGCTACTGGGAAGAGGCCCGCGACCTCCACGACGCGGCGGCCGTCGCCCTGCGCCTGTGGGGGGAACACCGCTCCTCGGCGCAGCTCCCGCCCTGGGAGATCGTCGGCCTGGAGGTCATCGACCGCGCCACCTACCACCAGCGCGTGGCCGAAGGCTACGGCCCACCCCCGGCCCACCCGGTAGGAGTCCACCCCTACTGAAGCGCCCCCCACCCGGCGCGTTCCCTGAGCCCGGGCCCCATTCCAGCCCCGCCGGCGTTCGCGGCGCGGGGTGGGAGGCGGAAGCCCCATTCCTGGACCTGTGCCCCATCCCAGCCCCCGGGCGTCCGCGGCGCGGGGTGCGGGGCGGAGCCCCGTTCCGGGACCCGGGCCCGATCCCGGCCTCGCCGGCGTTCGCGGCGCGGGGTGGGAGGCGGAAGCCCCATTCTTGGCCCTGGGCCCCATCCCAGCCCCCGGGCGTCCGCGGCGCGGGGTGCCGGGCGGAGCCTCATCCCTGGACCCGGGCCCCATTCCAGCCCCCGGGCGTCCGCGGCGCGGGGTGCCGGGCGGAGCCTCATCCCTGGACCCGGGCCCCATCCCAGCCCCCGGGCGTCCGCGGCGCGGGGTGCGGGGCGGAGCCCCGTTCGTGTGCCCGCACACGGCAACGGACCGGTACCGACCGACCGGGGCCCGGGGCGGAGCCCCGGCCCCACCCCGCCGACCCGGCCGGAGGCCGTCTCGCGGGGTGGAAACCCCACCTGCCCGGGCCCGGCCGGGGACTACCCTGGGCGGCATGACCTCGCTCGATGCCGCCACCGCCACCTCGCCCGTCATCGCCACCGCGCAAGCGGCCCGCACCGCCGCCGCCACCATCGCGCCACTCCCGCGGTCCGCCAAGGACACCGCCCTGCTCGCGATCGCGGACGCGCTGGAGGCCCGTACGGCCGAGATCATCACCGCCAACGCCGTGGACACGGACAAGGCCCGCGCCGCCGGCACCAGCGAGACCGTCATCGACCGCCTCACGCTGACCCCGGAGCGCGTCGCCGCCATCGCCTCCGACGTGCGCGACGTCGCCGCCCTCCCCGACCCCGTCGGTGAGGTCGTCCGCGGCGGCACCCTCCCCAACGGTATCGACCTCCGGCAGATCCGCGTCCCGCTCGGCGTCGTCGGGATCATCTACGAGGCCCGCCCCAACGTCACCGTCGACGCCGCCGCCCTCTGCCTCAAGTCCGGCAACGCGGTCCTGCTGCGCGGCAGCTCCTCCGCCTACGCCTCCAACACCGCGCTCGTCGCCATCCTGCGCGACGCCATCACGGGGGCCGGCCTGCCCGCCGACGCGATCCAGCTCGTCCCCGGCGAGTCCCGCGACTCCGTCCGCGAGCTGATGCGCGCCCGCGGCCTCGTCGACGTGCTCATCCCGCGCGGCGGCGCCTCCCTCATCAAGACCGTGGTCGAGGAGTCCACCGTGCCGGTCATCGAGACCGGTACCGGCAACTGCCACGTCTACGTCGACGCCCAGGCCGACCTGGACACGGCCGTGGACATCCTCGTCAACTCCAAGGCCAGCCGCCCCTCCGTCTGCAACTCCGCCGAGACCCTCCTCGTCCACCGCGACATCGCCGACGCCTTCCTGCCCCGCGCCCTCGACGCGCTCGCCGACGCCGGCGTCACCGTGCACGGCGACGCCCGGGTCCTGGCCGCGGCCGAGGGCGGCAAGGTCACCGCCCTGCCCGCCACCGACGAGGACTGGGCCGCCGAGTACCTCTCCTACGACATCGCCGCGGGCGTCGTGGACTCCCTCGACGACGCCGTCGCCCACATCCGGCGCTGGACCTCCGGCCACACCGAGGCGATCGTCACCACCTCCCAGGCCGCCGCCCGCCGCTTCACCCAGCTGGTCGACTCGACCACGGTCGCCGTGAATGCGTCCACCCGGTTCACGGACGGTGGCCAGTTCGGATTCGGTGCCGAGATCGGCATCTCCACCCAGAAGCTGCACGCCCGGGGCCCCATGGGCCTTCCCGAGCTCACCTCCACCAAGTACATCGTCACCGGCGACGGTCACGTTCGGTAGCCGCCGCCTGGACACGGTGTGGCCGGAATTCGGCTCACACCCTGCCCAAAGGCGCCCCCCAGGTCTAGGCTGGTCCCGTGCCGGACGACGTGGGGGGCAAGCCGTTCCCGGACGACGGGACCCCCGAAGACGATGCAGAGGACCGCGGAGGCGCGGATCAGGACTTCGCCTCCGTGGTGTTCGACGAGGCCTTCGTCCGGAACGCCGAGATCCATGAACCGAGTGCCGCCGAACGCCAGCGGGCGGCCGACCGGGCGCGCGCGGAGGCGGAAGCCGCCCGCGCCGTGGCCGGCGGCTGGACGGGCGACGACGACTACGACGGATACGGATACGGCCACCCCGACGGGTACGAGGTCGACGACCAGGGCTGGTACGACCGCGGCCGCGACCACCCCGACGGGCCGTACGGACCGTACGGGGCCTACGGCGGCAGCCTGCGCCCCTACCGTGGCCGCGCCCCCTGGCTGCGCCCCGTCGCCTGGGTCCTCGCCTTCGTGATGGGCCTCGGCATGGTCGCGCTCGCCTTCAGCGCCGTCTACCGCAGTGCCGCGGGCGAGGCGGACCCGGCCCCGGCCCCCGCCAGCACCCCCGGGCGCGAAGTCACCGGCGTCGGCGCGTTTACGTACCCCTCCGTCCGCCAACCCTGAAGGTACGACCCCACTCGCGTACGTCGGAGCTGGGGGCTTCTCTGAAGCGGGGACAGCGGGGAGAAGCGATGGCCGTTCCAGGAGACCCGCCCAACGGCACCCCCGAAGACATCGGCGGGGGCGACGACGAGTTCCGGTCGGACGAGTACCGATCGGTGGTGTTCGACGAGGACTTCGTGCGGGCCGCCCGGCTCCAGGAGTACTCGGCACAGGAACGCATGGGCGAGCACGCCCGGGCCGTGCGCAGCCGCTCCATCTGGTCGGGCGGCGGAGCCGGATCCCGGACGGGCACCCCCGGCCGCGGCGCCCGCCAGGGCATGCTGCTCGTGCTGCTCATCGCCACGGCCTTCGCCGCCGCCGTCTACATGGGGCTGCGCAACCCCTACGTCCCCCCGCCCGCGGGACACGCCCAGGCACTCAGCAGCACCGTGGTCCCGCTCGCGCCGACCACCGCCGTGCCCGGCGGGCGGCCCGCCGACCTGTACGCGAAGAGCCCCGCCGCCGACTACCGCGTCGGAGCGGCCGGGATCACCCTGCCCGCCGTGCGCCGCACGGACCACTTCACCGACGTCCAGATCCTCACCGCGCTGTCCATCGCCAAGGACTACCTGGTGAACTCCTCACTGGACCCCGACGTCCTGGCCGGAGCCGCGAACCGGCCGGTGCGCGTCCTGCTCGACCCCGACCAACTGGCGCAGTTCGACCACAGCACGACCTCGCCCGCCGGCGACGGCCGGCACGCCGTCACCGGCTGGCTGGTCCGCTTCGACCCGGCCGTCGCCGTCGTGGCCGACTCCCGGGTCCGGGTGAGCGGGAGCCTCGCCTACGCGGAGGTCGCCCCCGAGGTGCTGGAGGTGATGACCGACCACACCTTCGTGTACGCCGTGCGGCCGGCCACCGGCGTCCCGGCCGCCGCCGAGGGCGCCTCGCTCTTCACCGTCCGGCGGGAGCTGCGGCTGCGCTTCGACCGGGACGACCTGAACGCCCGGCGGCTGGAGCTGGCCGCGGCCTACGTGATGGGCGGGCCGCAGGACTGCTCCAGCGACCCGGCCGGGGGCTTCCGCCCGGTGCTGGCCGGAGCCGGCCCGACCACGGTGGGCCCGCCCGCGAGCGACCCGTACACCACCGGCCAGCCGCGGCGCACGGCCGGGCTGTGCGGCGTACTGGCGCCCTCCACGACCCCGGGGGAGAGCCAGGTCAGCCCTGCTCCGTAGCCCCGCCCTTGCCGGCCGGCCCGGTGCCGGGCGCCGATCCGCCGCCGGCGCCGGTGAACTTGTCGCGGAGCTTGCCGCCCATGTCGGCCGCGCCGCCCGCGATGTCGCCGACCAGCTTGAACAGCGGGTCCTTGCTGGTGCGCACCGAGTCGGCGTAGTGCGCGGCCGACTCCCGGAAGGAGTCGGCGACGGAGGCGTCCTTGTCCTCCTCGCGGCGCGGATAGTGGCCGTCCATGATCCGCTGGTAGTCCCGGCTCTCCGACCACTTCTTCAGCTCGGCCGCCCGGACCGTGGTGAAGGGGTGCGTGCGCGGCAGCATGTTGAGGATCTTCAGCACGGAATCGCGGAGGTCGCCGCCCTTCTCGTACTCGTCGGCCTGCTCCAGGAAGGCGTCCACGTTCATCTCGTGCAGGTGGTTGCCGCCCGCCAGCTTCATCAGCCCCCGCATCGAGGCCGTCACGTCCTGCCCCACCAGCAGGCCGGCACGGTCGGCCGAGAGCTCCGACTTGCGGAACCACTCGCGCAGCGCGGTCACGAGCGCCGTGATCGCCACATTGCCCAGCGGGATCCATGCGACCTTCAGCGCCAGGTTCGTCAGGAACAGCAGGATCGTGCGGTACACGGAGTGCCCCGACAGGGCGTGGCCCACCTCGTGGCCCACCACCGCCCGCATCTCCTCCTCGTCGAGCAGCTCGACGAGGCTCGTGGTCACCACGATGATCGGCTCGTCCAGACCGATGCACATGGCATTGGGCTTCGGGTCCTGCTGCACGTACATCTGCGGGACCCGCTCCAGGTCCAGGATGTAGCAGGCGTCGCGCAGCATCGCGTACAGGTGCGGGAACTGCGTCTCGCCCACCCGCACCGAGTCCGACAGGAACAGCAGCCGCAGGCTCCGCTCCGGGAGCAGCCCGCTCAAGGCCTTGAACACGGTGTCGAAGCCGGTCAGCTTGCGCAGCGCCACCAGCGCCGAGCGGTCCGCCGGGTGCTCGTACGCCCGCGAGGAGATACCGGGGAACCTCCTGCGGTCCCGCGCCGGTGCCTTCTCGAAACCCGTCTCCGTCATAGCGCCCTCCCCTGGATCGACCTGCCTGGCCGTGCGTCTATCCTCTCCAACGCCTGAGTCGGCGTGAGCGTGCCCCAGGCCCCCGCATACGATGTGAGCGAAGTCTCCGCCCGCTCCCCGACTCGATAGGTACCTGCCTGATGAGCCTCGCCTCCACCGCCCACAACCTGGTCGTCCTCGCCTCGGAGGGGGCCGAACAGCACGGCGGCAACCACGACAGCCTGAACCCGTACCTCACCGGCGGCGGTGCCTTCGTCGTCCTGCTGCTCATGCTCTGGGTCACCACGCGCCTGAACCGCGACCGCTAGACCGACCGGTCCGCCGGGCCAGTAGGCTCTGCGCTCATGGGAGAGCAGGAGATGCCTACCGGTCCGGTCAAGCGCCGGCTCGGCGTGATGGGCGGGACGTTCGACCCGATCCACCACGGACACCTGGTGGCCGCCAGCGAGGTGGCCGCCCTTTTCCACCTCGACGAGGTGATGTTCGTGCCGACCGGTGAGCCGTGGCAGAAGTCGCAGCGGGCCGTGTCGCCCGCCGAGGACCGCTACCTGATGACGGTCATCGCCACGGCGTCGAACCCCCAGTTCTCGGTGAGCCGCATCGACATCGACCGCGGCGGGCCGACGTACACGATCGACACCCTGCGGGACCTCAAGGCGCTGAACGACGACGCCGACCTGTTCTTCATCACGGGTGCCGACGCGCTCGCACAGATCCTGACCTGGCGCAACGCCGACGAGCTCTTCTCGCTCTCCCATTTCATCGGCGTCACCCGCCCGGGCCACGTGCTCACCGACGACGGGCTGCCCGAGGGCGGCGTCTCCCTCGTCGAGGTGCCCGCGCTGGCGATCTCCTCCACGGACTGCCGTGCGAGGGTGGCCCAGGGGGATCCCGTCTGGTATCTGGTGCCCGACGGCGTCGTGCGTTACATCGACAAGCGTGAGCTGTACCGGGGAGCCTGAGCTTCCGGAGAGAGGGGCCCCGCGGTGAACGACCGACAGGATCCGTACGACCCGTACGCCGCCCAGGAGCAGCAGCTCGTCGGCTACGACGCGTACGGACGGCCGGTGTACGGCCAGGTGCCCGCCCAGCCCGTCCAGCCCGCGCCGCAGCAGTACGAGCAGCAGCAGTACGGCTACGACTACCAGGACTACGGCCAACCGCAGCAGCAGTACTACGCGCAGCAGCCGGCCGCCCAGGAGTACGGGCAGCAGGAGTACGTGCAGGCGCCCGGCTACGGGTACGACACGCAGCAGACCCAGCAGTGGATCCCGCAGCAGGCGGCCCCGCAGGCCGCTCCGGAGCAGAGCGCCCCGCAGCCGGCCGCCCCCGAGACGCCGGCCCCGGCCGAGCGCCGGTCCGGCCAGGTCCCCGAGCCGCGCCGGCCCGACGGCGAGCCCGAGGCGGGCCGGGACTACCGCACCGAGATGTTCGCCTTCATCGACCAGCCGGACGAGGACTCCGAGGACGTCATCGACTGGCTCAAGTTCACCGAGAGCCGGACCGAGCGCCGCGAGGAGGCCCGCCGCCGCGGCCGCAACCGGGTGGTGGCGCTGATCGTCGTCCTCGCCGTGTTCGTCGTCGGCGGCCTCGGCTACCTCTGGTACGCGGGCAAGCTGCCCTTCCTCGACGGCCCCGGCCAGGACAAGACCGGGGCGACCGCCGCCGCGGCGCAGAAGCGCGACATGATCGTCGTCCACCTGCACAACACCAAGAAGGGCGGCACCTCCTCGGCGCTGCTCGTCGACAACGTCACCACCAAGCAGGGCGCCACCGTCCTGCTGCCCAACACCCTCGCCCTCACCGGCCAGGACGGATCCGCGACGGGCCTCGGCAAGGCCGTCGAGGAGGGCGGCATCGGCACCCGGGAAGCCCTCGACTCGGTGCTCGGCACCCACATCGGCGGCACCTGGCGGCTGGACACCCCCTTCCTGGAGAACCTGGTCGAGCTGGTCGGCGGCATCGAGGTCGACACCGACACCGCGGTCCCGGCCGACGACGCGGCCAAGACCCCGGCCGTGGCCCAGGGCCAGAAGCAGAGCCTGAGCGGCGCCATGGCCGTCGCCTACGCCACCCACCGCGGCCAGGGCGAACCGGAGGCCAAGCAGCTGGAGCGCGTGGGCAAGGTGCTCCAGGCGGTCCTGCGCAAGGTCCCGAGCGACCCGAAGGCGGCGGCCGTGACCGTCGAGAGCATCGGCCAGATCCTCGACCCGGCCCTGAACGCGCAGACGCTCGGCGCCCTGCTGGCCCGGCTCGGCGAGCACGCCAAGGTGGGCGCCTACCGCACCGACACCCTCGCCGTGAAGGCGGACGGCACGCTCACGGACGACGCCAACAAGAAGGTCGTCAAGGAGGTGCTCGGCGGATCCGCCGCCGAGGCGCAGCCCGGCGCCACCCCGCGCGTCGGCCTCAAGGACGCCAACGGCGACGAGAAGGCGCAGATCGCGGCGAAGGCGGCGCTGACCAACGGCGGCTACACCTTCGTGGACGGCGGCAAGGCCGACAAGACCGCGGCCGCCTCGCAGATCACGTACCAGGACGACGCGCAGCGCGACCGCGCGATCGAGGTCGCCAAGACGCTGGGGCTGCCCGAGACGGTCGTGAAGAAGGCCGAGAACGCCGTGAACGCGGAGGTCGTGGTGATCCTGGGCAAGGACTACAAGGCGTCCTGACCGGGCTCCGGCCCGGTCACCGGAGGTGCTTTCGCCCGCGCGGGCCGTTCCGCGCGGGCGGTGTCGGCGGTACATGAGACCCTTGTAAGGATCTGCCCGCCAACCCGAAAGCATGGCCAGTGACCGCCACGGACCGCTCCATCGAGCTCATCACCGCCGCCGCCCAGGCCGCGGCCGACCGGCTCGCGCACGACATCATCGCGTACGACGTCAGCGACGTGCTGTCGATCACCGACGCCTTCCTGCTCGCCTCGGCGCCCAACGACCGCCAGGTCAAGTCGATCGTCGACGAGATCGAGGAGCGCCTCCTCAAGGAGCTCGGCGCCAAGCCGGTGCGCCGCGAGGGCGACCGCGACGCCCGCTGGATCCTGCTCGACTACGTCGACATCGTCGTCCACGTCCAGCACAGCGAGGAGCGGGTCTTCTACGCGCTGGAGCGCCTGTGGAAGGACTGCCCCGAGATCGAGCTCCCCGAGGACGCCAAGCTCACCATCGGCAAGGCCGAGGAGCACGCCAAGCTGCGCGAGGCGGCGGGCGACGACGAACTGGACGGTGATCTGTTCTGAGCGCGAGCACCTCGGGCAAGTCCGGACGCAAGATCGTCCTCTGGCGGCACGGCCAGACCGCGTGGAACCTGGAGCGGCGCTTCCAGGGCTCCACGGACATCGAGCTGACCGAGGCGGGTGTGGCGCAGGCGCGCCGCTCCGCGCGGCTGCTCGCCTCGCTGAAGCCGGCTGCCATCGTGGCGTCCGACCTGCGGCGCGCCTCCGCCACGGCGGCCGAACTGGCCTCCGTCACGGGGCTGCCCGTGGCCCACGACGCGGCGCTGCGCGAGACGTACGCCGGCGAGTGGCAGGGCCTCACGCACGACGAGATCATCGACAAGTACGGCGAGCAGTACGCGGCGTGGAAGCGCGGCGAACCGGTCCGCCGCGGCGGCGGTGAGCTGGAGACCGAGGTCGCCGACCGCGCCGCCCCGGTGGTGCTGGCGCACGCCGACCGGCTGCCGCAGGGCGGCACCCTCGTCGTGGTCAGCCACGGCGGCACCATCCGTACGACGATCGGGCGCCTCCTGGGCCTGAACGCGTACGACTGGGAGGGCCTGGGCGGGCTCTCCAACTGCTGCTGGTCCGTCCTCGGTGAGGGCGCGCGCGGCTGGCGCCTGTTGGAGCACAACGCCGGCACCCTGCCGGAACCGGTGCTCGGCGACGACGACTGAGCTGCTCCCTGCCGCTCCTTGCCGCTCCCTGCCGGGGCCGCCGCCCGGATTTCACTTTCCGGCTGGTCACAGGCTAGAGTTCTTCTTGTTCGCAGCGCGGAACACCGGAGACGGGGGGAGCGCGGCGGAGAGCGGGGCTATAGCTCAGTTGGTAGAGCGCCTGCATGGCATGCAGGAGGTCAGGAGTTCAATTCTCCTTAGCTCCACAATCAGGATCCCGTCCCCAACAGGGGGCGGGATCCTTGTTTTTGTACCCTTTGCGTTTGCTGACCTGGCCCGCACCGGCATGGCAGAATCGGACCGCCGGAGGGGGAGACGACGGCCCGACGCGGGAGGGAGTCGCTGACGGATGGGTGCACACCGGCGCCGGTGCGACTGGTGCAACAACGGCACGCCGATCGTGCGGGACATGGACCCGGTCAACCCCGACTACCAGTACTGGTGCGAGGAATGCGCGCGGGCGCTGATCATAAAAGGCGACCCGATCGAGACGTACCGTGAGCTGGAAGGGGAGCCGATCTACGGCCGGCTGCTCGACGAGCACTGCACGCTCAAGCGCTTCTATCAGTTCGCGAGAGCGTGACAAGTTGGTTCAAATCGGACATGGCCCGTAGTCGGTGGAAACCGATTTTTGGACCAGGGCCATGACCGTGTAATGTTTGGGACGTCGCCAAGGGGAACCGGCAAGGGAAACCGAAGCGGCAAGCAGACAAGGGGCTATAGCTCAGTTGGTAGAGCGCCTGCATGGCATGCAGGAGGTCAGGAGTTCAATTCTCCTTAGCTCCACAGTGAAGAAGCGGGCCACCCGGATCGGGTGGCCCGCTTCTCGTTGTGCGGTCGTCCGAGCGGGCGCCACGGGTGCTGCGGTACCCTGACGCCATGCGTGCCGTACGCCTTCTGCTTACCGAGCCGCGCTGATCAGCGCCGACCCACGAGAGGTCGGCATCGGCGCGGCGTCCCCTCCTGTGCGAGGGGTTTTTTCGTTTGGGCAGGCAGACACGGCGAAGACGATCGATGGAGCTTCAGAAATCATGAGCGAGACGAACACCCCGGCCCCCGAGGCGGCCGAGGCGCACCGCTACACGGCTGCCATGGCCGCCGACATCGAGGCACGCTGGCAGGACGTATGGGACGCGCAGGGCACCTACGAGGCCCCGAACCCGACCGGTGACCTGGCCGGCGACCCCGCAGTGGTCGCGCGGCCCAAGAAGTTCATCATGGACATGTTCCCGTACCCGTCCGGCGCGGGGCTGCACGTCGGCCACCCGCTCGGCTACATCGCCACCGACGTCTTCGCCCGCCACCAGCGGATGACGGGCCACAACGTCCTGCACACCCTGGGCTTCGACGCCTTCGGCCTGCCGGCCGAGCAGTACGCCGTGCAGACCGGCACGCACCCGCGGGTCTCCACCGAGGCGAACATCGAGAACATGAAGGTCCAGCTGCGCCGGCTGGGCCTGGGCCACGACAAGCGCCGGTCCTTCGCGACGATCGACCCGGACTACTACAAGTGGACGCAGTGGATCTTCCTGCAGATCTACAACTCCTGGTACGACGCCGACGCGGGCCAGGCCCGGCCGATCACCGAGCTGGTCACCGCCTTCGAGGACGGCTCCCGCGAGGTCCCCGGCGGCCGTGCCTGGGCCGAGCTGACCGCCGGCGAGCGGGCCGACGTACTGAACGGGTACCGGCTGGCGTACTCCTCGGACGCGCCGGTGAACTGGTGCCCCGGGCTGGGCACCGTACTGGCCAACGAGGAGGTCACCGCGGACGGCCGGTCCGAGCGCGGCAACTTCCCGGTCTTCAAGTCCCGGCTGAGCCAGTGGAACATGCGGATCACCGCGTACGCCGACCGGCTGCTGGACGACCTGGACGCGCTGGACTGGCCCGAGGCCATCAAGCTGCAGCAGCGCAACTGGATCGGCCGCAGCGAGGGCGCGCGCGTCGACTTCGCCCTGGGCGACGAGGCGATCACCGTCTTCACCACCCGTCCGGACACCCTGTTCGGCGCCACCTACATGGTGCTGGCGCCCGAGCACCCCCTGGTCGAGAGGTTCGTCCCGGCCGCCTGGCCCGAGGGCACGCACCAGGTGTGGACCGGCGGTCACGCCACCCCGGCAGAGGCCGTCGCCGCCTACCGCAAGCAGGCCGCGGCCAAGTCGGACGTCGAGCGGCAGGCCGAGGCCAAGGACAAGACCGGCGTCTTCACCGGCGAGTACGCGGTCAACCCGGTCAGCGGCCAGAAGGTCCCGGTCTTCATCGCCGACTACGTGCTGATGGGCTACGGCACCGGCGCGATCATGGCGGTCCCGGCCCACGACGCCCGCGACTTCGAGTTCGCGCGCGCCTTCGAGCTGCCCGTCCGCTGCGTGGTCGAGCCGACCGACGGCCGCGACATCGACCCGGCCGAGTGGGACGACGCCTTCGTCGCCCACGACGCGAAGCTGATCAACTCCAGCGGCGAGGGCATCTCGCTGGACGGCCTGGGCGTCGTCGAGGCCAAGGCCGCGATCACCGAGTGGCTGACCGAACGCGGCATCGGCGAGGGGACGGTCAACTTCCGCCTGCGCGACTGGCTGTTCAGCCGGCAGCGCTACTGGGGCGAGCCCTTCCCGATCGTCTACGACGAGGACGGCGTCGCGCACCCGCTGCCCGAGTCGATGCTGCCGCTGGAGCTGCCGGAGGTCGAGGACTACTCGCCGCGCACCTTCGAGCCGGACGACGCGACCTCGAAGCCGGAGACCCCGCTGTCGCGCAACGGCGAGTGGGTCAACGTCGAGCTGGACCTGGGCGACGGCCGCGGCCTGCGCTCCTTCCGCCGCGAGACCAACACCATGCCCAACTGGGCCGGTTCCTGCTGGTACGAGCTGCGCTACCTGGACCCGCACAACGCGTCGGCCCTGGTGGACCCGGAGATCGAGCAGTACTGGATGGGCCCGCGCGAGGGCGCGCCGCACGGCGGCGTCGACCTGTACGTCGGCGGCGCCGAGCACGCGGTGCTGCACCTGCTGTACGCGCGCTTCTGGTCGAAGGTGCTGTTCGACCTGGGTCACGTCTCCTCGGCGGAGCCGTTCCACAAGCTGTTCAACCAGGGCATGATCCAGGCGTACGCGTACACCGACGAGCGCGGCGTCTACGTCCCGGCGGCCGAGGTCGAGGAGCGCGACGGCGCGTACTTCTACGAGGGCAAGCCGGTCAAGCGCGAGCACGGCAAGATGGGCAAGTCCCTGAAGAACGCCGTCACGCCCGACGAGATCTGCGAGGAGTACGGCGCGGACACCCTGCGCCTGTACGAGATGGCGATGGGCCCGCTGGACGTCTCGCGTCCGTGGGACACCCGCGCCGTGGTCGGCCAGTACCGCCTGCTGCAGCGCCTGTGGCGCAACATCGTCGACGAGGAGACCGGCCGGGTCACCGTCGTCGACGGCGAGCCGGGCGAGGACACCCTGCGCGCCCTGCACAAGGCGATCGACGGGGCCGGCGCGGACATGGCGGGCCTGCGCTTCAACACCGCCATCGCGAAGATCACCGAGCTGAACAACGCCCTGACGAAGGCGGGCCGCCCGCTGGAGCGCTCGGTCGCCGAGCGGCTGGTGCTGCTGATCGCCCCGCTGGCCCCGCACATCGCCGAGGAGCTGTGGAGCCGCCTGGGCCACGCGGAATCGGTCGTCCACCAGGACTTCCCGGTCGCGGACCCGGCGTACGTCGTGGACGAGAGCGTGACGTGCGTGGTGCAGGTCAAGGGCAAGGTCAAGGCGCGGCTGGAGGTGCCGCCGACGATCTCGGAGGCGGACCTGGAGCAGCTGGCCGTGACCGATGAGGGCGTCGTGGCGGCGCTGGGCGGTGCGGAGATCCGCAAGGTGATCGTGCGCGCGCCGAAGCTGGTGAACATCGTCATCTGAGGGCGCCCCCGCATAGGGGTGATCCCGTACGGGCAGGTTGGGGGTTCGATTGGAACCCCTGGCCTGCCCGTGGCGTTTACCGTGGAGGGGAAGAGCGACGCTTGGGGAAAGGGGCCGTCATGGAGGTCGCGTTGATCATCTTCGCGCTGATGCTGCTGGCTTTCGTCGGCCTCGGCGCGTACCTCACGGTCAAGGCGGTGGGCGCGGCCAAGCGGGGCGTGGAGCGCACGGTCGTGCAGGCACGGCGCACGGTCGAGGACACCACGCTGCGGGCCAAGAGCTTCGGCCAGGTCGGAGTGGTGGGGGCGCTGGCACAGGTGCGGCTGGACCTGCGGACCTCGATGCGCGCCACCCAGCAGGCGCTGGCCGACGGGGTCCGCGTGGACGCCTCGCTGCGGGAGTCCCTCGGGCTGTTCGAGCAGCTGAGCGCGCACGGGCACGAGCTCGACGGTGAGCTGAAGCGGCTGGAGCAGGAGCCGGACCGGCGGCGCACCGCCGAGCTCCTCCCGGACCTGCGCGAGCGCGCGGCACAGATCACCAAGGCCGCGGACTCCCTGCGGTGGGCGGCCCGTGACCGGGCCCGGCGGTTCGCGGCGGACGACCTGTCCCTCTTGTCGGAGCAGATCGAGATGGAGTCGGGCGCGCTGCGCGACTGGTCCCGCGAACCGGCGGACGACCTGGCGGCCGCGGCCGCCGAGTGGGACGCCGCCCAGTCCGCCCAGGCTGCGCCGGCTGCGAAGCCGAAGCCGACCCCCGCGGCGCCGCCCGCCGCATTGAACCCGCCGACCCCGACCGTGCAGTACCCGTGGCAGAAGGCGCCGCGCCCGGAGAGCGCCGGCTGACACCTCCTCCGCAGCCATGACCCGCCGGGGCCCGGGCCTTCCGGGATCCGGGGCCCGGGCTTTCCGGGACTCGGGACCCGGGCTTTCCGGGACTCGGCCGCCGCGCGCACCGTAGGCTCGGCCACCACCGCGGCAGAGCCCGCCGAACCGCACCCGCCCGGACCGCGCCCGCCCGGGTCCGGGGGCCCAGGCTGCCGTCGAGGCCCCACTGGCGGTAACCTCCGCCTCATGTCCCGCCTTGTCGCCATCGTCACCGATTCCACGGCCTACCTGCCCCAACCGGCCATGGCGCGGCACGGAATCACCTCCGTCCCGCTGACCGTGGTGCTCGGCGGCGAAGCGCTGGAGGAAGGCACCGAGATCTCGGCGCGCAGCCTGGCCGTGGCCCTCCAGAAGCGCCGGTCGGTGACCACCTCGCGCCCCAGCCCGGAGGAGTTCGTCCGGGCTTACAAGGCAGCCGCGGACGCCGGGGCTACCGGCATCGTCAGCCTGCACCTGTCCGCCGAGCTCTCCGGCACCTACGACGCCGCCGTGCTCGCCGCGAAGACCGCGCCCGTGCCGGTGCGCGTCGTGGACACCGGCATGATCGCGATGGCGCTGGGCTTCTGCGCGCTGGCCGCCGCCGAGGTGGCCGAGGGCGGCGGTTCCGTGGACGAGGCCGTGGCGGCAGCCGAGAAGCGGGCGGCGGAGATGGCCGCGTACTTCTACGTCGACACCCTGGACTACCTGCGCCGCGGCGGCCGGATCGGGGCCGCGCAAGCCCTCTTCGGCTCGGCCCTGGCGGTGAAGCCCCTGCTGACGCTGGAGGGCGGGCGGATCGAGCCGCTGGAGAAGGTGCGTACGGCCTCCAAGGCCATCGCCCGCCTGGAGGAGCTGGCCGTCGAGCGCGCCGGGTCCGCGGCCGTCGACGTGGCGGTGCACCACCTGGCGGCTCCGGAGCGGGCCGAGAAGCTCGCCCAGCGGCTGCGCGAGCGGATCCCCGGACTGGTCGAGATGCACGTCAGCGAGGTCGGCGCGGTGATCGGCGCGCACACCGGGCCGGGGCTGCTGGCGGCGGTCGTCTCCCCTCGCTGATCACCGGAACGAGTGGCCCGGTTATCCACAACGGGCTTGTCGTCCACCGGAATTGAAGGCTCCGAACGGGGGGCGGGGCGGGCCCCTACCGTCGTGGCATGACTCTTCGCACGCGTACTTCGCATCCGTCGGGCGGCGCCACCACCGGTCCGGGCCGCCCCCGTCCCTCCGACAGCCGTTTCTCAGACGGCCGGTCTTCCGACGGTCGTCTCTCCGACGGCCGTTCAGCGGGCAGCCGGCTTCGCCACCGTCCCGGCCGCCGCGGGCGCCCGGTGCACCGGGTTCCCCCTCCGGAGCCGGGCGCGGTGCGCCGGCGGGCCGAGGCCCTGCTCGGCGGCAGCGGTCCGCCGCAGGCGTCGCCGCCGGCCGGAGCGGATCCCGGTACCGGGACCCGGCCCGAGGAGACGGTCAGGCTCGGGGAGGCGGTCCGGCTCGGGGAGGCGGGGCTGTCGCCCGGGGCTGCGCGGAGGCTGGCCGTGCGGGAGCGGCTGCCGCTGTGGCTACAGGCCCGGTGCGCGGTGGAGCCGCGCACGGTGGCCGCCGTCACGGTGGTGCTGGTCGCCGCCGTCGGCTTCGCCGGGCAGCAGTACTGGTCGGCCCGGCCGCGGGCGGTGACCGTCCCGGCGCTGGTCGCCCCGGCGGCGGCGGCCCCGGCGGGCACGGGGCCGGCTGCCGCGCCGGCCGGGGGCAGTGGTGCCGGCGGCGCCGCGCGGATCGTCGTGGACGTCAGCGGCAAAGTCAGGGACCCCGGGGTGCGCCGGCTGCCCGCCGGTTCCCGGGTGGAGGACGCGCTGGCCGCCGCCGGGGGAGTGCGTCCGGGCACCGACACCACCGGGCTGAACCGGGCCCGGGTGCTCGTGGACGGCGAGCAGGTCCTGGTGGGCGCCCCGGCGCCGCCGTCGCCCGGCGGGGCCGGTCCGGGAGGGGGCTTGGGACCTGGCCCTGGTCCGGGTTCGGGTCCGCTCAGTCTGGGGTCGGCCACGGTCGCGCAGCTGGACGGTCTGCCGGGGGTCGGGCCGGTGCTGGCCCAGCACATCGTCGACTTCCGTACCGCACGCGGCGGCTTCCGGTCCGTGGAGGAGCTCCGCCAGGTCGACGGCATCGGCGAGCGGCGCTTCGCCGACCTGCGTACGCGGGTGCGGCCGTGAACCGCCCCGAGGGGCCGGGGCCGGTGGATCTGCGTCTCGCGGTGCCGGCCGTGGCCGCCTGGGCGGCCGCCGCCCTCGCGTTGGACGCGCCCGCGGGCCGGACCGCCCTCGGGGTGGGGCTGGGGGTGGCCGGAGCGGGCCTGCTGGTCCTGGCCGGGTACCTGCGCCCGGGCTGCCTGTGGAGGGTCGCCCCGGCCCTGGCCGCGACCCTGCTCTGCGCGGCAGCCGGGGCCGGGGTGGCGGGGCTCCAGCGGGCCGAGGCACGGGCCGGACCGGTCGCCGGGCTCGCGCGGGAGCATGCACGCGTCCTTGCCGAGCTCACCGTCGGGTCCGACCCGCGGGCCGCCCGCGGCGGGAGCGGGCCGCCGGTGGTGGTGCTGGACGCGGTGGTGACCCGGGTGACCGGGCCCGACGGGACGGCCACCCGGGTCGAGACCCCGGTGCGGGTGCTGGCCGGGCATGCGGGATGGGCCCGGCTGCAGCCGTCCACCCGGGTGGCGGTGGTCGCCCGGCTGGCTCCGGCGGGGGGCGGGGAGCGGGCCGTGGCGCTGCTCCGTCCCGCCGCCGACACCCCGCCCCGGGTGACCGGCGGCCCGGACACCGCGCAGCGGATCGCCGGGCGGCTGCGGGCCGGGCTGCGCGAGGCCACCGAGGGGCTCGCGCCGGACGCCGGGGCCCTGCTGCCGGGGCTCGTCGTCGGGGACACGTCCAGGGTGCCGCCCGACCTGTACGAGGCCTTCCGGGCCACCGACCTGCTGCACCTGCTGGCCGTCTCCGGGGCCAACCTGACCGTGGTGCTGTTCCTGCTCATCGGGCCCCCGGCTCGCGCCCAGCGGGCCGAGCGGCGCGGGCTGGCACCCCGGCTCGGGCTCTCGCTGCGGGTGACCGCCCTGTGCGGGGCGGCCCTGACGCTGGCGTTCGTGGTGGTGTGCCGGCCGGAGCCCAGCGTGCTGCGGGCCGCCGCCTGCGGGGCGGTCACCCTGTTGGCCATCGCCACCGGGCGGCGCAGGTCCCTGATCCCGGCCCTGGGCGCGGCCGTGCTGCTGCTCGTGCTCTACGACCCGTGGCTGGCCCGCAGTTACGGCTTCCTGCTCTCCGTGCTGGCCACCGGGGCGCTGCTCACCCTCGCTCCCCGGTGGAGCGAAGCCCTGCGGCGGCGCGGGACGGGCCCGCGGCTCGCCGATGCGCTCGGGGCCGCCGCGGCCGCCCAGGCGGTGTGCGCGCCGGTGGTGGCGGTGCTGGCGGCCCGGGTCAGCCTGGTGGCGGTGCCGTGCAACCTGCTGGCCGAGCTCGCGGCGGGTCCGGCGACGGTCCTCGGCTTCGCCTCGCTCGCCGCCGCCCCGCTGTGGATGCCCGCCGCGCGGGTGCTCGCCTGGTGCGCGGGGGTGCCGGCCGGGTGGATCGCGGCGGTGGCCCGGACCGGGGCGGGGGTGCCGGGGGCGGAGCTGCCCTGGCCGGGCGGGCTCACCGGCGGCCTGCTGCTGGCCGGGGCTGTGGTGGCCACCGTCGCCGTCGTGACCGTGGCAGGAAGGATCGGGCGACGGTGGCGGTGGCGGTGGATCTGCTCCGCGCTGGCGGTGCTGCTGCTCCTCGCCGTGCTGCGGCCGCCGCAGCTCACCCGTACGCTCACCGGCTGGCCGCCGCCCGACTGGAGCTACGTCCAGTGCGCCGTGGGGCAGGGGGACGCCGCCGTCCTCGCGGTCGGCCCGGGCGAGGCCCTGGTCGTGGACGCCGGACCGGAGCCCGGCCCGGTGGACCGCTGCCTGCGCGCGCTGGGCGTGCACCGGGTGCCGATGCTGCTGCTGACGCACTTTCACGCCGACCACGTCGGAGGACTGTCCGGGGTGCTGAAGGGCCGGTCCGTGGGGGTGATCGAGGCCACCACGCTGGAAGAGCCGGCGGCGCAGGCCGCGTTCGTCCGCCGGACCGCGGCGGCCGCCGGTGTGCCCGTCGTACGGGCGGCCCAGGGGGAGCGGCGCCGGGCCGGCCCGCTGGAATGGCAGGTGCTCTGGCCGCCCGCGGCCGGACCGCCGCCCGACGGGCCCAACGATGCCAGCGTCGCCCTGCTGGTGCGGGGCGCGGGCCTGACCCTGCTCCTGCTCGGAGATCTCGAACCACCCGCACAGCAGGCACTCCTGAGGGAGCATCCGCACCTTGGGCCGGTGGACGTCCTCAAAGTGGCCCACCACGGCTCCGCGCACCAGGACCCCGAGCTGACCGCCCGGGTCCGGCCGAGGCTCGCGATTGTTCCCGTCGGCACAAAAAACCGCTACGGGCATCCCGCGCCGGGTACGCTCGCACGCCTGCGGGCGGTGGGGTCGACGGTGCTGCGCACCGACACCGACGGCTCGATCGCCGTCAGCGGAACCGGCGTTCGGATGCGTGCGTTTCCGGCCAACCGGCGCCGGTCCCGGCGCGGTCATACCGGGCGCGACCGCTCTGTTTGCCCACAACCCGACAGCATGATCGAATGCGTCTTCGCCAGAACGGTCCAAGTCCACACAGCACGGGGGTGCATCAGCCATGTTCAGTCGCAGACGGGGGATGGAGTCGGCCGGAACGTCCAGCCCGCAGCCATCCGCGACGCTGACGCTGCCGCCGACGGCGCGCCTGCTCAGCTGCCGGGTTCTCGACACGGTCCACCAGCCGGTCAGGCAGGCCACGTTCGAGGTGACCGACCCGATCGGGCGCCGCATCGTCAGCGGGGAGACCGACCCGTTCGGCGGCTTCACGGCGGCCGTGCCGGAGGGGGAGTACCGGCTGTCCGTCACCGCCGAGGGGTACGCGCCGTTCCACGGCGCGACGCTCGTGGGGGACCCGGCGCAGCCGGGCACCGGGGAGATCATCCTCGACGCGGTGGAGCCGCCGCTGCTGCCGCAGCCCGGTCACTGGGAGCTCGACCCGACGCACTCGTCCATCGCCTTCACCGCCCGGCACATCGGGATGGCCCGGATCCGCGGCCGGTTCAACACGTTCGCCGGGGCGGTGCGGATCGCCGAGCGCATGGAGGACTCGTCCATGCACGTGATCATCGATGCGGCGAGCATCGACACCGGGTTGCGGCTACGGGACGACCACCTGCGGTCGGCGGACTTCCTGGACGCCGTCCGGCATCCCACGGTGGAGTTCTACAGCGAACGGTTCATCCACCGCAGCGGCAGCCGCTGGACCGTGGCCGGCGCCCTGACCCTGCACGGGGTCAGCCGGTCCGTGACCCTGGACACCCGGTACCTGGGTCTCGGCACGGGCCTGGAGGGCGAGCCGAGGGCCGCCTGCCGGGCCACCACCGAACTGCACCGCGAGGACTTCGCCCTGAACTGGCAGTCGGTGCTGGCGCAGGGGATCGCGGCGATCGGTCCGAGCGTGGACGTGACGCTGGACGTCCAGATCGTGCACAAGGCCTGATCCCGGACGCTCCCCTACGGGGCTTCCAGCCAGCCTTCGTACTCGGCGGCGAGATCGTCCAGCGTGGTGGCGTCGAGCCGTTCCTGCGGATCCTCGACGACGACCAGCCACTGGGCGTCCTCGGCGTCGTCTTCGCCGGCCAGCGCGTCGCGGAACAGCTGCGGTTCCTCCGGGAGTCCGAAGCGGTCGACGGCCTCCTGCGCCACCTCCTCGGCGGCGTCGCGGTCGGGCAGGACGAGTACATGTCGCACGTTCACGCGACCATTCTCAGGGATCCGGCGCGAGGGGCCGCGGGGCGGGGGACTGTCAGTGCGGCATGGGATGCTGGAGCCGATGGCCACCAGGAAGAACCCCACCGACGATCCGCTTGCCCCGCTCACCCTCGCGGTGGGGCAGGAGGAGCTGCTGCTCGACCGTGCCGTACGGGAGGTGGTGGCGGCCGCCCGCGCCGCCGACGCCGACACGGACGTCCGCGACCTCTCCTCCGAGCAGCTCCAGCCCGGCACGCTGGCCGAGCTGACGAGCCCCTCGCTCTTCTCCGAGCGCAAGGTGCTGGTCGTACGCAATGCGCAGGACCTGTCCGCGGACTCGGTCAAGGACGTCAAGGCCTACCTCGACGCGCCCTACGAGGAGATCATCCTCGTCCTCCTCCACGCGGGCGGGGCCAAGGGCAAGGCCCTGCTCGACGCGGCGCGGAAGGCCGGCGCGCGGGAGATCGCCTGCCCGAAGATGACGAAGGCCGCGGACCGGCTGTCGTTCGTGCGGGGCGAATTCCGCGCGCTGGGCCGGGCGGCGACCCCGGAGGCCTGCCAGAGCCTGGTCGACGCGATCGGCAGCGACCTGCGGGAGCTGGCGAGTGCGGCCGCGCAGCTGTGCGCGGACGTCGAGGGCACCATCGACGAGGCCGTGGTCGGCCGCTACTACACGGGGCGGGCCGAGGCCTCCAGCTTCACCGTCGCCGACAAGGCGGTCGAGGGACGTGCGGCCGAGGCCCTGGAGGCCCTGCGCTGGTCCCTGTCCACCGGGGTGGCGCCGGTCCTCATCACCAGCGCCCTGGCCCAGGCGGTACGCGCCATCGGCAAGCTGGCCTCCGCCCCGCGCGGGGCCCGCCCCGGCGACCTCGCCCGGGACCTGGGGATGCCGCCGTGGAAGATCGACCGCGTCCGCCAGCAGATGCGGGGCTGGTCGGCGGACGGCGTCGCGGATGCGCTGCGGGCGGTGGCCGCCGCCGACGCGGGGGTCAAGGGCGGCGGCGACGATCCCGAGTACGCCCTGGAGAAAGCGGTCGTGGCGGTGGCCCGCGCGGCCCGCCCGCAGCGCCGCTAGGTCGCCTCCGTCCCCGGACCGGGGCGGGCCCGGGGGCCCAGGAGGCGGGCTGCCGTTCGCCGACGCGTGGGGCCGCCGCGTCAGGGTTAGCCTGGACACGGGGAATCCGTCGGCCAGGCCGCCCTCACCACCGGACGGCAAGGGCGTCCGGGTGGGCGAGAGGGAGGTTCCGTGGCCGGCAGAGTGCGCGTGACGACGGTGGACGCCGGACCCTTCACCATGCCGATGAGCGGTCTCCTGTACGGGGCCTCCGGCACGATCACCGTGCCCTCGACCGTGGCCGTCATCGAGCACGCCACGCACGGGCTGATCCTCTTCGACACCGGGATCAACCACCGCGTGGCCGACCCCGAGGCCGCCGAGGCCCACTGGGGTCCGGGACGGCGGGCGGCGTACGGGGCCGAGGGGTTCACCCGGGCCCACGCCGTCGACGCGCAACTGGAGCGCCTCGGCTACCGGCTCGCCGAGGTGAGGTACGTCCTCTACTCCCACCTGCACCTCGACCACGCCGGGGGCATGACCTACTTCCCGCACGCCGTGCACGTGGCCCAGCACGAGGAGCTGCGCCACGCGTGGTGGCCGGACCGCTGGACCGCGCGGGGCTACGCCTTCAACGACTACGCGGGCAGCCGGGACTACGAGTTCCTGCAACTCCGGGGCGACACGGACCTGTTCCATGACGGCACGCTCAAACTCCTGCACACCGCCGGCCACACGCCCGGCCATCAGGGCGTCGTCCTGGACCTCGCCCACCACGGACGGATCGGCCTCATGGGCGACGCCGCGCACCTGCAACAGGGACTGGACCGCGACGCGCCCATGCCCAGCGACTGGAACATCGAGGAGAAGCTGCTCACCTACGGGCGCCTGCGCGCGCTGTCCCGCGCCGGCATCCCCGTGTTCCTCTCCCACGACCCCGACCACTTCGCCGAACTGCCGCACGACGGCGAGTTCTGGGACTAGTGACCTGAGTCAGAGATTCGGTGGCAGTAGGCGGCGACTCTGTCGAGGATCTCGTCGGCTGTCTTTGTCCAGACGAAGGGCCTGGGTTGGT
>NZ_JBIAJH010000014.1:0-199261 GCF_042871845.1 Streptomyces sp. NPDC005533 | reverse complement strand
TTCATCTCCCAGCCGAGCACGATGACCGTGTCCGGGACGCCCAGCGACACCAGCCGCTCGGCGAGCCTGCGGAAGTGCTGGTCGTAGTCGCCCTCAGCGCCCGCCCTGATCAGGCGGGCCACCTCGTGGTCGGGCACGCGGCTCTCGTTCCGTTCCTGCATGGGCACGTTGAGGACGAACATCCGGTCGTCCTCGGCCAGGCGCCAATCGGCCCAGTCGTCGAGGAACGAGACCCGGCCCTCGATGCCGGCCCACTGGTCACCGGGGAGATAGGTGTGTCCGACCCGGATCTCCCTGCCGCCCAGCCAGTTCGACAGGTGCGGGATCCGGGCCACTCCCGGCGGCCCGAAGTCGAGGTAGGCGCCCATGGCGATGTCGGAGCCCTCGGACCGGTCCTCACCGGGAGCCGCGAGCGCGGCCCCGCTGGCGAGCAGTCCGGCCGTGACCGTACCGATGCAGGTGCTCGCCAGTCGGCGGCGTGGTCTGGGCATGGCGTCTCCCGAGCTTTCCTGAATCGGTGTGCTTTCCAAAGACGTTAGGCATCAGATCTGACGAATGGCCTGTTCGGTGACTGCCGCGTAGGCCATTAGCAGGTGCACACCACCCCCGCTTGGTCCGACTAGGTGAAAGACACCGTTGCCATGCACGCGTATCTCAACCATGTGCCCGCCGTCGTGCTCAGACTCGATCGGAATCCGTTCCACCACGGAACCCTCGGCGCCGTCAGATCCCTTGGCCGCAAGGGCGTGGAGGTCCATGCCGTCGTCGAGGCCGGGGGAGGTCCCATGGGGCGTTCGCGGTACCTGCGCGCCGTGCACGCCGGACCGGCCGGCGGATTGGACCCGGAGGCGCCCGAGGCGCTGCTGGAGTGCCTGACCGGGGTGTCGGAGCGGATCGGCCGTCAGGCCGTGCTCATCGCCATGGACGACCTGAGCGCCATCGCCGTGTCCCGGGTCGCGCCCATGCTCCACGAACGGTTCCGGATCCCCCATCAGCCCGACAACCTGCCCGCCCGGGTCGCCGACAAGGCCGAGCTGTCGCGGCTCTGTTCGCGCTGGGACGTCCCGCACCCGGAGACCGTCATCCCGGCGAGCGGGGCCGAGGCCGCCGAGGCGGCCTGGCGGCTCGGCCTGCCGGTGGTCGCGAAGTGGAGCCGGCCCTGGCTGCTGCCCAGCGGGGCCGACGGCCTGCGGAGCACCACGCTGGTGCACACCACCGCCGAGGCGCGCCGGCTGTACGAGCGCTCCGCGGAGGCCGGCAGCCGGCTGCTGCTCCAGCGGTTCCTGCCGGCCGGTCCGGACACCGACTGGTTCTTCCACGGCGCCTTCGCCCGGGGCGGGCGCCCGCTGCTCGCGGGATCGGGCCGCAAGGAGCTGTCCTGGCCGGTGCGGACGGGGCTGACGGCGGTGGGGCGCTGGCTGCCGGATCCGGCGGTGGAGTCGGCGGCGCTGCGGCTCGCCGAACGGCTCGGCTACCAGGGGATCCTGGATCTGGACTTCCGCCGGGACGAGCAGGGGTGCTTCCGGCTGGTGGACTTCAACCCCCGTCCGGGCGCGCAGTTCCGGCTGTTCACGGACGCGGCCGGACTGGACGTGGTCCAGGCGATGTACCTGGACCTGACGGGCCAGCGGGTCCCGCAGCCCTCGGGCGGTCCGGGCCGGGTGTTCGTCGCGGAGAACTACGCACTGCTGGCGGCGGTCCGGGGCGGCACGCTGCCGCGCCGCAGGGCGGCGGAGCACGTGGCGGGCTCCGCCGCTCCGGCGACGGCGGCCGGCCGGCCGGACGGCGCCGTGGAGCAGGGCCCGCCGGTGGTCGCCGGCCAGCGGACCGGCCCGGGACGTGCGGCGGAGCCGGAACGGGAGCCTGAGCCGGAGGCCCGCCCGGACCACCCCGGAGCCGCCGCCGGTGCGCGGCAGGCGCCGGCGGACCGGCCCGTGCGGCCGGGGCGCGGCGGCGGGGTGGAGACGGCCTGGTTCGCCGCCGACGACCTGCTGCCGTTCCTGGCGATGCTCGGCGCCTTCCTCGGGCGCGGTGCGGGCAAGGGGGTACGGGTCCTGCGCGGGGTCCCGGAGCAGGGCCGCCGCACGGCGCGCGCGGTCGTCCGTACGCCCCGCCAGCGCGGGGAGCAGCCGGCCGCCGCCCCTCCCGGGCCCGGCTCCGCCGCGGCCTCCGGGTCCGCCTCCCGTCCCGTCCCGCCGGAGGCGTCGGCCGAGCCGGACGAGCTGGTGACGCGTTGACCACGACCGGCGCGGCGGACCGGGCCGGGCCGGTGACCATCGAGCTGGAGGAGCGGCCGTGACGCGGATCGACGATCTCGTGGTGATCGGCGCGGGCCCGTACGGGCTGTCCGTCGCCGCCCACGCGGCGGGCGCGGGGCTCGGCGTACGGCTGCTGGGCCGGCCCATGGCCTCGTGGCGCGACCACATGCCCGACGGCATGTACCTGAAGTCGGAGCCCTGGTCCTCCAACCTGTCCGCGCCGGACGGGCGGCACACCCTCGCCGATTACTGCGCCACGCGCGGAACCGTCGCGGAACACGGCACTCCGCTGCCGATCGACACGTTCAGCGCGTACGGGATGTGGTTCGCCCGGCAGGCCGCACCGGAGGTGGAGGAGGTGACCGTCACGGAGGTGACCCCGCAGGGCGACGGCTTCCGCGTCCGCACCGCCGAGGGACCGCCCCTGCTCGCCCGCACGGTCGCCCTCGCGGTCGGGGTGATGCCCTTCGTCCACCACCCCGAAGGGCTGCGCGAGCTGCCGCCCGCCCACTACTCCCACAGCAGCGGCCACCGCGACCTGACCCGCTTCGCCGGCCACGAGGTCGCCGTGCTCGGGGCCGGGCAGGCCGCCCTGGAGACCGCCGCCCTGCTGGCCGAGCAGGGCGCCCGGCCGTGCCTGGTCGCCCGGCGCTCCCGGCTGAACTGGAACACCGTCCCGCAGCCACTGGAGCGGCCCGCGCTGCGCGCCCTGCGCGATCCGCACAGCGGCCTCGGCACCGGCTGGCGCAGCTGGGTCTGGTCGGAGCTGCCCTGGGCGGTCCGCCGGCTGCCCGCCTCCACCCGGGAGCGGATCGCGGCGACCGCGCTGGGCCCGGCCGGCGCCTGGTGGCTGCGCGACCGCTTCGAGCGGCGCGTCCCCGTGCTGCTCGGGCACCGGCTGCACCGGGCGGTCGCCGTGGGCGAGCGGACCCGGCTCGGGCTGTCCACCCCGGCGGGGGAGTCCGTGGTCCTGGACGTCGCGCACGTCATCGCGGCCACCGGCTTCGTCCCGGACCTGGCCCGGCTGGAGCTGCTCGACGCGGGGCTGCGGGCGGGCCTGGAGACCGTGGGGCACAGCGGGGCGCCGGAGCTGAGCCCCTGCTTCGAGTCCTCGTGGCCCGGGCTGTTCTTCGCGGGGCTGCTGACGGCTCCCTCATTCGGCCCTTCCATGCGATTCGTGCACGGCGCGGGCTTCACGGCGGGGAGACTGGTGAGAGGAGTCCGCAGGCGCCTCGGCGCGCGGGGTCCGCGGCCGGGCTCCACCGGGGTCGCCCGGTTCGACAGGGCGGCTTCCCCCGGACGCCCTCCGGGGGTACCCCCAGGGCATCCGACGACGTATCCGCGGTGAGATCCGCGGTGAGAGGGGTCCGTGATGAGCGCGGAGCGAGCACAGGGCCGCGGCTGGGTACGCATTCCCGCCAGCCGCGCGGAACAGGCCGCCACGACGGCCAGGGCCGGCGGGTTCGAGCGCGCCCCGCACGCGGCTCCGTACGCGGGCCCGTACGGGGGGCCGTACGCGAGCGCCCCGGCCGCCGACCAGGCCACGATCTACCTGTCGGTCGTCAAGCGCTGGCGGGAGGCCGGGCGCACCCTTCCGGGGCATCCTGACGAGGAGTGGGAGCGGCTGATCTCGCAGCCGTGCTGGCCCGGCCGTTAGGTGGTGTGGAAGGTGGCAGCGGCGGAGCACGAGGGACCGGAGCCGGTCCGGCGGCCCCCCGTGACCGCGCCGGGGGAGCGGCTCGCGCTGAACGGCATGGGCAGCTTCGAGTGGGACCTGGACGCCGGGACGGTGGTGCTGGACGAGGCCGCGATGGCCGTCTTCGACCTGGGGCCGGGGGAGTTCGACGGCACCCCGGAGGGGGTCGGGCTGCACATCCGGCCCGAGGACGGGGTCCGGCTGACCGAGGCCATCGCGGGGGTCCTGGAGAGCGGCGGCGACACGTACGGCGCGTACTTCACGGTGCAGCGGCGCGACGGCCTCGACCAGTGGACGCACACCTCGGGCCGGGTCCTGCGGGACGGCGACGGGCAGGCGCAGCGCATCGTGGGGATCGTCCGGGACGCGACGGCGGAGCTGGCCCACGCCACGCTGCTGCGCAAGCTGGAGGCGGCACGCGCCCAGCAGACGACGATCGTGCAGCGGACCACGGAGGCCCTGTCGAGGGCGGTGACGGTGGACGACGTCACGGCCGCGCTGACGGGGCCGGGCGCGCTGGAGCGGCTCGGTGCGGACGGGCTGGCCCTGGGGCTCGTCGAGGGCGGCACCATCAAGATCATCGCGTTGAGCGGGGAGACGCTGGAGATCCTCGGCGAGCGGCGGTTCACCCGGCTGGACGGTTCGCTGCCGCTGTCGCACGCGGTGCTCACCCGGCAGGCACGTTTCGTCACCTCGCTCGCCGAACTCGGCGCCGAGTTCCCGCTCCTCGCGGACTACCTGAACCGCATCCGGTTCGACGCGGCCGCCTATCTGCCGCTGATCGCGCAGGCCAAGGCCATCGGCGGGCTGGTCCTCTTCTACCGGCGGCGCAGCGAGTTCAGCCCGGAGGAGCGCAACCTCTGCCTGGGCCTGGCCGGCATCGTGGCCCAGTCCCTCCAGCGGGCGCTCCTCTTCGACCAGGAGCGGGAGTTCGCGACGGGCCTCCAGGCCGCCATGCTGCCCCGCCGGATCCCGGACATCACCGGCGGCGAGATCGCGGTCCGCTACCACGCCGCCTGGAGCGGGCGGGAGGTCGGCGGCGACTGGTACGACGTCATCTCGCTGCCCCGCGACCGCGTCGGCATCGTGGTGGGCGACGTACAGGGCCACGACACGCACGCGGCGGCCATCATGGGCCAGCTGCGGATCGCGCTGCGGGCGTACGCGGGGGAGGGCCATCCGCCGTCCACCGTGCTGGCCCGGGCCTCCCGCTTCCTCGCCGAACTGGACACCGAGCGCTTCGCCACCTGCATGTACGCGCAGGTGGACCTGGAGACCGGAGGGGTACGGGCGGTCCGCGCCGGCCATCTCGGACCGCTGATCCGGCACACGGACGGGCGTACCGGCTGGCCCAAGGTGCGCGGCGGCCTGCCGCTGGGGCTGGCCTCGGTCTTCGAGCAGGAGGAGTACCCCGAGACCCGGCTCGACCTGGTCCCCGGGGAGACGCTCGTGCTGTGCACGGACGGCCTGGTGGAGGAGCCGGGCACGACCATCACCCAGGGCATGGAGGCCCTCGCGCAGGCGGTGCGCAGCGGCCCGCAGGCGCCCGAGGCGCTCGCCGACCACCTCTCGGACCGGCTCTGGGAGCGCTGGGGTTCCGGCGACGACGTGGCCCTGCTGGTGCTGCGCCGGGCCCCCGACCCGGGCACCCACCGGGCGCCGCGCATCCACCAGTACGTCCACCAGGCCGACCCCGAAGGCCTCTCCGAGGCCCGCTACGCCCTGCGCCAGGCCCTGCGCGACTGGGGCATGCCCGACCTCGCCGACGACGTGGAGCTGGCGGCCGGGGAGCTGCTGGTCAACGCCCTCCTGCACACCGACGGCGGGGCGGTGCTGACCATGGAGGTGCTGCCGGAGCCGGTCCGGCGGATCCGGCTGTGGGTCAAGGACCGCTCCAGCGTGTGGCCGCGCCGGCGCACCCCGGGCGAGGCGGCCACCACGGGCCGCGGGTTGCTGCTGGTGGACGCGCTGGCCACGCACTGGGGTGTGGAGTCCCGGGGCGACGGCAAGGCGGTCTGGTGCGAGTTCACGCTCGGCGGCAGCCCTCGGAGCGCCGAGTGACCGACCGGTCACCCCGGGTTGTGGCGTAGCGGAGCCGGGGTGATGATGCGGTCCATGGAACGGATCGTGTTGTGCGCGGGCTGAGCAAGGCCGCCGTGACGGGAGTCCTGGCGCTGGTCCTGCTGGCGGCGGGAGCGCCGACCGTCGTGGACTGGACGACGGGTCGTCCGCACGCGGACGCCGAATGCCGGTCGGTGGCCTTCATGTCGATGACGGACGTCGCACCCGAGTGCCGCTGACGGTGGCGGCCACGGCCGGGACCGGGTGCCCGGTCCCGGCCGCGGCGGCCACCGGACGGGCGACCGCGCGCCGCGGGCCCGTCGTCGCGCGGTCGCTCCGTGCCCGGTCGCTCAGTGCCCCTCGCGGACCTCGACGTCCTCGCTGTCCCGGGCGACCGTGGTGACCGAGCGCGGCATGAGGCCGGAGAGCCGGATCTCCTGGAGCTCCCCGGTGACCGTCGCGTGACCCGGGTGCACGGGCACGAAGGAGCCCGGCGCGTGGGCGACCCACCGGCGCTCCGCGCCGTCGCAGACGACCTCCTCCGCACCGAGGCTGAGCCGGGTGCCGTCCTGGACGAGGGTCGCCTTGATCTGCATCGCCCCCATGGGTGACGCCTGCTCGCAGTGGTAGGTGCCGGAAAGGATGACGCCGCCGTCCCGCGTGAGGTGGGCCTCCGGGTGTACGGAGATGCCCTGGTCGAAAACGGTGGCCCCGGCCGGGACGGTGAACACCGTCGTGGCGGCCAGTGCGGAGAGGGCTGCCAGTGCCATTCGGCGGCCGGACATGCGCATTCTTCCTCCAGGTGGATCGGGGTGACGGGAATCCGCCGGAACGCATTGTGCTGGCAGTCGGCCGCAACCGGCCGCACGCACTCCCCGGGCGTACTCGTGTCGGTGAGTGCAATTGCCGGCTCGGGGGCGTGAGACTGACCGAAATACATCCCCGAAGGGATCCCGAATGCGTCAGTCCGCCGCCCGTCGCCACACCCCCGTCCTCGCCGCCGCCGCCCTCCTCCCGCTCCTCCTCTTCGGTGCCACGGCCTGCCAGAGCGCTCCCGGGGAAGCCGCGCTCGCCCCGGCCGCGGCGCCCGCCGTCCCGGTGGACGACGGGGCGCCGGGCGGGGAGGCGCCCGTACGGTCCGCCGCGAAGGCCGCCCATGTGGGTGACTCCGTACGGGTGGACGGTGCGCAGGTCGGGCAGCACCTCCAGGCCGTGCTGGTCGCGTACGTGGACCCGGCGATCAGCGTCGAGAAGAACTACGCCCCGCCCGCCGGCAAGCGCTGGGTGGCCGCCCGGATGTCCTTCGTCAACGTGGGCGGCGCCTCGTACGGGGCGCTCGGACGCGTGTGGGCGCACGACGGCGCGGGCCGGCGCCACCCGGTGGTGCCCACCGGCGAGCTGACCACCGGCAAACCACTCGTCTTCGATTCCCTCGAGGTGGGTGAGCGGGCCGAGGGATGGGTGGTGTTCGAAATCCCGGAAAACGCGCGCATTGTGCGCCTCCAGTATGAGGACGCGAACATGCAGACGAATTCCGGAGGGGGATTCTGGGAGGTCTAGCCCGCCCGGGTGAAAGGCTGTGAAAGGCCCGGGGGCGGGAGCACTAGGGTGCGGCGCATGACTTCTACTCAAGCCGAAATCGACAGGTCCCAGCTCGGCACCCTTTCGGTGCTCGCCTGGATCGGAGACCCCTCCGAGGCGCACGACATCCCGTACCTCCTCGCCTACACCCTCGGCGACGGCCCCAAGGGCCGGGAGGCCGGCGAGGCGGCGGCCCGCGGGCTGCTGGAGGAGATCGGCCTGCCCATCGGCGACGTCGTCATGGACGGCACCCGCAACCCGGCCGCCTTCCCGGTGCAGATCCTGCTGGAGGGCAACCAGATCGCGCTCACCCTCCCCGGGATGAATGCGCAGTGCACCGCCCCCGACGAGTGGGTCGCCGCCGCGGACGAGAGCGGGCAGGCCTACTTCCTGTTCGCCACGCGCGCCTGGCCCGAGGCGGTTCCCGGGCAGCCGGTCGACGCGGCGACCCTGCAGGCGTTCGCCGGCGACGAGTCCGTGCTCACGGGCAGCGCCCACTGCGTCCTCGCCGTGCGGCGCCTGCAGAAGTAGCCGCACGGCGGGTGCCGCCACCACCCGCTCCGGCCGCCGGGCTCCCAGCCCGCCCGGTGGCCGGTCCCGCTCCTTCCCGGGCGGCGTCAGGGGCGTTCGAAGGCGAACTTGAGCGAGCGGACCCGGTTGTCGAAGTTCGACCCCGCCAGGTCCGGCAGGCCCACCGCGTGCAGCCCGACCGGCCGGGTGAGCAACTCGCGGAAGAGCGCCTTCATCTCCACCCGGGCCAGGTGCGCGCCCAGGCAGAAGTGCGGGCCGCCGCCGCCGAACCCCAGGTGCGGATTGGGCGAGCGGGTGATGTCGAACGCGTCCGGGTCGGGGAAGACCGTCTCGTCGCGGTTGGCGGACGCGTAGTACAGCACCACCTTGTCGCCCGGCCGGAACGCGTGCCCGTCCATGGTGTGCTCGGCGGCCACCGTCCGGCGGAACTGGATGATCGGCGTCGAGTGGCGGATCATCTCGTCGACCGCGCCGTCCGCGTACTTCTCGAAGTCCGAGAGCAGCAGGTCCCGCTGGTCCGGGTGGTCGGTGAGCAGCGTCAGCCCGTGGGTGATCGCGTTGCGGGTGGTCTCCACCCCGGCGACCATCAAGAGGGAGAAGAACGCCCCGAGTTGGCGGGCGCCGAGGGCCTGGCCGTCCACGTTCGCGCAGACCAGCGCCGAGATCAGGTCGTCGGTGGGGTTCTTGCGCCGCTCCCGGCCGATGCCCGCCACCATCCGCTGCATGCGGGCGAGGGCGCGCAGCCCCCGGCCGGGCATCCGCAGCCGGGCCGTCAGGCGCCGCTCCACGCCGATGTTCTCGGAGGCGTGGTTGACGCGGTCGGCGATCTCGGCGCGGTAGCGCTCCGGGATGCCCATCATGTTGCAGATGACGTCCAGGGGCAGCCGGGAGGCCACCGCCGAGACGAACTCGTCCGGTTCGTCGGCGAGCACGTCGTCCACGATGCGGGCCGCCACCGCGTGGATGTCCTCCTCGGCCGCCGCGAGCAGGCGGGGCGTGAACGCCCGCTGGACGATCTTGCGGAGCTGGGCGTGGTCGGGGCCGTCCAGATTGACCATCGAGTCGCCGAACAGCGCACGGACCCAGCGGGCCGGTTCGGGGGTGGTCACACCGGGGGCGCTGGCGAAGACCTTGGGGAGGCGACTGGCCTCCTGCACCTGGGCGTGCCGGACGAGGGCCCAGTGCCCGGGCCCTTCCGGGACGAAGACGGGCGAGCCGACGGCCCGCAGGCGGGCGAAGGCGGCGAGGCGGTGGGCGGGGGGCTGCTGCCAGAAGCCGGCCTCGGCGAGTTCTCTGCCGGGGTCTTCGCCGGGGCGTTGCGGGGGGAGAGTCATGGCCTGGAAACGGTGGCGGGGCCGCCGGAGTTGCGGGCGCCGCCCCCGGGGGTTCGGGCAGGGCCCGGCAACCGCCCCGCGGGTGTCAACGGGGGGTCCGCGTCGACAGCGTCACGCCCACGGCGACCGCGGCGGCCGACACCAGCCCCGCCCACAGCACCGCGTACGGGCCCGTCCACATGCAGGCCAGCACGGCGAGCGCGGTGACCGGCAGCACCAGCTGCTGCGCCAGGCCGCGCTTGAAGTGGCGGGAGTGCAGCAGCCACACCATCAGCAGGAACAGCGCGGCCGGCACGGTCACGGCCGCGTTGGCGGCGAGCTGGGAGATGTGCGCCTTGTGGACCGCGTGCTCCACCGCGACCTCGATGCCCGCGCCGATCGCCGCACCCGAGGCGAAGATCAACAGGTGGCCGTACCCCCACGGGATCGCCTCGCGGTTGGAGGTCAGGTGCTCGTGCATCGGTACGGCGAAGTAGATCCACCACGCGGCGAACACGATCAGCAGCCCGCCCGCGGCGATGGGCAGCAGCAGGTCGAGGGCGTCGTGCTCGTCGAGCGCCGACTTGACCGCGACGGTGCTCGCGGCGATCGTCTCGCCGAGCACGATGATGGTGAACAGGCCGTACCGCTCCACGATGTGGTGGGCGTGCCAGGGCGTCTGGTGGCCGCGTTCGGCGACTACCGGAACCAGCAGCTCGCAGGCGGCCACGACCAGGAACAGCCACCGCTTCCAGTCGTTCGGCGCGAACAGCAGGCCCACCCAGCCGAGCTGGCAGAGCACCAGCCCGGCCGCGTACTTCAACGCCGCCGTGCGGGCCGTGCCGGTCTCCCCGGCGGCCGCCCGCAGCCACTGCGCCGTCAGCGCGACGCGCATGATGATGTAGCCGACGACGGCGACGGTCCAGTCGTTCTCGTCGAAGGCGCGGCTCACCCCGGCCGCGTAGACGAGGACGCCGGCGATCTGCACCAGCGTCGCGATCCGGTACGGCACGTCGTCGCAGTCATAGGCGGAGGCGAACCACGTGAAGTTCATCCACGCCCACCACACGCCGAAGAAGACGAAGAAGTAGCCGATCACCCCGGTGACGGGATGGCCCTCGGCCAGCGAGTGCACCAGCCGCTGCCCACACTGCGCGATCGCCACGACGAAGCAGAGGTCGAAGAACAGCTCCAGCGGGGTGGCCGCACGGTGGTCCTCGTAGCGGCTGCGCGCGGTCATGGGGGAGTAGGCCATACCGGCCAGGAGACCAGAGGGACCGCCCTTCGGCAGGCCGGACGCGCTGCCGCCGCGGCCCTGTGCCCCGGGCGGCGGCCGTGCGAGCGGCCCGGTAGGGCGACCAACGCAGCCGGGGCGACGGGACCTTGTCCCGTGACCGGACGGCACCCTCTCCGCTGCCGCCGCGCGCCCGCGGGACCGGAGTCCGGATGGGTCAGCCATGACTTCCGCCGCGCAGGAAGTGCACAGGCGGCCGCCGATCGCCGACCCGCCGCGGTATCGACCGGGCCGCCGGGACCAGGACATGCGGGAGGCCGAGGCCCCTCAGCAGTCGGAGCCGGAGAGGGAAGCGGAGAGGGAGGCGGGCGCCGGTGCCGGCTTCTACGCCGGCGGCCCCGCGGTGTGCCGGTGGTTCCACGCCCGCGAGGGCGCCGCGGCCCCCAGCCGGGCGGGGCCGCAGCCAGGAGCGGCCGTACCCTGGAGGCATGAGCAGCGCCCCCACCTCCGACCCGCAGTCCTCGCGTCCCGCCCCCGCCGCCGGGGCGGACCGGCCCCGGCCGAAGCCGAAGCTGGTCTTCGACGACCCGCTGGACCGGCAGTCCTCCGACGACACCGACCGGGGCTGGGGCGAGCGGCCGCCCGCCGGCGGAAGCGCGGCCGACCTGGCCCGCTTCCTCGACGAGAAGCCCCCGCACCACATCTGACCGGCCGGGCCCGCCGGGCCCGCCGGGCCCGCCGGTGCGGTCGCACCGACCGGACCGGTCAGAACCCGTCGCGCGAACCCGACAGGCCACTGCCGCCGCCGTGGGCGCGCTGCGCGACCAGCTCGTCCCGGATCTCCTTGAGGACCTCCAGCTCGGTGATCTCGACGACCTCCTGCACGCCCTCCCGCGCCTTGCGGCGGGCCTCCTGCCGCGCGAGGTACTTCGCCATCGGCAGGACCATGAGGAAGTAGACGACCGCCGCCGTGATCACGAAGGTCAGCGTGGCGTTCAGCACCGAGCCCCAGAGGATCTCGACACCCGTCGGCTGACCGTCCGGGCCGACGCCGCAAGGGCTCTTGAGGCAGGACTTGTAGCCGTCCAGGCTCTTCGTGCCCACCGCGCCGATGATCGGGCTGATGAGCCCCTTGACCACCGAGTTCACGATGTTCGTGAACGCGGCGCCGATGACCACGGCCACCGCCAGGTCGACCACGTTGCCGCGCATCAGGAAGGCCTTGAAGCCTGCCAGCACGCTCTCCTTCTTCTCGCTCACGACTGAGCCTCTCTTCCCATCTGTGGAACACGGAGCCAACGGTTCCGAAAGCTACGGCAGTCCGGGCACCCCGTGTCCCATCACCCCCCACGTCAAGGGGGATTGACTGACCGCGCGTGCGAATCAACACAACGTCACCGCCAGTCGCGTCACGGCACCCGCCCCCACGAGATCCCGCGCGGTGTCCCGGGGCACGGACAGGACCACCAGCGCCCCGCCGTCCCCCACACCCGGCTCGGGACGCGGCACTTCGGTGACCCGGGCCCCGGAGGCCACCACCCTGGTCGGTCCGGCGCGCTCCGCCGCGACCACGTCCACCCGGTCCCCGGGCCGCAGCAGCCGCACCGCCGCGGCGTCCGCGATGCGCACCGGGGCCGACACCATCCGCACCGCCGCCACGGGCGGCGGGGCACCCTGCGCGGCCCGGGCGGGTGGTGGTGCGGCGCCCCGGGAGGCCTGCGCCTCCGTACCGCCCACCGCCAGGGCCGCCGCCGCGACGGCCAGGCCGGCCGAGGCGACCCGCCGCCTGCGCCGCAGGGCCCGGCGCAACCGGTCCCCGCCCCGCCCCACGCGAAGCGGCGGGAACGGCGGGACCGGACGCGCGGGCGGACACACGGAGGACATCGAAGAAGCCGTGGAGGCCCTGGAAGCCGGGGAAGTCGTGGAACAACCGGACATGACGAACACCACCAGACCGAGTGAGTTGCTGTGGTCCGGACCCGTCGCCCGGACACCCCTCACGATCCGGCCTCCCGCAGAATCCCGCCGGAGCCTGTGGATGATCCCCAGCCTGTGGACAACCTCCTCACCCACAAGGGTGAGCACGCGGCCCGAGCCCGTCGTGCCCTGACCGGCCGGACCCGAGGCCCTGCGGACCGAGGCCCCGCGGACCCGCCGGAGCCGCCCGTCCGCCGTCGCTACGCGCCCTCCTCGCCCGGCGCGGCGGGGTTTATCCCGAGCGCGCCGAGGAGCCGGTCCGTGAGGTCTTCCGCGAAGGCCTCGGAACCGGTCAGAGCGCCCCGGATCCCGTCCGGGTCGGCGGTCAGCCCGGCGGCGGCCGCCCAGTCGAGCGCGCCCGCCAGGGCCGCCTCCACGGGGAACCGCTCGACGGGTATCTCGTAGTCCTCGGCCATGTCCCGGTTCAGCAGCGCCTTCCACTGCCCGCCGGCGACCGTGGCGCCCTCGACGAAGCCGACGTCACCGTCCAGGTAGACCACCGTGAGCACCGGGGCCCAGGTCCGCCGCGCCAGCGCCGCCGCGGCCCCGCCGTCCGGCTGGTCGGCGTAGTACAGCGCCGACCAGCCACCGCCCAGGTCCGCGTCGCCGTCGACGCCCGTGAACCCGGTCCCCGCCGCGAACTCCCGCAGCTCCGCCACCGTGGCGTGCGCCACGGCCGTCCCGCCCCAATTGCCCATGCGGGCAGGCTAGAGCGCGTCACCGACAATGACGCCGACACCGACACCGACACCGACACCGACACCGACACCGACACCGACACCGACACCGACACCGACGCCGCGCTGCCCGCGGCAGACGGTCACGGCAGCTCGATGCCCAGGTCCCAGCCGTCGTGCGCGTGCGTGCACAGGCAGGAGCGGGACTCCGTCTCCGGCAGGGCCGCCACCGCGTCGAAGAGGACCTCGCGCAGTCGGCCGACGTTCTCGCCGAACACCTTCAGGACCTCGGTGTGGGAGACGCCCTCTCCCGTCTCGGCGCCCGCGTCCAGGTCCGTGACCAGCGCCATCGAGGTGTAGCAGAGCCCCAGCTCGCGCGCGAGGACCGCCTCCGGGTGCCCGGTCATCCCGACGACCGCCCAGCCCGCGGCGGCGTGCCACCGCGACTCCGCCCGCGTGGAGAAGCGCGGCCCCTCTATGACGACCATGGTTCCGCCGTCCACCGGCTCCCAGTCCCGGCCTCGGGCCGCCGCGATCGCCACGGACCGGCCCACCGGGCAGTACGGGTCGGCGAAGGTGGTGTGCACGACGTTGGGAACGGAACCGTCGGGGAGCGGCTCCCCGTCGAAGAAGGTCTGCGCGCGGGACTTCGTACGGTCGACCAGCTGGTCGGGAACGAGCAGCGTGCCAGGTCCGTACTCGGCCCGCAGGCCGCCGACCGCACACGGGCCCAGCACCTGGCGGACGCCGACCGAGCGCAGGGCCCACAGGTTGGCCCGGTAGTTGATCTTGTGCGGTGGGACGGTGTGGCTGCGTCCGTGCCGGGGGAGGAAGGCCACCTGGCGGCCGGCCAGCTCACCCACGTACAGCGAGTCGCTCGGAGGCCCGTACGGGGTCTCCACCTGGACCTCGGTCACGTCCTCCAGGAAGGAGTAGAAGCCCGAACCGCCGATGACACCGATCTCTGCGTTCACCATGCGGCCCACCCTAACCGGGCATGCCGAAGGCCCCGCTGCCCGGTCAGGGCGGGCGGGGCCTCGGACGAAGCGATCAGGCGGCCGACGTGGAGCTGCTGCTCGAGGACGACGAGGACGACGAAGCGGCGGCGGTCGACGTCGTGGACGACGACGAGCTCGCGGCCGGCTTCGAGGCAGGGGTGCTGCTCGACGAGGCGCCGCGGCTGTCGTTCCGGTAGAAACCGGAGCCCTTGAAGACGATGCCGACCGCGGAGAACACCTTCTTCAGGCGTCCGTCGCAGTTCGGGCACACGGTCAGCGCGTCATCGGTGAACTTCTGCACGGCCTCAAGGCCCTCACCGCACTCGGTGCACTGGTACTGGTAGGTCGGCACGAATTTCCTCCTGGCACTCTCACTCAATGAGTGCTAACGACGCTCCATGGTGACGTATTCCGGCGGATCAGTCCACCGTCACCGGCACGCGGTGACCGATCCCACGCTCGTTCACCCGGTCACGGGCGGCCGGCGCGGAAGCGCTCGACCCCGCGGCAGCGGCCTGAGCAGCAGCCGGAGCGGCGGCCTGAGCAGCAGCCGGAGCAGCGGGCGCGGCCGCCGGCCCGGACGAGCTCACGATCCGGCTCGGGGCCTTCGGGGCCAGCTTCCCGCGCAGTGCCAGCAGGGTGGTCAGCGCGAGCGCGGTGGCGGCCATGGGGACCAGGAAGCCGTACGAGGAGCCGTGCGCGTCCGTCAGGCGGCCGGCGAGCGTGACCGCGATGGCCTGGCCGAAGGCGATCGACCCGGTCAGCCAGGTGAAGGCCTCGGTCCGGGCGTTGGCGGGGACCAGCTGCTCGACCATCGTGTAGCCGGTGATCAGCGCCGGGGCGATGAACAGGCCCACGACCAGACCGAGGGCGCCCAGCAGGATCACCGAGTGGGCGGCCCACAGGACGGACGCGGCGGCGGTGAGACCGATGTAGCCCAGGATCAGCCGGCGACGCGGGCCGATCTTCCAGGCGATGGCGCCCATGGCGATGCCGGCGATCATGTTGCCGGCCGCGAAGACGCCGTAGAGCAGGCCGTTGGCCCCGGGGTTGCCGATCTCGTTGGAGAAGGCGGCGAGCGAGACCTGCATGCCGCCGAAGACGGCGCCGATCCCGAGGAAGGCGAAGATCAGGACGCGCAGACCCGGGAAGGACAGCGCGAAGGCGCGCTTCTCACCGGTGGCCGACGGTGCGTGCGGCTTGGGCTGGGTGGCGCGACGGGCCGCGAAGAGCAGGCCGCCGAGCAGCGTCAGCGTGGCCTCGGTGATCAGGCCGGCCGCCGGGTGGACGCCGGTGCACAGGGCGGTCGCCAGGACCGGGCCGACGACGAAGGTGAACTCGTCGGTGACGGACTCGAAGGCGGCGGCCGTGGACAGCAGCGGCGAGCCCTCCAGCTTGGCGGCCCAGCGGGCCCGGACCATCGGGCCGACCTGCGGCACCGAGGCGCCGGTGGGGACGGCGGCGAGGGCCAGTGCCCAGACCGGAGCACCCAAGAGGGCGAGCGCGGCCAGGCCGCTGACGGCGGCGGCGTGCGTGAGCACCACGGGGAGCAGGACGGCGCTCTGGCCGAGGCGGTCGGTGAAGATGCCCATCAGGGGGGCGGAGAGGGCCATCGAGACGCCGGTGACGGCGGCGACGATGCCGGCGCTGCCGTAGGAGCCGGTGGTGTGCTGGACCAGCAGCAGGATGCCGATGGTCAGCATGCCGAAGGGGAGGCGAGCTGCGAAGCCGGGGAGTACGAAGCCGAGGGCACCGGGCGTGCGCAGGAGCTGTCCGTAGCCGGGGCGGGCGGAGTTTTCGGTCGTGACCGCGGATGTCACGGCCTTGCCTTTCCGCTGCCTGGTAGAGCGTCCCCGTCTGCGGACGGTGCTTCGCCTTGTGAGCGGCCGCACCCGTACATGTGGGAGCCCCGAGAGCTGTCCTCTTGCGCAGAACCGAGTGATACCTGGGCGCCCACTGCGGGAGGGTGCCACGGCCGCTTTGCGGTCGCGCCAGCTCTGCGTCAGGCAGAGTTGGTTCGATCTGTTGTGCCTTCATCGTACAGGCGATGTCACTACCACGCCCTGTGATTGCGCCGACAACCTGTGTCTTCACCTGCGATTAACGGGAGCTTCGCACGTGAGGGGCTTGCGAACAGGGGTGAAACGGGACGGATCGCAGTGAAAACAGCGAATAGAACGTCGCTCTAACGCGATCCGGTCCCGTTCCCCGTGCCCAGCCACCCCGCCAGCTTGCCGCCGCGCGCCACCGCCCGCAGCCGCGCCTCGGCCGCGTCCCGCACCGGATCCGTCGCCACCACCAGCAGCTCGTCCCCGCGCCGCAGCACGGTCGAGGGCAGCGGTACGAAGCTCTTCGCGTCCCGGACCACCAGCGTGACCGAGGCCCCCGGCGGCAGCCGCAGCTCGCTCACCTCCACGCCGTGCATCCGCGAGGCGGGCGGGATCTCGAAGGAGAGCAGGTGTCCGCGCAGCTTCTCCAGCGGCGCCGACTCGATGCCGAGGTCGGAGGCGGTCTCCTCGCCCTTGCCGAGGTTCAGCTTGCGCGCCAGCCAGGGCAGGGTCGGCCCCTGCACCAGGGTGTAGACGACGACCAGCACGAAGACGATGTTGAAGACGCGGTCGCTGCCCTCGATCCCGGACACCATCGGGATGGTCGCCAGGATGATGGGCACGGCGCCGCGCAGGCCCGCCCACGACATCAGGGCCTGCTCCTGCCACGGGATCCGGAAGGGCAGCAGGCTGATGAAGACCTCCAGGGGCCGCGCCACCATCGTGAGCACCAGCCCGATGACCACGGCGGGCCAGAAGTCGTGGACCAGCTCGTGCGGGGTGACCAGCAGGCCCAGCAGCACGAACATGCCGATCTGGGCGATCCAGCCGAGCCCGTCCGCGAACCCCCGGGTGGCCGGCCAGTGCGGGAGCTTCGCGTTGCCGAGCACCATCGCGGCCAGGTACACGGCGAGGAAGCCGGAGCCGTGCGCGATCGCGCCGGCCGCGTACGCCGTGATGGCGATGGCCATGACGGCGATCGGGTAGAGGCCGGAGGCGGGCAGTGCCACGTGCCGCAGGCCGTACGCGCCCAGGAAGCCCACGGTCAGGCCGATCGCGACGCCGATCGCCAGCTCCAGCGCGATCTTGCCGAGCAGGACGTACCAGTCGTCCACCGGGCCGACGGTGGCGAAGGCCACCACCAGGATGACGACGGGTGCGTCGTTGAAGCCGGACTCGGCCTCCAGGACACCGGTGATCCGGGAGGGCAGCGGGACCTTCCGCAGCACCGAGAAGACGGCCGCCGCGTCGGTCGAGGAGACGACCGCGCCGATCAGGAGGGCTTGGCGCCAGTCCAGTCCGACCAGGTAGTGCGCTCCAGCCGCCGTCACGCCCACGCTGATCGCGACGCCCACCAGGGACAGCATGATCGCCGCCGGCAGGGCCGGCTTGATCTCTTTCCATTTCGTGCCCAGACCGCCCTCGGCGAGGATCACCACGAGTGCGGCGTAGCCGATCACCTGGGTCAGCTCGGCATTGTCGAACACGACGTTGCCTATGCCGTCCTGGCCTATCGCGACGCCTATGCCGAGGTAGATGAGCAGGCTGGGCAGGCCGCTGCGCGAAGAGACCCGCACCGCCGCGACGGCGACGAGCAGTACGAGCGAGCAGACCAGCAGAAGCTCATTGAGCGTGTGGACAGTCAGCGGGCGGCCCTCCTCAATGCGCCCGGCGGATCGATCCTCCCGGCGACAAGTTCGGCAAGTAGTTCGTTACCTTACCTAATCTTTGACGCGCCCTTTACGCGATAACCACATTGTGAAACGCCTGTTCGCCCCTGTCGTTCGGACCTCTACCCCTGGAGGATCAACGAAGGCGGTCCTGCGCCTATGGTTGCTCCCAGCACTCCCAGGACCACCCTGCCCCTCTAAGGACAGCGATGCCCGCCAACGAAACCGCTCCTCCCGCCAAGAAGAAGGGACGACGCGCCCGTCTGATCGTGCTCGTACTGGTCCTGGCGCTCTTCGCGGGCCTCGGCTACGGGGCGTACTGGGGCGTGGACAGCGTGCGCGCCTCCTTCCCCCAGACCACCGGCTCCCTCAAGGTGCCCGGCCTGACCGGGACCGTCGACGTCAAGCGCGACGCCAACGGCATTCCGCAGCTCTACGCCGACAACGACGACGACCTCTTCCGCGCGCAGGGCTTCGTGCACGCGCAGGACCGGTTCTGGGAGATGGACGTACGCCGCCACATGACCTCCGGGCGGCTCTCGGAGATGTTCGGCTCCGGCCAGGTCGAGACCGACGCCTTCCTGCGCACGCTCGGCTGGCGCCAGGTCGCCCAGGCCGAGTTCGAGAACAAGCTGTCGCCCGAGACCAAGAAGTATCTGCAGGCCTACGCCGACGGGGTCAACGCGTACCTGAAGGGGAAGTCCGGCAAGGACCTCTCCGTCGAGCACGCGGCCCTCAAGCTGAGCGACGACTACCAGCCCGAGCAGTGGTCGCCGGTGGACTCGGTGGCCTGGCTCAAGGCGATGGCCTGGGACCTGCGCGGCAACATGCAGGACGAGATCGACCGCGCGCTGATGGCGAGCAAGCTCTCGCAGGCGCAGATCGACGAGCTCTACCCGCCGTACCCCTTCGACCGCAACAAGCCGATCGTCGACGGCGGCAAGGTCGAGGGCGGCAAGTACGCGCCCCAGGGCTCCGGCTCGACGGGCTCCGGCTCGGGCTCCGGCTCCAACGGCTCCGGCTCGGGCAGCGGCGCCGCCCTGGGCTCCCAGGCCTCCACGGGGACCGGCACCGGAACGGCCGCGGGAACCGGCCTCGCCGACAACGTCACCGCCCAGGGCGCGACCGTGGGCCTGCGCGACCAGCTGACGGCCCTCGCCGCCACCCTGGACAAGGTCCCCGCGATCCTCGGCCCCAACGGCAGCGGCATCGGCTCGAACTCCTGGGTCGTCTCCGGCAAGTACACGACCACCGGCAAGCCGCTGCTCGCCAACGACCCGCACCTGTCCCCGCAGCTGCCCTCGGTCTGGTACCAGATGGGCCTGCACTGCCGCACCGTCTCGGCCCAGTGCCAGTACGACGTGGCCGGCTACACCTTCTCCGGCATGCCGGGCGTGGTGATCGGCCACAACGCCGACATCGCCTGGGGCATGACCAACCTCGGCGCCGACGTCACCGACCTCTTCCTGGAGCAGGTCAAGCCCGAGGGCTACGTCTACGACGGCAGGGTGCTCCCCTTCGCCACCCGCGAAGAGGTCATCAAGGTCGCGGGCGGCGACAGCAAGAAGATCACCGTCCGCACCACCAACAACGGCCCGCTCGTCTCCGACCGCAGCGAGGAACTCGCCACGGTCGGCACCCGGGCCCCCGTCGCCAGCTCCGCCCCCGACCGCGGCGACGGTTACGCCGTCGCCCTGCGCTGGACGGCGCTGGACCCGGGCAAGACCATGGACGCGGTCTTCAAGCTGGACCGGGCCAAGAACTTCGACGACTTCCGCAAGGCGGCCGCCGACTTCGACGTGCCCTCCCAGAACCTGATCTACGCCGACAACAAGGGCCTCACCGGCAACATCGGCTACCAGGCCCCGGGCCGCATCCCGGTGCGCAACCAGGGCGACGGCCGGATGCCCGCCCCCGGCTGGGACTCCAAGTACGCCTGGAAGGGCGGCAAGGACGGCAACGCCGGCTACATCCCGCAGGGCGAGATGCCCTTCGACTCCAACCCGTCGCGCGGCTACATCGTCACCGCCAACCAGGCCGTCGTGGAGAGCGGGACCGGCGCGGGCAAGTACCCGTACCTGCTGACCACCGACTGGGGCTACGGCGCCCGCAGCCAGCGGATCAACGACCTCATCGAGGCGAAGATCAAGGACGGCGGGAAGATCTCGACCGACGACATGCGCACCATGCAGATGGACAACAGCAGTGAGATCGCCGCGCTGCTGACCCCGATGCTGGCGAAGATCCAGGTCTCCGACCCGGGCGTGCGCGCCGCGCAGAAGCTGCTGGACGGCTGGAACTACACCCAGGAGTCCGACTCGGCGGCCGCGGCCTACTTCAACGCGGTCTGGCGCAACATCCTCAAGCTGTCCTTCGGCGACAAGATGCCCAAGGAGCTGCGGATCGAGGGCAGCTGCATGAACGTCCTCGGCAACGGCACCGGCCCCGCCGACGACCTCGCCAAGACCGTCCGCGAATGCGGCACCCGCGGCCCCGACTCGGCGCAGCCGGACGGCGGTGACCGCTGGTTCGAGGTGGTCCGCCGGCTGGTCAAGGACGAGAAGTCGCAGTGGTGGAGCTCGCCCAGGACGCTCACCCAGCCCGCGACCACCACCCGCGACGAGCTCTTCGCCCGGGCCATGAAGGACGCCCGCTGGGAGCTCACCGCCAAGCTCGGCAAGGACCAGTCCACCTGGAGCTGGGGCCGGCTGCACCAGCTGAACCTGAAGAACCAGACGATCGGCACCGAGGGCCCCGGCTTCATGCAGTGGCTCCTCAACCGCGGCCCGTGGAACCTGGGCGGCGGCGAGGCCACCGTCAACGCCACCGGCTGGAACGCCTCCAGCGGGTACGGGGTCACGTGGGTGCCGTCGATGCGGATGGTCGTGAACCTCAACGACCTCGACAAGTCCCGCTGGATCAACCTGACGGGCGCCTCGGGGCACGCGTACAGCTCCCACTACACGGACCAGACGACGCTGTGGGCCAAGGGAGAGCTGCTGGAGTGGCCCTTCGGCAAGGACGCCGTCGAGAAGGCCACGGTCGACACCCTGACCCTCAAGCCGGCCGGTTCATGAGCTGAATCGGCGCACCCCCGACGGGGTCGCCACCGCTCGCACGGGGTGGTCGTGCGGTTCCTCCGGGACCCGCGCGACCACCTCGTCGTCGTAGAGGAGCACCACCAGCGCGGGACGCGCCCCGGCGCGCTCCAGCCGCTCCAGCACGCGGTCGTACGAGCCTCCGCCGCGGCCGAGCCGCATGCCGCGCCCGTCGACGGCGAGGCCGGGCAGCAGCACGGCGTCGGCCCCGGTCACCGCGTCGGGTCCCAGCGCCGGCCCGGTGGGCTCCAGCAGGCGCATCTTCCCGGGGTGGGCGGCCTCGGCGAGGCTGGGCGGGCCTTCGTACGCCGCCCAGTCGAGGTCGTTGTCGGGCAGCAGCAGGGGCAGCAGCACGCGCTTGCCGGCCGCGCGCAGGGCGTCGAGGAGTGCCCGGGTGCCGGGTTCGGTGCCCACGGAGACGTACGCCGCCACCGTCCGCGCATCGGCCAGTTCGGGCAGTTCGAGGGCCGTGACGGCGAGCTGCGCGGCGGCCGTGCGGCAGGTTTCGGGCGACAAGGCGCGGCGGGCGGCGAGGAGTTCGCGGCGCAGCCGGGCCTTCGCGGACGCGGTGGGCGGGTTCTCGGTCACGAGGAAATCAAATATCCTTGCGAATCGGGTCATACGTGGATCTACCTGCTGCGATCTCGTCTGACGTTCGACAGGACCCACTATCGTTCGGGGCATGACTATGTTGCACCCCGTGATCAAGAAGGCCGTGATTCCGGCCGCTGGCCTCGGCACCCGCTTCCTTCCGGCGACCAAGGCGACCCCGAAGGAAATGCTCCCGGTCGTGGACAAGCCGGCCATCCAGTACGTGGTGGAGGAGGCCGTCGCGGCCGGGCTCGACGATGTCCTCATGATCACTGGGCGTAACAAGCGTGCCCTGGAAGACCACTTCGACCGGAACTACGAGCTGGAGTCGGCTCTCATCGCCAAGGGCGACGACGACCGCCTGAAGAAGGTCCAGGAATCCAGCGACCTCGCGACCATGCACTACGTCCGCCAGGGCGACCCCCGGGGCCTCGGCCACGCCGTGCTCTGCGCCGAGCCGCACGTCGGCCGCGAGCCCTTCGCCGTCCTGCTCGGTGACGACCTCATCGACCCGCGCGACCCGCTGCTGCGTCAGATGGCCGACATCCACGCCCGCACCGGCGGCACCGTCATCGCGCTCATGGAGGTCGACCCGGCCAGCGTCCACCTCTACGGCTGCGCCGCCGTCGAGGCCACCGACGAGCAGGACGTGGTCCGCATCACCGGCCTCGTCGAGAAGCCGGAGCCCGAGGACGCGCCCAGCAACTTCGCGGTCATCGGACGCTACGTCCTCAACCCCGCGATCTTCGACATACTGCGGGAGACCGAGCCGGGCCGCGGCGGGGAGATCCAGCTCACCGACGCCCTGCAGAAGCTTGCCGCCGACGAGAGCGTCGGCGGCCCGGTGCACGGCGTGGTCTTCCGGGGCCGTCGCTACGACACCGGGGACCGCGGCGACTACCTGCGGGCCATCGTCCGCCTCGCGTGCGAGCGCGACGACCTCGGCCCCGAGTTCCGCACCTGGCTTCACCGTTACGTCACGGAGGAGATGTAGCACCTTGAGCAGTTCCGCACCGCAGCATCCAGGACCGGCGGGCGGCCACCGTCTGTGGTCCGTGGACGAGCACCTCGCGGACGTCCTCGCGGCCGTCCGGCCGCTGGAGCCCATCGAGCTCCAGCTGCTGGACGCCCAGGGCTGTGTCCTCGTCGAGGACGTCACCGTGCCCGTCGCCCTCCCGCCCTTCGACAACAGCTCCATGGACGGCTACGCCGTCCGCACGGCCGACGTCCAGGGTGCGAGCGAGGAGTTCCCCGCGGTGCTGACGGTCGTCGGGGACGTCGCGGCGGGCAGCGGTGAGCTGCCCACCGTGGGCCCCGGCGAGGCCGCCCGGATCATGACCGGCGCCCCGCTGCCGCCCGGTGCGGAAGCCGTCGTACCGGTGGAGTGGACCGACGGCGGCACGGGCGGCGGGGCGGCCGCCGGGATGACCCCGGCCAGCGCGGCCCCCGAGCAGGCCGGCGGCGAGGTGCGGGTGCACCGCGCCGCCGAGGCGCGGGCACACGTCCGCGCGCGCGGCAGCGACGTACAGGCCGGTGACCTGGCGCTGGCCGCCGGGACCGTCCTCGGGCCGCCGCAGATCGCCCTGCTGGCCGCCATCGGGCGCGGCACCGTACGGGTCCGGCCCCGGCCCCGCGTCGTCGTCCTGTCCACCGGCAGCGAGCTCGTCCAGCCCGGCGAGGCGCTCACCTCGGGCACGATCTACGACTCCAACAGCTTCGCGCTCGCCGCCGCCGCCCGGGACGCCGGAGCCATCGCGTACCGCGTCGGCGCCGTCGCGGACGACGCCGACACCCTGCGCGCCACCATCGAGGACCAGCTGATCCGTGCCGACCTGCTGGTCACCACGGGCGGGGTCAGCGTCGGCGCGTACGACGTCGTCAAGGAGGCGCTGTCCTGCGTCGGCTCGGGCGACGAGGCCTCCGGGGACGTGGACGGCGGCGGGATCGACTTCCGCAAGCTGGCCATGCAGCCCGGCAAGCCGCAGGGCTTCGGCACGATCGGCCCGGACCACACCCCGCTGCTGGCCCTGCCCGGCAACCCGGTGTCCTCGTACGTCTCTTTCGAGCTGTTCGTGCGCCCCGCGATCCGCACGCTGATGGGCCTGCCGGAGTCCGAGGTCCGGCGGCCGAGCGTCCGGGCGGTGCTGACGGCCGACAAGGCGCTCGGCTCCCCGGCCGGCCGCCGCCAGTTCCTGCGCGGCAAGTACGACGCGCAGAGCGGCACGGTCAGCCCGGTCGGCGGATCGGGCTCCCACCTGATCGCCGCGCTGGCGCACGCCGACTCGCTGATCGTCGTACCGGAGGACGTCACCTCGGTGGAGCCCGGGACCGAGCTGGAAGTGGTCCTGCTCGGCTGAAGTGCGGCCGGTGCGGGTAGCGTGTTGCACCACACAGGCCCCTCGGGGCCCGGACGGAAGCGACGCGCAGAGTTATGAGTACGCAGAGCAGGCTGACCCACATCGACGAGGCCGGCGCGGCCCGGATGGTCGACGTCTCCGAGAAGGACGTCACCACCCGGACGGCCCGGGCCAGTGGACGGGTTCTGGTCTCCCCCCGGGTGATCGAGCTGCTGCGCGGCGAGGGCGTCCCCAAGGGCGATGCCCTCGCCACCGCGCGGATCGCCGGGATCATGGGGGCGAAGAAGACCCCCGACCTGATCCCGCTCTGCCACCCGCTGGCGGTCTCCGGCGTGAAGGTCGACCTCAAGGTCGCCGACGACGCCGTCGAGATCCTCGCCACCGTGAAGACGACCGACCGTACGGGCGTCGAGATGGAGGCGCTGACCGCCGTCGCGGTCGCCGGCCTCACCGTGATCGACATGGTGAAGGCGGTCGACAAGGGCGCGGTCATCACGGACGTCCGGGTGGAGGAGAAGACCGGCGGCAAGTCCGGCGACTGGGCGCGCTCGTGAACGCCCCGCGCGGCGGTGAGGTCCACAGCCACGTGGGCCACGTCCCCGGGACCCAGGAAGCCGTGCCCGCCACCGACCCCGCCACCGCCCCCGCAGCCCGCGGCCGGGCGCTCGTCGTCACGGCCTCCAACCGCGCCTCGCAGGGCGTGTACGCCGACAAGGGCGGCCCGCTGCTGGCGCGGGCGCTGGAGGAGCTCGGTTTCACGGTGGACGGGCCGCGGGTCGTCCCGGACGGCGATCCCGTGGAGCAGGCGCTGCGCGAGGGCGTGGCCGGCGGCTACGACGTCATCCTGACCACCGGCGGGACCGGGATCTCGCCCACGGACCGCACCCCTGACGCCACCGCGCGCGTGCTGGACTACGAGATCCCGGGGATCCCGCAGGCCATCCGCGCCGAAGGCCTGGCGCAGGTGCCGACCGCGGCCCTGTCCCGGGGCCTCGCGGGAGTCGCGGGGCACACCCTCATCGTCAACCTGCCCGGTTCGACGGGCGGGGTGCGCGACGGCCTCGCCGTCCTCTCCCGCATCCTTCCGCACGCCGTGGACCAGATCCGCGGCGGCGATCACCCCAGACCGGCGGGACCCCCCGGGAGCGAGAGCTGAACGGCCCCACCTGGCCGGTCGTGCTGACGGACGGCGACGTGACCCTCCGGCCGATAAGACTGCGGGACCAGAAGGCCTGGCGCGAGGTCAACCGGCGCAACCGCGACTGGCTCCGGCCGTGGGAGGCGACGATCCCGCCGCCCGCGCCGTGGGGGCCGGTGGTGCAGCGGCCCACGTACCGCCAGATGGTCCGCCACCTGCGGGCGGAGGCGAACGCGGGCCGGATGCTGCCCTTCGTCATCGAGTACCAGGGCCGCCTGGTGGGCCAGCTGACGGTCGCCGGGATCACCTGGGGCTCGATGTGCGCGGCGCACGTCGGCTACTGGGTGGACCGCGAGGTCGCCGGCCGCGGCGTGATGCCCACGGCGGTCGCGCTGGCGGTGGACCACTGCTTCGGGAAGGTCGGCCTGCACCGGATCGAGGTGTGCATCCGTCCCGAGAACGGGCCGAGCCGGCGGGTCGTGGAGAAGCTGGGCCTGCGCGAGGAGGGACTGCGTCCGCGGTACCTGCACATCGACGGGGCCTGGCGCGACCACCTCGTGTACGCGGTCACGGCGGAGGAGGTGCCGGATGGGCTGCTGCGCCGCTGGCACCGGACCCGGCACACGAAGACACCGCCGAAATAGATAACCGAATACCCGTTCGAATTACTGGTGCGGCAAGGGGCCGGGGACCGATTCGCCCATAACCTGATCCGAAGAATCACAAAAAAAGTCCGTGATATCAGCGAGATCGCGCGACACACCGGCCCAATTGGCCGATCCCCCCGCCCGCGCCCCTCTACGGTGTGAGGTGTGAGCAGCAGCGGCCTCATCTACGCAGTCATTGTCGGGGCCTGGGCCGCCTACTTGGTGCCCATGTGGCTCCGGAGGCAGGACGAGCTGAACGAGGCCCGTCCGACGGAACGCTTCTCCACCGCCATTCGGCTGCTTTCCGGCCGGGCGGGAATGGAGCGCCGTTACGCCAAGGGGCTGCGTGAGCGCGGTGACGAGGAGGCGGGGCCCCAGCCCCACGCGGACCCGGACGCCGCGACGGAGAAGGTGAATTCCGTCGACGCCGACGCCCGGGCCGTCGGCGTGCCCCCGACCAGGGCGGAGCCGAGACCGGCCGCCGCCGAGCGGGAGCAGCGCGCGGAGCGGGCCCGGCGCGAACAGCGCCTCCAGGTCCTCGCCCGCCGCCGGCGCACCACCGCGCTCCTCTTCCTGGTCTTCACCCTCGGCGCGGTCGTCGCGGCCGTGGGCGGTCTGCGCTTCCTGTGGGCCCCGGCCGTGCCCGCCCTGCTGCTGAGCGCGTACATCGTGCACCTGCGGGTACAGGAGCGGCGGCGCTACGAGTTCACGATGGACCGGCGGCGCGCCGAGGCCGCCGCGCGGCAGCTGCGCGAGAACCGGCCGCGGCGCCGCGACTCCGGGGACCCCGCCCCCGCGGGCGCCGAACCGGACCCTGCGCCACCGGTCTCCCCGCAGGAGGCCGGGCGGCGCGCGCTCGTCGAGCAGACCGACCACGCCGAGTGGGTGGACCAGCAGCGCGAACGCGAACGCGGCCCCGCCCGCGGTGACAGCTGGGAGCCGGTCCCGGTCCCGCTGCCGACGTACGTGACGGCCCCGGTCGCCCCCCGCGCCACCGGCCCGGCGGCCCCCGACGCCTGGAGCGCGACCCGCTCCAGCACGGCCGAGCCGACGGAACCCCGCCTGCGCGCCCAGCCCGCGGCCCCCAAGCCGGACGCGAAGCCGCAGACCACCCCGCGCCCCCGCGGCCAGGCAGGCGCCCGCACCCCGCTGTTCGACCAGTACGAGAGCGACGACCGCCCGCGCGCCGCCAACGAGTGAGGGGTGACCTGCGCGGACGCCCCGGGAAACGCGTTTTGGAGCAGCCGCGCGGGGATGCTAATGTTTCACACGTCGCAAGGGCCTGTGGCGCAGTCTGGTAGCGCACCTCGTTCGCATCGAGGGGGTCTGGGGTTCAAATCCCCACAGGTCCACAGACGATGAAGATCCCGTCCGATCGCAAGATCGGGCGGGATCTTCTGCTTTCCCGGTACTTCCCGTGCTGACCGTGCTTCCCGTGCTTCCCGTGCTTTTCGGGGCCTTCCCGCCGGGACCGTACCGGCCGGTAAACCCCGTGCGTCTCCTCACCCCCCGGCCGATAGGCTCCGCCTGCCCGCAACTCCCGTGATGGTCACCGGGGTCGGGTCTGTTTTCACTGGGGGGTTCATGAACTTGCTGCCGATCGGCAGAAGACCGGGGGACGGACGGGGGAGAGGGGCCCGCGCGGGTGTCGCCTCCGGGGCGTTGCTGCTCGCCGTCCTGACCGCTTTCGCCGGCCAGACCGGATCCGCCCTCGCGGCGGCGGCGCCGCCCGGGGCCACCGCCCCGGCGCAGGCGGAGCCCGCCGCGCCGGCCGGGCCCAAGGCCCCGCCGAAGGCGGACCCGAAGGCCGACCACGAGGCCGCCGTGCGGGCGCTCGGCAAGAGCGACGCCGCCGAGACCTGCCCTCCGGCCCTCGCGCCGCACACGACCGTCACCTGCACCGTCGACCCGCACAAGACCGCCTCCTTCTCGCTCGCACTGCCGCAGCAGAAGGACGTCGTCCTCTACCAGGTCGTCACCCAAAGCTGGGCCAACCACAAGCTGGTGGCCCCGGACGGCACCACGGTCACCTGTGAGAACGTCCTCGGTTCCGGCAGCGCCGGCGGGGCACTGCGCTGCCCCACCGGCACGGCCGGCACGTACAAGCTGGAGGTCACGGACTCCTACGGGGCGCCGAACGCCATCTCCGTGTCGTACGTCCCGCTGCTCTCCTCCACCGCCTGCAGGGCGGTCGGCGCCGCCGACCGCAGGCTCGGCGCCCCGACCGTGTTCCACGGCTCGCCGGCCGCCGGTTCGGCGGGCGACTGCTACACGCTGGACCTGGCCGCGAACGACGTCCTGCGCAGCTACGCGTCCACGTACCGGGTGGGCCAGGACGTCTACGACGCCACCGGCAAGATGGTCTGCAGCACGGACAGCCACCGCGGCGAGACGCTCGACTGCAAGCTCACCGGTACCGCGCCGTACCGGATGTCGGTGCTCCAGGGCTCCGGCACCGCCGAGAACTACGACCTCACCGTGGCCCGGCTCTCCCAGCCCGAGGGCTGCGCGGTGGTGGAACCGCAGGCGTTCGGGGCCGCCCCGGACCTGAGCTCCACGGCCCGCTGCCGCACCCTGCGGGTGGCGCAGGCCGCGCACCACACGTTCGCCCCGGTCTCCTCCGGAAGCGTCCCGTACGGCGCGCTGTTCGACGCCCAGGGCGCCGCGATCACCGCCTGCGGGCAGGGCGCCTGCGAGCTGCCCACCGGCGTCCACACCTGGGCCGTCGACCCCCGGAGCACCGACGCCGGCGCGTTCGGGATGGCCTTCCACTCCGCCAAGGAGACCCGCGGCTGCACCGCGACGCACGACAACGGCCTGGTGGCCGGTCCGGCCACCGGCACCTTCGGCGGGCCCGGGCAGCAGCTCTGCCTGACCCTGCCGACGGCGACCGGCAACGGTCTCTACCTGCTCAACCGGCCCCCCGCCGAGGGCGCCGGCGCGGCCGTCACGGTCTACGACGCCGCCGGTGCCCCGCAGTGCGCGGAGGACGGCTACGCGTACTACGTCTGCAAGCTGACCGGGACCGCCCCCTTCCGCGCGGTCCTGAGCGGCCCGCCGTCCCAGGCGTTCCGGCTGGTCATCCACCGGACCGGCGAGGCCGCGGGCTGCGCCGCGTGGCCCCAGACCGGGTTCGACGGGTCCTGGGGTGCCGAGGTCCCGCTCGGCGGGGAGGCCCGGCAGCAGTGCCTGAGCCTGCCGGCCGACAAGCACGCCACCGCCGAGATGCTCGACTACACCAACGAGCAGAACAAGGTGAACGGCACGATCCAGGTGGTCGACTCCTCGGGCACCGTGGTGTGCTCGACCATCGGAGGCTCGACCACCACCTGCGCTCTCGGCGCCGGTGTGCCGTACACCGCCATGGTCGTCTTCACCGGCTGGGGAACGGACACCTACAAGGTGGTCCGGCGTGACATCTCGCCGACCGCGAAGTGCACCGCGCCCGCCTCGACGACGGTCACCGGCCAGTCGACCTCCTTCGACCTGACGTCGGCCCTGGACGCCCGCTGCGTCCGGGTCACCGGCGCCGCCACGGACAAGTTCTGGCTGAGTTCGCGGACCCTCGAGGACCCGCGGTACGCACCGTCGACGCTGCTGACGGCGGTCGACTCCAACGGGAAGCCCGCCTGCCGCCAGTGGGGCCTGTCCTGCCGGGTCACCGGGTCGACGTCGTACGTCGTGATCGTGCTCGCCTCCGGCTACCAGGACAAGCCGATCCACACCAACGTGGACACCTGGAAGGTCGGCACGGCCGCCGGATGGGCGCCGGAGTGCACGGCCAACCCCATCACCGTCAACGGCTTCCCGGCGCGCAGCGGAGTGCTCTCCGAGTCCTCGGCGGGCTACTGCGCCGTGGTCGACGTGAAGCCCAATCAGGCCTTCAAGGTCGCCGGGAACAGCAGCACGACCAGCAGCGCGCACCCGTCCCTGAACCTGCACGGTGCGGCCCAGTGGACGAGCACCGGCGTCGAGTTCCAGTGCACCCAGTTCGCGGGCGTGTTCGGCGCCCGGTGCCTGACCCTCGGGAACGCCGAGGCCGGCCAGGCCGTACTCCTGATGAGCGCCGGCCGCAGCGCCACGCCCGTCGAGTACAGCATGCAGGGACTGTGCGACTCCGAGTGCGCCCTCCCGCAGCCGGGGGCCGTGCCCTCGTCCATCAGCCCGGCGACGGGCGCCGCCGGCACGCGGACCCACGCCGTCGTGCACGGTACGGGGCTCACCCTGGACACCAAGCTCCACCTGGTGCCCAGTGACACGGGCGGCGACCCGAGGCCGGTCATGAAGGTGCTGTCCGTGAACGCGGACGGCACCGCGCTGGACGTGCTGGTCGACACCAACGGGCTGGCGCCGGGCACCTACGACGTCGCGCGCGACGGCTACGTGCCCACTCCCGGGGTGCCCTCCGCGGGCTACCTGCCGAAGGCGTACACGGTGACGGCCGCGGCCGAGCTCTCGAAGAGCCGGTTCGTGCCGATCGCTCCCTCGCGGTTCCTGGACACGCGTGACGGCACCGGGGCCGGCAAGGCGCGGGTCGGTCCCGGTGGGGTCGTGACGCTCCAGGTGGCCGGGGTGAAGGGCGTGCCCGCGAGCGGGGTGACCGCGGTCGTCATGAACGTGACCGCCGTCAACCCGACCGAGGCGGGCCACGTGATGGTCTACCCGAACGGGCAGCCGAAGCCCGCGGTGTCGAACCTCAACTTCGCGGCCGGGCAGATCGTGCCCAACCTGGTGACCGTCCCGGTCGTCAACGGGAAGGTGGACCTGCGCAACAACGCCGGTTCGGTCGACCTGATCGCGGACGTCACCGGGTACTACACCGACAAGGCGGCCACCGGTTCCGCGCTGACGCCGATCACGCCCACCCGGTTCCTGGACACGCGTGACGGCACCGGGGCCGGCAAGGCGCGCGTCGGCCCCGGCGGGGTCGTGACGCTCCAGGTGGCCGGCGTGAAGGGCGTCCCCGCGAGCGGGGTGACCGCCGTCGTCATGAACGTGACCGCCGTCGGTCCGACCGAGGCTGGCCACGTCACCGTCTACCCGAACGGGCAGGCGGCCCCCGGGGTGTCGAACCTCAACTTCACCGCCGGGCAGGTCGTCCCGAACCTGGTGACGGTCCCCGTCGTCAACGGCAAGGTCGACCTGCGCAACAACTCGGGCTCCGTCGACCTGATCGCGGACGTCACCGGCTACTACTCGGCCACCGGGTCGACGTTCTCGGCCGGTTCGCCGGTGCGGCTGCTGGACACCCGCTACGGTCTCGGCGCCCGCGCCGGATCCGTCGGCCAGGGCGGCGTCGTCAGCCTGCAGATCGCCGGCGTCGAGGGCGTACCGCTGACCGGGGTGACCGCGGTGGTCCTGAACGTCACCGTCACGGCGCCCACGCAGGACGGCCACCTGATCGTCCAGCCGCACGGGGTGCCGCGTCCCAACGTGTCGAACCTCAACTTCACGGCCGGACGGACGGTCTCCAACCTGGTGGTCGTCCCCGTCGTAGACGGTCGGGTGACCTTCTACAACAACACCGGTTCCGCCGACGTGATCGCCGACCTGAACGGCTGGTTCACCTCCTGACGGAGCCGCGTCGAACACGAGAACACGAAGGGCCCGTCCGGTCACACGACCGGGCGGGCCCTTCGCCTGCGGTCAGTTCACCGAGTCGAGCCTGGCGCGCCGCTCCGCGGTGAGGCCGAGGTCCACCGCGCCCAGGTTCTCCTCCAGCTGCGCCACCGAGGAGGCGCATATCAGGTGCGCACTGTCCGGGCCGGGCGAAGGGGGCTTCCTCAGCGGCTCGTTGACGGCCGCTCGTCGAGGAAGCCGCTTCGGGCGATGAGGTACGCGAGCTGCGCGCGGCTGCGGCTGCCGAACAGTTCGGCCGCCCAGCGCATGTGGGTGGAGACGCTGCGCGGGCTCATGCCGAGCCGCGCGGCGATCGCCTCGTCCGTGTGGCCGTTGACCATGTGGCGCAGGATCGTCCGGCGGACGTCGTCGGTGAGCTCGGCCGGCAGCCCCCCGGCGGGGGCGTCCCGCAGCGGCGCGGCGCGCTGCCAGGTGTGGTCGAAGATGCCGGCGAGGTAGCGGACGACCCCGGGGTGCTCGATGGCCAGGGCGACCTGGCTGCGCTCGGCGCCGGGGTCGGGGACGAAGGCGATCCTGCGGTCGCAGATGATCAGCCGGTCGAACACCTCGTCCAGGGTGCGGACCTCGCCGCCCGCCCGCGAGATCTGCTCCACGTAGGCCAGCGTGGGCTGGTGGGAGCGGACGGTGTGCTCGTAGACGGTGCGCTGGCGCACGCCGCGGCCGAGCGCGGCGAGGTCGCTGGGGAGCGCCTCGTCGAGCGTCTTCTGCGGGCGCCCGCCGCCCGGCTGGGCGGTCAGCAGTTCGTCCTGGCAGGCCTGGACGGCCGCGGCGAGGGTGGCGGTGATGGTGGCCGGGCCCCGCACCGTGCGGACCGGGTGGGCGTCCGTGCGGTCGTAGCTCTCCCGATAGACCTCCTGGGCGCGGGAGATCGAGGTGCGGACGGCCGCCAGGGCGTTGCGCTTCTCCTCGATGGCCCGTTCCAGGCGGTCCACGCGGGCGTCGGCCGCGAGCCGGGGCGGGACGGGGGCGAGGCAACCGTCGGGCAGCCGCCGGACGAGCCCCAGGTCGAGCAGGCACGGAGGGCAGTCGCCGTCGGGATCCCGCCCCCGCAGGAGGTCCGCGTAGTGCCGCAGGCCGTCCGCGCAGATCTCGCCACCACCGGCCCCGGCGGGGTCACCCCCGTCGGTTGTATCCCTGTCCGTGCACATGTGTCCACCCTGCTGGTTTGCGCAATGCGTGATCATCCTGCCGGTCGGCCGCTGACTACGGGAACGCCTGGCGCCACCATGAATTCCCACGGGAACCGCATCGGGCCATTGGCCGGGAAGGTGGGAAATGATGGGTTCATGGGGATCGGTGACGAACGGGACAGTGGGACGGCGGCCGCCTGGGCGGCCCTCGGGGGAGCACCGGAGCTCGTCCGCCGAGTCCGCTTCGCCGGAGCCGGTGACCTCGAAGGAGGACCGCTGCCGGTGCGGGAGCTGGCGCGAGCCACTGTGAGCGTCTGCGCCCTGGCGGCGGGCGAGCTGGCCGCGGTGCGGGGCGCGGGCGCGTCGGGGGACGCGCCCGCCCTCGTGGTGGACGAGGGCGCGGTCGCGACGGCCTTCGTCAGCGAACGGCACCTGCGCGTGGAAGGCCGGGCGCCGGTGAGCTTCGCCCCGCTGTCGGGCTTCTGGCAGGCCGCCGATGGATGGGTCCGTACGCACGCCAACTACCCGCACCACCGGGCGGCGTTGGTGCGTGCGCTGGGGCTGCCGTCCGCGACACCGGAGGCGCTGCGCGCCGCGGTGGCGGCGCGGACGGCCGTCGACGTGCAGGAACTCGCGTACGGGGCGGGCGGACTCGCCGTCGCCGTGACGCGGGAGTACGGGGCACCGCAGCCGCTGGTGGAGTGCGTACGGCCGGCCGGCGCGCGGGGGCGGACGCTCGGCGCGGCCCCGTCGGGTCGACCCGCCACGGGGGTGCGGGTGCTGGACCTGACGCGGGTCATCGCCGGGCCCGTCGCGACGCGGACGCTCGGGCTGCTGGGCGCGGACGTCCTGCGGATCGACCCGCCGGGGCTGCCGGAGGCGGACGACGCGTACGCGGACACCGGCTTCGGGAAGCGGTCGGCGCGGCTCGACCTGACGGCGGCCGGGGACCGGGCGGTCTTCGAGGGGCTGCTGGCCGAGGCCGACGTGGTCGTGAGCGGGTACCGGCCGGGGGCGCTGGAACGCCTCGGGTTCGGGGCGGCCGACCTGCTGGAGCGGCGGCCCGGGCTGGTGGTGGCCGAGCTGTGCGCGTGGGGGTGGACGGGGCCGTGGGCGGCGCGCCGGGGGTTCGACTCGCTGGTGCAGGCCGGGTACGGGATCGCTGCGCGCTGTGCGGGGGACGGGGGCGTGCCCGGAGTGCTGCCCGCGCAGGCGCTGGACCACGGGACCGGGTACCTGGTGGCGGCGGGTGTGCTCCGGGCGTTGGCGGGTGGGGGCGGGCCGTGGCTGCGGTTCTCGCTGGCGGGGACGGCGTCGTGGCTGGTGCGGGAGCTTGCGGCGGCGCCGCGGGGCGGCGGGGCGTACGAGGCGGAGCCGTGGCTGCGGGAGGCCGGGTCGGGGTACGGGGCGTTGCGGCACGCCGCCAGTCCCTTCGGGGAGTGGGAGCGGGGGCCGTCGCGGTGGGGCACGGACCCCGCCGCCTGGCTCCCGCGGTAGGCCGGCCGCGCGCCGGCTGCCAGGGCTCCGCCCCGGGCCCCGCGTCTCGAACGCCGGCGGGGCCGGAAGAGCGGGGCTCGGCCCCGGACCCCGCGTCTCGAACGGCGGCGGGGCCGGAAGAGCGGGGCTCCGCCCCGGGCCCCGCGCCTCAGACGCCGGCCCGGCCGGGTGCGGGGAGGGGCTGGGCTCAGTGCAGGGGTTTCGTCATGCAGCGGCTGGAGTCGTGGAAGCGGTAGTGGCCGAACTTCCGGGACATCGTGTAGCCCGCGGAGAGGTAGAGGGCTATCGCCTCCGGCTGCTGGTCGCCCGTTTCGAGGACCATGCGGAGGCGGCCCGCCGCGCGGGCGTCGGCTTCCAGGGCGGCCAGGATGCGGCGGGCCAGGCCCAGGCCACGGGCTTCCGGCACGACGTACATGCGTTTGAGTTCGGCGTCGCCGTCCGAGTAGCCCTCGTCGTTCTCGTCCTGGACGCGCCAGCCGCCGCTCGCCACCGGGGCGCCCGTGGCGTCGTACGCCAGGAGGTACAGGCCGCGCGGCGGGGTGAACATCGCCGGGTCCAGGAACGTCGCATCGCCCTCGCCGTCGTACCGCTCCCGGTATTCGAGCTGGACCTGGTCGTTGAGTTCGACCGCGTCCGGGTGGTCGTACGGCACGGTGCGGAGCTGGATCCGGTGAGGCATCCGAACATCGTACGGAACCCCTGCGCCGGGCCCCCGCCCCGGCGCCCGCCGTGGGACGGGAACGCCCGGCAGGGGGACCGGCGGGTAGGCTGCCCCCGTTTTGTGCGATGTGGGGAGCTTGTTTTGATCACTGTGACGTCCGTGAATGTGAATGGGATCCGCGCCGCCGCCAAGAAGGGCTTCGGGGCGTGGCTCGAGGGCTCCGACGCCGACGTCGTCTGCCTCCAGGAGGTGCGGGCCGAGGAAGCGCAGATTCCGGAGGAGGTCCGGACTCCCGCGGGCTGGCACACCGTGTTCGCGCCGGCCGCCGCCAAGGGGCGGGCCGGGGTCGCGCTCTACACGCGGCGGGCGCCCGAGCGGGTGCAGATCGGATTCGGCAGTGAGGAATTCGACACGGCCGGGCGGTACGTCGAGATCGATCTCCCCGGTGTGACCGTGGCCAGCCTCTACCTGCCCTCGGGCGAGGCCGGGACGGAGAAGCAGGTCGAGAAGTACCGGTTCATGGACGCGTTCCTGACGTACCTCGCCGCGCTGAAGGTGCGGGCCGCCGCGGACGGCCGCGAGGTCGTCGTCTGCGGTGACTGGAACATCTGCCACCGGGAAGCCGACCTCAAGAACTGGAAGACCAACCGGAAGAACGCCGGCTTCCTGCCCGAGGAGCGGGAGTGGCTCGGCAAGGTGTACGCCGAGGCCGGCTACGTGGACGTGGTGCGCGAGCTGCACCCGGACACCGAGGGCCCGTACTCCTGGTGGTCCTACCGGGGCCGCGCCTTCGACAACGACGCCGGCTGGCGGATCGACCTCCAGGTGGCGACGCCCGGGCTGGCCGCCAAGGCCGTCAAGGCCTTCGTGGAGCGGGCCGAGACGCACCCGGAGCGCTGGTCGGACCACGCCCCCGTGACGGTCGTCTACGCACTCGGTTCCTGATCGGCGGCGGAGGCCAGCAGGCGGTCCATCGCCATCGTCAGCTCGGCCTCGACCACGCTCTTCGCCAGCGGACGCAGCCGGGTGAGCGCCTCCGGTGACGGCGAGATGTGGGTCGATATCAGCTCGGTGAACAGGAGCGCCATCGCGTCCGCGTGCTCGCGGACGCGGCGCCCGGTCTCCAGGACCGCCGCCAGCGGGACGCCCTCGCGGACCAGCGCCGAGGAGACGTCCAGCAGCCGCCGGCTGACGTGGACGATCGCGTCGCCGTCGACGGCGAGGTAGCCGAGGTCCAGGGAGGCCGCCAGGTTCTCCGGGGTGACCTCGCCCTCGAAGTAGTCGGCCAGCGCCTCCGGGGTGAGCCGCACCGGGGTCTCCTCCGACCAGCCGATGCCGAGCAGCTCGCCGAGCTGGCTCACGTCGCGGCCGCTCTCGAAGGCGGCGGTCAGCTCGGCGATGCCGCCGAGCGTGTGGCCGCGCTCCAGCAGGGCGGCGATGGTGCGCAGCCGGGCCAGGTGGTGCTCGTCGTACCAGGCGATCCGCCCCTCGCGGCGCGGTGGTGGGAGCAGTTTGCGCTCGCGGTAGAAGCGCAGGGTGCGGACCGGGATGCCGGCCGCTTCGGCCAGCTCCTCCGTTCGGTACTCGCGCACCGTCCTGGTTTCCGTCTTCGCTTCCGTCTCATCCTTCGCCACAGGCGCACCTTATGGCGTACCGACAGTAACTTTCCCGACGCGACCCCTACCCATCAGTACGGGCCTGCTCTACCCTCCCGATTGTGCCAGTGATTGCTGGCAGTGTTCCGATGGTGTCTGCGGATGATGCGGAAGGCGGCGGGCATGGGCGGCAAGGACGAGCGCGGGCGCGAGCACGTGCGGGTGGCGGTGATCGGGTCGGGCTTCGGCGGGCTCGGCGCGGCCGTACGCCTGCGGCGCGAGGGGATCACGGACTTCGTCGTCCTGGAGCGGGCCGACTCGGTCGGCGGCACCTGGCGCGACAACAGCTATCCGGGCTGCGCGTGCGACGTCCCCTCGCACCTGTACTCCTTCTCCTTCGCGCCCAACCCGGACTGGCCGCGCACCTTCTCCGGCCAGCCGGCCATCCGCGCCTACCTGGAACACGTGGCCGACACCTTCGGGCTGCGCCGGCACATCCGGCTGGACTCCGAGGTCCGGATGATGCGCTGGGACGCCTACGAGCTGCACTGGGAGATCGAGACCTCCTCCGGGGACCTCACCGCGGACGTCGTCGTCTCCGCGACCGGTCCGCTCTCCGACCCGAAGATGCCGGAGGTCCCCGGGCTCGCCGGGTTCCCCGGGAAGGTCTTCCACTCCGCCCGCTGGGACCACGACTACGACCTGCGCGGCAAGCGCGTCGCCATGATCGGCACCGGTGCTTCCGCCATCCAGATCGTGCCCGCCATCGCCCCCGAGGTGGAGCGCCTCACCCTCTTCCAGCGGACCCCGCCGTGGGTCATGCCCCGCACCGACCGATCCATCACCGCCGTCGAGCGCTGGCTCCACCGCCAGCTGCCCTTCACCCGGGCCGCCCGCCGCGGGCTGCTGTGGGGGCTGCGGGAGCTCCAGGTCAGCGCCTTCACCAAGCGGCCCCACCAGCTCGGGCTGATCGAGTCGCTGGCCAAGGCCAACATGGCCCGCTCGATCAAGGACCCGGCGCTGCGCGCCAAGCTGACGCCGTCCTACCGGATCGGCTGCAAGCGGATCCTGCTCTCCAGCGAGTACTACCCGGCCCTGGCCCGGCCCGACGTGGACCTGGTCGCCTCCGGCCTGAAGGAGATCCGCGGCTCGGTGCTGGTCGCCGCCGACGGGACCGAGACCGAGGTCGACGCGATCATCTTCGGCACCGGCTTCCACGTCACGGACCTGCCGATCGCCGACCGCGTGGTCGGCGAGGACGGACAGACCCTCGCGGACGCCTGGAAGGACGGGATGCAGGCGCTGCGCGGGGCGACCGCCGCCGGTTTCCCCAACTGGATGACGATCATCGGCCCGAACACCGGGCTCGGGAACAGCTCGATGATCCTCATGATCGAGTCGCAGCTCAACTACATGGCGGACTACCTGCGTCAGCTCGGCGTGCTGGGGGGGAAGGTCGCGCTGGCCGCGCGCCCCTCCGCCGTGAACCGGTGGAACCGGCAGGTGCAGACCCGCATGGAGCGGACCGTCTGGAACACCGGCGGCTGCACCAGCTGGTACCTGGACGCCCAGGGCCGCAACACGACCGTCTGGCCGGGGACCACGGGGGAGTTCCGCCGGGAGACGCGCAGCGTCGACATGGCGGAGTACGAGGTCGTACGCGGCCGGGAGCGCGAGCCGGTCCCGGCCGCGGTGGCGGCTGCCGCCGCGCCGGGGGCCCTGGCCCCGGACCCCCGCGCCTCCCGTACCGGCGGGGCCGCAGTTGCCGCCGGCGAAGCCGAAACGGTGGAGGAGGTCGCGTGAGTCGGCTGACGCACGTCATCGCAGGGGCGTACGCGCCGCCGGTCGCGGGGCGGGAGTTGAGCGCCGTCTCCGCCGACGGGGCCCGGCTCCACGTCGAGGTGCACGGGGAGGAAGGGGCGCCGGCCGTGGTGCTGGCGCACGGCTGGACCTGCTCCACCGCGTTCTGGGCCGCGCAGGTGCGGGCCCTGGCCGCCACCCACCGGGTCATCGCCTACGACCAGCGCGGCCACGGGCGCAGCCCCGCCGCCCGGGCGCACAGCACCACCGCCCTCGCCGACGACCTCGTGGCGGTGCTCGGCGCCACCCTCGCCCCGGGGGAGCGGGCGGTCGTCGCCGGGCACTCCATGGGCGGCATGACGATCATGGCGGCCGCCGGGCGGCCCGAGTTCGCCGAGCACGCCGCGGCCGCGCTGCTGTGCAGCACGGGCAGTTCCCGGCTGGTCGACGAGGCGCAGGTGTTGCCGGTGCGCGCCGGGCGCGCCCGGACCCGTGCCACCGGCGCGGTCCTCGGGTCGCGCGCCCCTCTCGGTCCGGTCACGCCCCTCGCCAGGCAGATCCTCAAGTACGCCACGATGGGCCCCGGATCGGCGCCCGACAAGGTTGAGGCGTGCGCCCGCATCGTCCACGCCTGCCCTACCGGGGTGCGCCACGCCTGGTCCAAGGTGTTGGCCGGGCTGGACCTCGACGCCGAGGTGGCCCGCCTCGCCGTGCCCACCGCCGTCATCGCCGGCACCGCCGACAGGCTCACCCCGATCGTGCACGCCCGGGGGCTCGCCGCCGCGCTGCCGAACTGCGTGGGCCTCACCGAGCTCACCGGCATGGGGCACATGACCCCGGTCGAGGCGCCCGAGGCCGTCACCCGGGCCGTACTGGAGTTGACCGAGCTGTATCTCCACACCACCGAGAAGGAGAAGACGCCGTGAGTGCTCGCAGGAGTCTGGAAGGCCAGGTCGCCGTCGTCACCGGCGCCGCCCGCGGGGTCGGCGAGCTGCTCGCCCGCAAGCTCTCCGCCCGCGGGGCGCGGATCGCCCTCGTCGGCCTGGAGCCGGAGGCCCTCAAGGAGGTCTCCGAGCGGCTGCACACCGACAGCGACCACTGGTACGCCGACGTCACCGACCACGAGGCCATGGCCCGCGTCGCGCAGGAGGTCAAGCAGCGCTTCGGGAAGGTCGACCTCGTCGTCGCCAACGCGGGCGTGGCCGCCGGCGGTCCGTTCGCCGACTCGGACCCCGACGCCTGGCGCCGGGTCGTCGAGGTCAACCTCATCGGCGGGGCCGTCACCGCCCGCGCCTTCCTGCCCGTACTGACCGAGAGCCGCGGCTACTTCCTGCAGATCGCCTCGCTCGCCGCGATCACGCCGGCGCCGATGATGACCGCGTACTGCGCCTCCAAGGCGGGCGTCGAGGCCTTCGCCCACTGCCTGCGCGCCGAGGTCGGCCACAAGGGCGTCAAGGTCGGGGTCGGCTACCTCTCCTGGACCGACACCGACATGGTGCGCGGGGCAGACCAGGACGAGGTGATGCGGGAGCTGCGCGGTCGGCTGCCCTGGCCGGCGAACCGCACGTACCCGCTCGGCCCCGCCGTCGACCGCATCGTCGCGGGCATCGAGCGGCGCTCCCCGCACGTGTACGCGCAGTGGTGGCTGCGCGGGATGCAGGGGGTGCGCGGGTACCTGCCCGGGCTCATCGCCACGGTCGGACAGCGCGAGATGAAGTACTTCGAACCGCGGCTGTCCGGTGTCTCCAAGGGACTTGTGGGGGCCGGCGGGGCCGCGGACGAGAAGGAGCGCACGCAGCGTCACTGATCGAAATGCGAGCTTTGTCCGCCCGTGCAAGTCTGGTCGAGGCCCCACCACCGACACCCCTCACGGAGGGAACAGCATGGGTATCAAGGACCAGTTCCAGGACAAGGCCGACGAGCTCAAGGACCGCGCGCAGAACGGCGCCAAGGGTGCGAAGGACGAGGCGACGCACAAGGCGACCCAGCGCACCGCGAAGCCGCAGGAGAAGTCGAAGCGCGGGCCGCAGCAGGAGCAAGCGGACCGCCTGCGCGACGAGTTCGACGCCTGACCGGACTGCCGTAGGACCTGCGAAGGGGCGCGATCCCCGAGGACGTGGATCGCGCCCCTTCCGCATGCCCCCTCGCCCAGGGGCCCGTTGCCCCCCGACCCGCCGAGGGGTGTCACTCCCGCGGCGGCAGCTTCGGACGGCGCCGGTCCGGGACGTCCGTGTAGCCCGGCGGCACCGCGGCCGGGTCCTGCTCCAGCAGTTCCAGCGCCAGGTGCACGGCGTCGTCCAGCTGGGCGTGCCGCCCCTCCGCCCAGTCCAGCGGCGTGCGCAGGATCGCGAGGTCCGGCTCCACGCCGTGGTTCTCCACCGACCAGCCGTACTCCGGAAACCACGCGGCGTTCATCGGCACCGTGATCACCGTGCCGTCGCCGAGGGTGTGCCGGCCGGTCATGCCGACCACCCCGCCCCAGGTGCGCTGGCCCACCACCGGGCCCAGCCCCAGCAGTTTGAAGGCCGCGGTGATCATGTCCCCGTCCGAGGAGGTCGCCTCGTCGGCGAGCGCCACGATCGGACCGCGGGGCGCGTTGGAGGCGTACGAGACCGGCTGGGCGTCGCGCGTCAGGTCCCAGCCGATGATGGAGCGGGTCAGCTTCTCCACCACCAGCTCGCTGATATGGCCGCCCGCGTTGCCGCGTACGTCTACGATCAGCGCCGGCCGGGACATCTCCATCCGCACGTCGCGGTTGAACTGCGCCCAGCCCGAGCCGCCCATGTCGGGGATGTGGAGGTAGCCGCACCGGCCGCCGCTGAGCTCCCGGACCACCTCGCGCCGCTTGGACACCCAGTCCTGGTAGCGCAGCGGCCGTTCGTCGATCAGCGGCACGATGGCCACCCGCCGGGCGCGGCCGTCGCCCTCCGCGGGCTGGAAGGTCAGCTCGACCGTGGTCCCGCCCGCCGCCGACAGCAGCGGATAGGGGCCGGCCACCGGGTCCACGGGGCGTCCGTCCACATGGGTGAGCACGGCGCCCTCCCGGATGCCGGTCCCGGCCAGCGGTGAGCGGGCCTTGGAGTCCGAGGACTCGCCGGGCAGGATCCGGGCGATCACCCAGGCCCCGTCCTTGGGGTACAGGTTGGCACCGAGCAGGCCGATCGCCCGCTGGTAGTGCGGGGGACCCTCGTTGCGGCGCGCGGGGGAGACGTAGGCGTGCGAGGTGCCGAGCTCGCCGAGGACCTCGCGCAGCAGGTCGGCGAACTCGTCGGGGGAGGCGACCCGTTCGACCAGGGGGCGGTACTGGCTCAGCACCCCGTCCCAGTCGATGCCGCACATCTTCGGCTCCCAGAAGTAGGCGCGGATGAGCCGTCCGGCCTCCTCGAAGGCCTGGCGCCACTCGGCCGCCGGGTCCACCTCGTGCAGGATCCGGCGCAGGTCCAGGTAGACGGTCGAGTCGCTGTCGCCCGACTCGGTCGCGGGGACCGCGCGCAGGTCCCCGTCGTCGTTGATGACCAGCCGGGTGCCGTCGCCGCTGACCGCGAACCAGTCGAGTCCCGAAGCCAGTTCGCTCTTGCGCGCCTTGGTCAGGTCGAAGTGCTCCAACGTCGGCTTGCCGCTGATGTCGTTCGGATTGGCGAACGTCTCGCCGAGCGCGCCGGAGATCGGCCAGCGCAGCCACACCAGCCCGCCGCCGTGCACCGGGTACAGCGCCGAGTACTTGGACGCGGAGACCGGGAAGGGGGTGACCCGGCTCTCCAGCCCCTCCACCTCCACGGTCACGGAGCCGTCGCCGTCGCCCGGTTCCCCTTCCACCGGGTCCAGTCCCCCCGCCGCGGGCCGGCCCTCGGCGGAGAGGGCGAAGGGTGAGGGGGTCGCGGAGGACAGCGGCACCAGGTACGGGCGGCAGCCCAGCGGGAAGGACAGGTCGCCGGTGTGCACGTCGTAGACCGGGTCGAAACCGCGCCACGACAGGAAGGCCAGGTAGCGCCCGTCCCGGGTGAAGACCGGGTTCTCGTCCTCGAAGCGGCCGTTGGTGACGTCGACGATGACGCGCGCGCCGGGGCCGGAGATGCGGGCCATCTTGATCTGCCGCAGCGAACGGCCGATGCCCGGGTGCGACCAGGTCAGCCAGGCTCCGTCGGGGGAGAAGGCCAGGTCGGTGACGGGGCCGTTGATGGACCGGATCAGCTCGGTGACCTCCCCGTCGGACTCCTCCGTCGCGTCGACGAGCAGCAGCCGGCCGTCGTTGGAGGCGATGGCGAGGCGCTCCCCGTCGGGGTCCGAGAGCAGCTCGGTGACGCGCCCCAGCTCGCCCGAGGCCAGTCGGCGCGGCTCGCGTTCCCCGGAGGCCCGGGGCAGGTAGGCGATCTCGATCGCGTCCTCGCCCTCGGCGTCGGTGATGTAGGCGACCTGACCGCCGCTGCCGAGCATCTCCGGCAGCCGCACGCGCACGCCCGGGGTGTCGGCGATGGTCCGGGCGGGCCCGTCGCGGTGCGTCAGCCAGTACAGGCTGCCGCGCACCACGACGGCGCTGGCCCGGCCGGTGGTGTCCACGGAGAGCGAGTCGACGTTGCTGGCGGCCGAGGCCTGGTAGGGGCGCCGGCCCGCGCGGGGGCCGCCGAGGCGGACCTGGAGCCTGCGCGGTACGGCGTCGCGGGCCAGGGACTCCACGAGCCAGAGCTCGCCGGCGCACTGGTAGACGATCCGGGAGCCGTCGCTGGAGGCGTGCCGGGCGTAGAACTCGTCGTGGTCGGTGTGGCGGCGCAGGTCGCTGCCGTCGGGCCGGACGGAGTACAGGTTGCCGATGCCCTCGTGGTCGGAGAGGAAGGCGATCCGGCCGCCCACGAACATCGGCGCGTCCAGGTGCCCCTCGACGTCCTCCAGCAGCTGCCGGCCGTGCAGCCACAGCCGGCCGGTGGCCCCGCCGCGGTAGCGCTTCCAGGCGGCGGGCTCGTGCGGGGGCTTGCCGGTGAGCAGCAGGGTGCGGTGCTCGCCGTCGATGTCGGCGACCTGGATGTCGGAGACGGGCCCCCAGGGCAGGCGGCCGCCGGGGCTGCCGTCGGTGGGCAGCTTGTACGCCCAGGAGTAGTACGAGAACGGCTGGCCCCGGGAGGAGACCGCCAGGATGTTGCCGTCGGGGTCCCAGCCGCAGACCCGGGTGTCGGTGGCGCCCCAGTGGCTCAACTGGCGGGCGGGGCCGCCGTCGACGGGGGTGAGGTGGATCTCGGGGTCGAGGGTGCGCCAGGTGGTGAAGGCGATGTGCCTGCCGTCGGGGGAGAACCGCGGGTGGCTGACCCGGGTCCGGTCGACGGTGATCCGCCAGGCCCGGCCGGGTGTCTGCCCCTCGGGGACCAGCGGGGCGACCCACAGGTCGTCCTCGGTGGCGAAGCACAGGAGGTCGTCGTGCAGGTGCGGGAACCGGAGGTACGCGACGTCGTGACTCACCCCCCAATGCTTTCCGCGGCAGGGGGCCCTGGCAACTCGTACAGGTGATCCATGCCACTCCCTCCAGCGAAACGGAACGGTTTCGTTTCGCTTGCGGCGGGGGTATCTTAGGAAGCGTACGGAGTCGTTTCGTTCGGACGGAGGCGCGGAGATGACCGAGGCGATGGCGGCCCGGCGCAGCCGGATCACCCCCGAACGGCAGGCCGAACTGCACGAGGCGGTCCTCGACCTCCTGCGTGACGTCGGCTACGAGGCGCTGACCATGGACGCGGTCGCCGCCCGTACGAAGTCCAGCAAGGCCACCCTCTACCGCCAGTGGGGGAGCAAGCCGGAACTGGTCGCCAAGGCCCTGCGATGCACGCAGCCCGTCTCGCTGCGGGAGATCGACACGGGCAGTCTGCGCGGGGACATCGCCCTCATGGTGGAGCACTCGGACGACGCGCAGATGGCCAAGGACACCGCGCTGATGCGGGGCCTGGCCCATGCCGTCCACACGAGCCCGGAGCTCCACAAGGCCCTGCGCGACCTGCTGGTCGACCCGGAGATCAACGGTCTCCAGGCGATGCTCCAGCGCGCGGTGGACCGGGGCGAGATCCGCCCGGACTGTCCGGCCCTGAACTTCGTACCGCACATGCTCATCGGGGCGTTCATCGCGCTCCCGCTGATCGAGGACCGTCCCGTGGACCGGGCCTTCCTCGGTCAGTTCGTCGATGCCGTGGTCTTCCCCGCCCTCGGCGTCTGATCCACCCCGTCCCCTTCGGCCCCACCGCTTCCCGCTGCTCCTGACACGCCGCTCTCGTCGTCGGGCCGGCTCTCCATGCCCTGATCCCTCCGGATCCATCCCACGACCTGAACGGGAGAACCACCGACGTGGCTACCTTCCTCTACCGGCTCGGCAGGGGCGCCTTCCGGCGCCGCGGCCTCGTCGCCCTCCTCTGGGTGGCGCTGCTGTTCGCCGCCGGCTTCGGCGCGGCCTCGGCCGGCGCCCCCAGCTCCGGCTCGTTCTCGATACCCGGCACGGAGGCCCAGAAGGCCTTCGACCTGCTGGACGAGAAGTTCCCGGGCATGGCCGCCGACGGCGCCACCGCCCGCATCGTCATCAAGGCCCCCGAGGGCGCCAAGGTCACCGACCCCGGCCCCAAGGCCGAGGTCCAGAAGATCGTCGCCGGCCTGAAGACGGGCCCGGGCGCGGAGCAGATCTCCTCCGTCGCCGACCCGTACGAGGCGCAGGCCGTGAGCCAGGACGGCTCCACCGCCTACATCAGCGCCAAGTACGACGTCAGCGGCATGGAGCTGAAGGACGAGACCCGCGACGCGCTGAAGGACTCCGGCGCCGCGGCCAAGGCCTCCGGGCTGAACGTCCAGATCGGCGGTGACGCGCTGATGGCGGCCCCCGAGACCGGCTCCGGCGAGATCATCGGCATCCTCGTCGCCGCGATCGTCCTCGTGATCACCTTCGGCTCGCTGATCGCGGCCGGGCTGCCGCTGCTGACCGCCCTGATCGGCGTGGGCATCGGCGTCTCCTCCATCACCGCGCTCGCCAACGTGCTGGACCTCGGCTCCACCACCTCCACCCTCGCGATGATGATCGGCCTCGCGGTCGGCATCGACTACGCCCTCTTCATCGTCTCCCGTTACCGCGTGGAGCTCGCCGAGGGCCGCGAGCGGGACGAGGCCGCCGGCCGAGCCGCCGGAACCGCCGGCTCCGCCGTCGTCTTCGCCGGTCTGACCGTGGTCATCGCCCTCGTGGGCCTGGCCGTCGTCAACATCCCCATGCTGACCAAGATGGGCTTCGCGGCCGCCGGCACGGTGGTCATCGCGGTCCTGGTCGCCCTGACCCTGGTCCCGGCCATCCTCGGTTTCGCGGGCCGGACGGTCCTGCCCGCCGGCGAGAAGAGCAGGCTGTTCGGCAAGGGCGCGGGCAAGGCTTCCGCCGGCGCCGGCGCCGGCGTCGAGAAGGTCGAGAAGAAGGCCAACGGCGGCACCCGCTGGGCCCGCTTCGTCCTGCGCCGCCCGGTCATGGTGCTGCTGGCCGGTGTGATCGGCCTCGGCGTCATCGCCATCCCGGCGAGCAAGCTGGAGATGGGCCTGCCGGACGACGGCGCCCAGCCGGTCTCCACCAGCCAGCGCCAGGCGTACGACCTGCTGTCCGAGGGCTTCGGCCCGGGCTTCAACGGCCCGCTGATGGTCGTCGTGGACGGGGACAAGGCCCTCGCCGACTCGACCGTCGACCGGATCAAGGGCCTGGAGGGCGTCGTCGCGGTGACCCCGCCGACCCCGAACGAGGGCGGCGACGCCTCGGTCATCACCGTCATCCCGAAGGACCGCCCGTCCTCCACCCAGACGGAGGACCTGGTCCACGAGATCCGCGACGGCAGCGGCGACGACGTCCTCGTCACCGGCGCCACCGCGATGAACATCGACTTCTCGCAGAAGATGAACGACGCGCTGCTGCCCTACCTGGCGCTCGTCGTCGGCCTCGCCTTCCTGCTGCTGATGCTCGTGTTCCGCTCGATCCTGGTCCCGCTCAAGGCGGCCCTCGGCTTCCTGCTGTCGGTCGTCGCCGCCCTCGGCGCGGTCGTCGCGGTCTTCCAGTGGGGCTGGCTCGGCTCGGTCTTCGGCGTGGAGCAGACCGGCCCGATCATGTCGATGATGCCGATCTTCATGGTGGGCGTCGTCTTCGGCCTGGCCATGGACTACGAGGTCTTCCTCGTCACCCGCATGCGTGAGGCGTACGTCCACGGCGAGCGCCCGGGCCAGGCCGTGGTGACCGGCTTCCAGTACAGCGCGCGGGTCGTGGTGGCCGCCGCCGTCATCATGATCGCGGTGTTCTCGGGCTTCATCGGAGCCAGCGAGCAGATGGTCAAGATGATCGGATTCGGTCTGGCCGTCGCCGTCTTCTTCGACGCCTTCGTGGTCCGCATGGCCATCGTGCCGGCGGTGCTCGCCCTGCTCGGTCACAAGGCCTGGTGGCTGCCGAAGTGGCTCGACCGGCTGCTGCCGAACGTGGACGTGGAGGGCGAGAGCCTGCGCAAGCACCTCTCGAAGTCCGCGCAGTCTCCCGAGGGCCCGGACAAGGACCGCGAGCTGGTCAACGCCTGACCTCGCGCCGTCCCGCCGACAGTAAGGCCCGGCCCCGCACCGCCCGCTCGCCGGGCGGTGCGGGGCCGGGCCCGTTTCGTCCCCGGGCGCTACGCCCTACGGGTGACGGCGACCGGAGCGTACGTGCGGCGCAGGAAACGGCGCAGCGCGGCGATGTCGAACTGGATCACGGCGACGCCCTCGGGGGAGTGGAACTCGACGACCGCCTGCACGCGGCCGCACGGCCAGACGCGTACGTCCCCGGTCCCGGTCGGCGCCTGGAGGCCGGCCTCCAGCAGGGCGAGGGGGAAGACCCACTCGTTGTCGGTGCCCTCGGGGGACAGGTCCGCAGGGAAGACGATCCGGACGGCCAGCGGCTCGGCGGGGGCGTAGCGCAGGGCGACCGGGATGGTCCGGTAGAGGGGATCGTCCGTGATCACCCGGGCGCGGACCCGCTCCTCGACCGGGGGCGTGGTCGAGGAGGACGTGGGGGCGATCGCGGTCGCCGTGGCGGTGGCTGGTGGATTCTCGGCGGTGGCTGACATCGACCAGGCTCCTCGAAATCGGAACATTTGCGTCCGTTTGTCCTCAAGCCTCGCACATTCCGACGAAACCGCACGGATGTATTTGTGACGGCTGCGCTCTTGCCAACGGTTTGCAATTGGGCACTATTCTTGAACGGTTAAACACTGCGTCAAGGCGTACGGAAGCGGAGCCACTCCATGCATGTGCCCGACGGTTTCATCAACGCACCCGTGTCGGTGGCCGCCGGAGTGGCCGCCGGAGCCGCGGTCGCCCTCAGCCTCCGCGGCGCCCGCCGCGAGCTCGACGAGCGGACCGCCCCGCTGGCCGGCCTCGTCGCCGCCTTCATCTTCGCCGTGCAGATGCTGAACTTCCCGGTGGCCGCCGGAACCAGCGGCCACCTGCTGGGCGGGGCCCTCGCCGCGATACTCGTCGGCCCCTACACCGGTGTGCTGTGCGTGTCCGTCGTCCTGCTCATGCAGGGCATCCTCTTCGCCGACGGCGGGCTGACCGCCCTGGGCGTGAACATCACCGTCATGGGCGTCGTCACCGTCGTCGTCGCCTACGCGATCTTCCGCGGGCTGCTCGGGATCCTGCCGCCCACCCGCCGCTCCGTCACCGTGGCCGCCTTCGCGGGAGCCCTGCTCTCGGTGCCCGCCGCGGCCACCGCCTTCACCGCCATCTACGCGATCGGCGGGACCACCGACGTGGCCCTCGGCAAGGTGTTCACCGCCATGGTCGGGGTGCACGTGCTCATCGGCATCGGCGAAGCCGCCATCACCGCCGCGACCGTGGGCGCCGTGATCGCCGTACGGCCCGACCTGGTCCACGGGGCCCGCGGGCTGACCGCGCCGCTGAAGCTGCGCGTCGACGGCGAGCTCGTCGACGCCCCGGCGGCCGCCGCCGCCCCCGCGGCCGCCCGCTCCACCCGGAAGGTGTGGGCGACCGGCCTGGTCACCGCGCTCGTCCTCGCCGGCTTCGTCTCCTACTACGCCTCCGCCAGCCCCGACGGCCTGGAGAAGGTCGCCGCCGACAAGGGCATCGACGCGAAGGTCGAGGACCACGCCGCGGCCGACTCCCCGCTCGCCGACTACGGCGTCAAGAACGTCGACGACGCCCGCCTCTCCGGCGGCCTCGCCGGGGTCATCGGCGTCGGGGTGACCGTCGTCGCCGGCACCGGGATCTTCTGGGCCGTGCGCCGCCGCCGCACCGGGGAGCTGACCGCCACCTCCGTCTCGGCGGGCTGACATGGGAGCCGGCCACGCCCACAAGCTCTACCGGCACGGGCACACACCCGTCCACGACCTGCCCCCGCACTGCAAGCTCGCCGCGACCTTCGCCTTCGTCGTGGTCGTCGTGTCCACCCCGCGTGAGGCGGTGTGGGCCTTCGGCCTGTACGCCGTCCTCATCGCGGCGGCCGCCGCCGTGGCCCGGATCCCGGCCGGCTTCCTGCTGCGCAGGCTGCTGATCGAGGTCCCGTTCGTCGCCTTCGCCGTGCTCATGCCCTTCGTCGCCGAGGGCGAGCGGGTGGAGGTCCTCGGCATGTCGCTGAGCGTCTCCGGCCTGTGGGGCGCCTGGAACGTCCTCGCCAAGGGCACGCTCGGAGTGGCCGCCTCCGTCCTGCTGGCCTCCACGACCGAGCTGCGGGCCCTGCTGCTGGGCCTCCAGCGGCTGAAGCTGCCGCCCCTGCTCGTCCAGATCGCCTCCTTCATGATCCGCTACGGCGACGTGGTCACCGACGAGCTGCGCCGGATGTCGATCGCCCGCCGCTCGCGCGGCTTCGAAGCCGGCGGGATCCGGCACTGGGGGGTGCTGGCCAAGACCGCCGGCGCGCTGTTCATCCGCTCCTACGAGCGCGGCGAGCGGGTCTACCTCGCAATGGTCAGCCGCGGCTACACCGGCTCGATGCCGGTGATCGACGAGGTCACGGCCTCACGCGCCCAGTGGGCGTACGCGGCCGTGCTCCCGGTGACGGCCCTCGCCGTCTGTCTGATGGGATGGACGCTGTGAACCTCTCCCCCTCGCTGGAAGTCTCCGGCCTCGCCTACGCCTACCCCGACGGACACCAGGCCCTCTTCGGGGTGGACCTGACCGTCGGGCGCGGCGAGCGGGTCGCCCTGCTCGGACCCAACGGCGCCGGCAAGACCACGCTGGTGCTGCACCTCAACGGCATCCTGGGCGGCGGCGTCGGCGCGGTGACCGTCGCCGGGCTGCCCGTGGAGAAGCGCCACCTCGCCGAGATCCGACGCCGGGTCGGGATCGTCTTCCAGGACCCCGACGACCAGCTGTTCATGCCCACCGTCCGGGAGGACGTGGCCTTCGGACCGGCGGCGGCCGGCATGCGGGGCGCCGAGCTGGAAGAGCGGGTCCGGGCCGCCCTGGAGCAGGTCGGGATGGCGGACTTCGCCGACCGGCCCCCGCACCACCTGTCCTTCGGCCAGCGCCGCCGGGTCGCGGTGGCGACCGTCCTCGCCATGCGGCCCGAGATCCTGGTCCTCGACGAGCCCTCGTCCAATCTGGACCCGGCCTCGCGCCGCGAGCTCGCCGACATCCTGCGCTCGCTCGACGTGACCGTCCTGATGGTGACCCACGACCTGCCGTACGCGCTGGAACTGTGCCCGCGCGCGGTGATCCTCAGCGAGGGGGTCATCGCGGCGGACGGCCGCACGCAGGACCTGCTGTGCGACGAACAGCTGATGCGGGCCCACCGGCTGGAACTCCCCTTCGGCTTCGACCCCCGGTCGGTCCCGGTGGCATAAGCCCCGGCCGGCGGTTGTTGAAGTGCTCGTGGAGATCCAGGGTGTGGTGGCGGAGGGCTTCGAGCCCGTCCGGGACGCGTTCGTACGCAACTTCGAGGTGCTCGGCGACCGCGGAGCGGCCGTCGCCGTCTACCGCGACGGCCGCAAGGTCGTCGACCTGTGGGGCGGCACCAAGGACGCCGAAGGCACCGAACCCTGGACCGAGGGCACCGCGCAGATAGTCCGCTCCGCGACCAAGGGCGTGGCCGCCGCCGTGCCGCTGCTGCTGCACCAGCGCGGGCTGCTCGACCTGGACGCGCCGGTGGGCTCGTACTGGCCGGAGTTCAAGACGGGCGGCAAGGAGCGGATCCTGGTCCGCGACCTGCTCGCGCACCGGGCGGGTGTCCCGGTGATCGACCGCGGGCTGACCGCCGCCGAGGCCGCAGACGGCGTGTCCGGGGCGCACGCCGTCGCCGCGCAGCAGCCGTTCTGGGAGCCGGGCACCGAGCACGGCTACCACGCGCAGACCTACAGCTGGCTGCTGTCCGAGCTGGTGCTGCGGGTGACCGGCCGCACGCTGGGCTCCGTCCTCGCGGAGGAGATGACCGAGCCGCTCGGTGTCGACTTCTGGATCGGACTGCCGGAGACCGAGACGCACCGGGTGGGCCGGGTGGCCCCGGTGGAGCCGCCGGACACCGCGGGCGTGCTCAGGACCCGGCCGCGGCGCAACGTCTCCGAGGCCTACGCCGACCCGGACTCCCTCACCCGCCGCGCCTTCCGCGCCATCGACCCGCTGCCCGACGAGAACGACCCCGCCTACCGGGCCGCCGAACTGCCCGCCACGAACGGCATCGGCACGGCCCGCGCCCTGGCCCGCTTCTACGGGGCCACGATCGGCGTGGTCGAGGACGGCGCGCGGATCTTCACCCCGGCCACCACCGCGCTGGCCGGCCGCGAGCTCTCCTCGGGTCCGGACCGGGTGCTCGTCGTGAACACCCGCTTCGGCCCCGGCTACATGCTGCACGGCCCCGCCTCGCCGCTGCTCTCCCCGGCCTCCTTCGGGCACCCGGGCCGCGGCGGCTCCCTGGCCTTCGCGGACCCGGACGCCGGCATCGGCTTCGGCTACGTCACCAACGCCCTGGCCAAGTCGGTCACCGCCGACCCGCGCGCCCAGGCCCTGGTCCGGGCCCTGCGCTCAGCCCTCTGACGGCTCCGACGGCCGCTCGCGCACGTCGGCCACGGTGGCCCCGGCATGCCGGACGAGGTCGTCGGGAGCCATCGGGAACACCGTGTGCGGGGTCCCTGCCGCGGCCCAGACCGTGGCGTGGGCCAGCAGCGCGCGGTCGGCCAGCACGCGGGTGCGCGTCCGGTGCCCGAAGGGCGGCACCCCGCCGATGGCGTAGCCGGTGGTCTCCCGCACCACGGCCGCGTCCGCCCGGGTCACCCGGGTGGCGCCCAGCTCGCGGCCGACCGCCGCGACGTCCACGCGGGAGGCCCCGTCCATCAGGACCAGGACGGGGACACCGTCCGCCGCGAAGACCAGCGACTTGACGATCTGGCCGAGCTCGCAGCCGATCGCGGCCGCGGCCTCGGCGGCGGTCCGGGTGGCCTCCGGGAAGGCCCGTACCTCGGCGTCGATGCCGAGGGCGGCCAGTGCCTCGGCGAAACGGGGGTGCGCGGTGGTCGTCATGCCCGGACGCTAGCGCCCCCCGCGCGAAGACGTCATCTCCCTTTGCCCCCGCGGCCAGCCGTCGGGCCGCTGCGCCGGACTCCGTCCGGCGGCGGTCAGCCGGCTTTCAGGACCTGCGCGACGATCGGGCCCGCCGCGGCCCCTTTTTGACGCGGCTCTCGCGCTGCTCGGCGCCGGGGCGCCTCGCAGGCTTCGGGCCGCTGCGCCGGACTCCGTCCGGCGGCGGTCAGCCGGCTTTCAGGACCTGCGCGACGATCGGGCCCGCCGCGGCCCCTTTTTGACGCGGCTCTCGCGCTGCTCGGCGCCGGGGCGCCTCGCAGGCTTCGGGCCGCTGCGCCGGACTCCGTCCGGCGGCGGTCAGCCGGCTTTCAGGACCTGCGCGACGATCGGGCCCGCCGCGTCGCCGCCGTGGCCGCCGCCCTCGACCATCGCGGCCGCGGCCACGTCGCCGCTGTAGCCCGTGAACCAGCTGTCCGGGTTGCCGGCGCCGTCGACCTCCGCCGAGCCCGTCTTCGCGCCCTTGTCGCCGCCGACCGACCGCATGACCTTCTCGGCGGTGCCGGCGGTCGCCGTCTGTCGCATCATCGACACCAGCTGCTGCTGCACCGAGGGCTTCATCCGCCGCTCCGCCGTCGCGATCTTCCGACCGTCGAGCTCCGGCGAGACCAGCAGCGGCTGGCGGAACACGCCGGTGCGCGCGGTCGCGGTGACGGACGCGATGTTCAGCGGGTTCATGGTGATCCTGCCCTGCCCGATGTAGCCGGCGGCCTCCTCCGCGCCCGTCGCCGTCGGGACCGTGCCGTCGACGGACTGGACGCCCGTCCGCCAGTCCAGGTCGATGCCGAAGACCTGGTTGGCCTCCTTCGAGAGCGCCGCGTCGTCGTGCACCTGCGCGACCGGCTTGATGAAGGCGGTGTTGCAGGACCTGGCGAAGCTCGTCGCGAAGTTGGCGTCCGGCAGCTCGAAGTTGTCCAGGTTGTGGAAGGTGCGCCCGCCCCAGCGCACGTCCTTCGTGCACTGCGCCGGCTTGTCGGCCGCGACCAGTCCGCGGTCGATCAGCATGGCGGCCGTCACGATCTTCATCGTGGAGCCCGGAGCCCTGGCCCCCCGCATCGCCGCGTTGAACCCGTCCGTGCGGTGGTTGGCGACGGCCAGGATGTGCCCGTTGCTCGGCTGGACGGCGACCACGGAGGCCTCCGGGTACTTGGCGACCGCCTGCTCGGCCGCCGCCTGCGCCGTCGCGTCCAGGTACGTCTTGAGGGTGCTCGGCTCGCCCTCGACCAGGGTCAGCAGGGTCCGCTTGGGGGACTCCTTGAGGGCCGGCTCGATCCACACCTCCGCGCCCGGCCTGCCGCCCGTCTTGCCGCCGTAGTTCTGCCGCAGCTCGTCGAGGATCTGCCGCAGCGAGGGGTACTTCTCCGGGGTCAGCTCCTCGCCGTTGCGGTCGACGGCCTTGACCGGCGGGTTCGCCGCCGCGCCCGCGCGCAGCCTCTCGTCCTTCTGGAGCTGCGGGTGGATCACCGACGGCTGCCAGTCGACCAGCGGCTTCCCGCTGGTCACCCCGCGCACCACCGTCAGCTGGGAGTCGTAGGCCAGCGGCTTGGTGGTGCCCTCGTAGGTGATCTCGGCCTCGACCTTGAAGGGGACGGTGGTGCCGTTCGGCGGGCCGGGGGTGATCACGGCCTTCGAGACGTACGCCTTGGTCCTGAAGTCGCCGACGGCGCTCTGCGCGGCCGCCGCGTTGTTCGTCAGTTCGGCGGCCACCCGCTCGTCCCCGGCGGCCCACGCGGCCAGGAAGGCCTTTGCGGTCGCGGCGGTCTCCTTCGCGCCGACCGGACCGCTGCCCTTCTCGGCCTGGACGGAGGTGCCGCCGTCCTTCGCCCCGCCGCTGTCCCCGACCAGGGCGTACACCCCGTACCCGGCGCCGCCGAGCATCGCGAGGAACACCCCGCCGACGATGGCACCCTTCGCTGCCCCGTTCACTGCGTCCCCTCCCCAGGAGCCACGGTTCTCTGAACATGTTCAAAGAACCCTTGGTGTGGACCTTACGCTGCGGAGCGAAGCGTTCCGGGCGTTGTTACCGGACCGGAACATCGCGTCTGCGAAGACCGTTGTACGAACTGATGACCACGACGAGGCCCACGACAGTGGAGGCGCTCCGCACCGGCGGACCGCCTCCCGAGCGGATCTGGTACACCTCCTACGGCTCGAACATGCACCGCGGCCGGCTGGCCTGCTACCTCGCCGGCGGCACCCCCGCGGGCGGCGCCCGCAGCCAGCCCGGATGCCGCGACCCCCGCGCGCCGGCCCGCTCGGTGGCCGTGGAACTGCCCGGAAGCCTGTACTTCGCCACCGAGTCCCTCGTCTGGACGGGCGGCCGCGGGTTCTACGACCCGACGGCGCCGGGCCGCACCCGCGGCCGGGCCCACCTGGTCACCGCCCAGCAGTTCTCCGACATCGCCGCCCAGGAGATGTACCGGGAGCCCGGCGCCGACGCCGACGTCGACCTCACCCGCGTCCTGCGCACCGGACGCGACGAGCTGGGCCCCGGCCGGTACGAGACGCTGATCTGCTCCGGCGCCCTGGACGGCATCCCGGTGCTGACCTTCACCGCGCCCTGGGCCATGCACGAGGTGGAGTGGGTCAGCCCCGCCGCCCCGTACGTCACGCACCTGGCGGCCGGGCTGCTGGAGTCCGGGGCCTGGGACGCCCGCTCCGTCGCCGACTACCTCGCCCGCTGCCCCGGCGCGGCCGGCCACTGGAGCGCGGACCGGATCGCGGCCCTCCTGACCTGACGTACGCGGGCGTGCGCGGCCCGAGGCCGTGCTCTAGCGTCGAAAGGGCGAGGGTGACCGCCGCGTCGAGTACGGTCGCCCCTCCGAGTGCCCGCTCTTCGCCTCCACCCCCGCCCGTGGTCCGGCGCACCCGCCGATCGCGCGACCGACCGAGAGAGCAGGTGCAGCGCATGCGTCCGTCCGCCCGTATCCCCGGCCTCCTCGCCGGCCTCGCGCTCGCCGTCGGCGGCGCCGTCTTCGTCGCCCCAGCCGCCCACGCGGACGGCAAGGCCTGCGAGCAGTCCCTCGAACAGAAGAACGTGCAGGTCACGGACGATGTCCGGCAGGCCTGCTACGAGGGCCAGATCGGCAACCAGACCAGCTGCAGCGCCAGCCTCGACGCGGCCGGAGTCTCCAAGAAGGACGCGGCCAACGCCTGCCAGGTCGCCCCGAAGTAGCACCGACTGGCCCAGGTCTAACAACCCTCGTCGGGCGATGACTGTGTTCCTGGGTTCACTGCCCAGACGAAATAGCCATCCTCCTCGACGTCCATGCCCCTCTGATCTGGGCGGAGGGTTGGCCGAGCCGGCAGGTTCGTCGAGCGGGCCTGTTGCGAGGTGTCGGAAACGTAGGCAGGTTCCGGGCCGGGCTCTTCTCCGTCCTCCTCCGCTGAGGCCAGTGCCCAGAGCCGTTTGAAGAACACGAACTCCTGGGCTGGATCGACGTCATGGTCGAAAGATGCCAGACCCCAGATGACATTCTTCAGGTGGTCTCGTCGCTGTTTCTGTGGCTCTGTCATGATTCGATGCACGGTCGTCTGTGACAGATTGCACCGCTGGCCGATCTCCGAGAGGGAAGGATCGCCGCAGCGTCGGCGGAGCCAACGAAGCGCGCGGCGAAGGTCTTCCCGCGCTTTCGTGCCCGTTCCGCGCCGCACAGGTGGACTGTCCACGCCGTTTTCTCCTCCCGGGAACACACCAGACCCCTTCCCGGATCGTTTCAGGTTTGTCCGCCGGCGAACCGAAGTTCGCCCGAACCGAACTCACTTCGCCCGCGGTGTCAGGGACTCGTCCGAAGGTGAGAACGGCGCGGATGGTCCGTGCCATTGAGGAGCGAGCTCATGCTCAGGACGGTCCGGCTCTGGGTGCGACAGCGCTGGGTGATGATCGGGAGCAGGATCCGGGGCGGGCAGCGCGTGGTGTTCAAAGGGATCGCGTACGGCGCCGGAACAGCCCTCGGGGGCTACCTGATGTCGGAGGTCATTGGTTGCTGGAATTAACCGGCTGTCTGGGCCGTCGGTGGGCCGCCGAGGGGCAGCCCGGGACGGCCGGCGACCACCGGCGGCAACGACGACGGGCCCGGCGCCAGAAGGTGCCGGGCCCGTCGGTTGGGCTGCTAGACCCAGCTGTCCAGCCACATGCGGCCGCGCCAGGAGTCCATCGGGAGGGTCTGGCCCGTGTAGATCGGCCAGAAGTAGATGAAGTTCCACACGATCAGCAGGACCAGCACGCCCGCGCCGATCGCGCCGAGCGCCCGCCGGCGTTCGGACGAGCCCGCCGGGCCCAGTAGGGCGCCGATCATCATCGCCACCGCCAGGCACAGGTACGGGACGAAGACCACCGCGTAGAAGTAGAAGATCGTCCGCTCCTGGTAGTTGAACCAGGGCAGCAGACCCGCGCCCACCGCGCACGCGATCGCACCCGCCCGCCAGTCACGGCGGAAGAACCACCGCCACAGCACGTACAGCAGCGCGAAGCAGCCCGCCCACCACAGCAGCGGGGTGCCCAGCGCCAGCACCTCGCGGGCGCACTTGCCCGCCTCGGTCGCCGGGCAGCCGTCGGTGCCGGGCGCGGGGGACTCGTAGAAGTAGGAGACGGGCCGGCCCAGGACCAGCCAGCTCCACGGGTTCGACTCGTAGGTGTGCCCCGAGGTCAGCCCGACGTGGAACCGGTACACCTCGGTCTCGTAGTGCCACAGGCTGCGCAGCCACTCCGGCAGGAACGACAGCGCGCTGTGCTGGTCGTTCTTGGCCGCCCAGTCGCGCAGATAGCCGCCCTTGCCGTTGTCCGGGCTGAAGATCCAGCCCGACCACGAGGCGAGGTACGTCACGATCGCGACCGGCACCGTCGACACGAAGGCCGGCAGCGCGTCGCGCCGCATCATCGCCGCGTACGGCGCCCCCGCGCCCGCGGTGCGGCGCGCGGCGGCGTCCCACAGCACGGTGAGGACCCCGAAGAAGGCCAGGACGACGAAGCCGTTCCACTTCGTGCCCGCGGCCAGGCCCAGGCAGACGCCGGCCAGGATCCGGTACGGCCGCCAGCCCAGCCGCAGCGTCTCGGCGACCTTCATGTCGGGCCGGGTGCGGCCCTCCGGATCGACGGGCAGCGCGTCCGCGAGTCTGAGCCGGACCCGGTCCCGGTCGATGAGCAGCGCCCCGAACGCGGCGAGCACGAAGAACATCAGCACCAGGTCCAGCAGCGCGGTGCGGCTCATCACCAGGTGCAGACCGTCCACCGCGAGCAGCGTGCCCGCCAGACAGCCCAGGAACGTCGAACGGAAGAGGCGCCGCCCGATCCGGCACAGCATCAGCACCGACAGGGTGCCGAGCACGGCGGTCATGAACCGCCAGCCGAAGGGCGTGAAGCCGAACATCCACTCGCCGAGCCCGATCACCCACTTGCCCACCGGCGGGTGCACCACGTAGCCCGGGTCCACCGGCAGCGCGACCCCGTCCGGGTTGGCGAGGATCGACGAGTCGATGTCCTTGGGCCAGCTCGCCTCGTAGCCCTGCCGGACCGTGGCCCACGCGTCCTTCGCGTAGTACGTCTCATCGAATATCACCGCCTTCGGGCTGCCCAGGTGCACGAACCGCAGCACCCCGGCGACCAGGGCCACCAGCAGCGGCCCCAGCCACCCGACGATGCGCTGCCAGGTCCCCCACACCTGCGGCGGCAGACCGAAGGTCAGCCACAGCTGCCGGGACGGCCTGGCGTACGGCGGCACCAGCCGGGTGCGGACGTCCGCGCGCGGTGACGCGGCGGCGGCCGGCACGTAGCCGAAGCCGCGCAGCCGGCGCAGCCAGGTGGGCGGCTCTTCTTCGCGCCCCGCCGGCGGGGCGGCAGGGGCCCCCGCGGGGCTGGGCGACGGCGTCGCGGTACTGGTCACCGGCACATCGTAGGGAAGAGAACCGTGTACGCCCCAGTGGCCGGGGCCTGACGGGGACCGGCGGGGCGCGGGACTGAGAGGATGGGCGGGTGACAAACGACCAGCCCCGCGGTTCCCAGCCCACCCCCCGCGCCGCCGCGGCCGAAGGCCCGACGGGCACGCTCGTCCTCGCCGGCACCCCCATCGGCGACCTCGCCGACGCCCCGCCGCGCCTCGCGGCCGAGCTGGAGCGGGCCGACGTGATCGCCGCCGAGGACACCCGGCGGCTGCGCCGGCTGACGCAGGGCCTCGGCGTCCACACCACCGGGCGTGTCCTGTCGTACTTCGAGGGCAACGAGTCGGCGCGCACCCCCGAGCTGGTCGAGGCGCTGGCCGGCGGCGCGCGCGTCCTGCTCGTGACCGACGCCGGCATGCCCTCGGTCTCCGACCCGGGCTACCGGCTGGTCGCCGCCGCCGTGGAGAAGGACATCAGGGTCACCGCCGTCCCCGGGCCGTCCGCGGTGCTCACCGCGCTCGCCCTGTCCGGGCTGCCCGTGGACCGGTTCTGCTTCGAGGGGTTCCTGCCGCGCAAGGCCGGCGAGCGCCTGGGCCGGCTGCGCGAGGTCGAGGCCGAGCGGCGCACCCTCGTCTACTTCGAGGCCCCGCACCGGCTCGACGACACCCTCGCCGCGATGGCCGAGGTCTTCGGCGCCGGGCGGCGGGCCGCGGTCTGCCGCGAGCTGACGAAGACGTACGAGGAGGTCAAGCGCGGCGGGCTCGGCGAGCTCGCGGCCTGGGCCGCCGAAGGGGTGCGCGGGGAGATCACCGTCGTCGTGGAGGGCGCCCCGGCCGCCGGGCCCGGTGACGTGGACGCCGAGGAGCTGGTGCGCCGGGTGCAGGTGCGCGAGGAGGCGGGGGAGCGTCGCAAGGAGGCCATCGCGGCGGTCGCGGCCGAGGCCGGGGTACCCAAGCGCGAGGTGTTCGACGCCGTGGTCGCGGCAAAGAATGCGGCACAGAAGATGCCGTAAGTCGGTAAAGAGCTAACCTGAAAAGCAAAGCTCAGACCGGGCACCGGGCGCTTTGGGCATGGACTCGCCCAAAGACCGTCCAACACTGGACAGGGCCTGATGCGCTCCCGCCCGAAGAGGCGTCCACTGGCAATGGCACCAGTGGAACAAGAGGAGCTGGCATGAGTGAGATCGCTGACACCCCGGTACCCGTCCCCGCCGCGGTCCCCACCGCAGTCCCCGCCGCCTCCCGCCCCGACGTGCACACCGTGCACGAGGCCTACTCCTTCGCCTGCATGAGGTGCGGGTACGCCTGGGAGCAGGCCTACGCCATCGAGCACCACGTCGACGGCAGGGGCGAGCCGTTCATCATGTACACGGTCAACAGCGAGCGGGTGCCCTCCCCGCTGTCCAACCCGACGTGCATGAACTGCGGCGGACACGTCGTACGGATCATGCGCGCGGGCCAGGTCTCCTCGGTGCTCGGCATGATCGACCACCTCTACCACCACCGCATCGCCCCCGGGATCGCCGGACCGGTGCCGGCCGGGGCGAACGTCCCCCGGACCCCGAAGCCCCGCAAGGGCACGCACGATTCGCCCGGACCCGTCGCCGTCGACCAGGCCCGGGAGCGCCGGGGCCGGCTCTCCCGCCTGATGGGCTTCTTCCGGCGGTCATAAGATCGGCCGTATGAGCCCCAGCCCTTCCTCCGCCTCCAAGGACGCACCGCCCCCGCTGCCCGAGCCCCTCCGGGTGGCGGTGGCCGACTCGCACACCCACCTCGACATGCAGGCGGGCACCGTCGAGGAGGGCCTCGCGAAGGCCGCCGCGGTCGGCGTGAGCACCGTCGTCCAGGTCGGCTGCGACGTGAAGGGCTCCCGGTGGGCCGCCGAGACCGCAGCCGCGTACGAGAACGTCCACGCCGCCGTCGCCCTTCACCCGAACGAAGCCCCCCGGATCGTCCTCGGCGACCCCGAAGGCTGGTCGCGGCAGGGCGCCCGGGCCGGCGGCGGCGAGAGCGCCCTCGACGAGGCGCTCGCCGAGATCGAGGCGCTGGCCGCCCTCGACCACGTGAAGGCGGTCGGCGAGACCGGCCTCGACTACTTCCGCACCGGCCCGGAGGGCATGGCCGCGCAGGAGCGCTCCTTCCGCGCCCACATCGAGATCGCCAAGCGGCAGAACAAGGCACTCGTCATCCACGACCGCGAGGCCCACGCGGACGTGCTGCGCGTCCTGCGCGAGGAGGGCGCCCCGGAGCGGACCGTCTTCCACTGCTACTCCGGGGACGCCGACATGGCCCGCGAGTGCGCCGCCGCCGGGTACTACATGTCCTTCGCCGGGACCGTCACCTTCAAGAACGCCGCCCCGCTGCGCGAGGCGCTGGCCGTGGCCCCGCTGGAGCTCGTACTCGTCGAGACCGACGCGCCCTACCTGACCCCGGCGCCCTACCGCGGACGGCCGAACGCGCCGTACCTCATTCCGCTGACGGTACGGGCGATGGCCGCGGTCCGCGGCATCGACGAGGACGCGATGGCCACCGCGCTGGCCGCCAACACGGCGCGCGCCTTCGCCTACTGATCCGGGCCGCTCCACCGCCGTCCCGCCACCCCCGCTCCGACACGCTGGGTATCCGTACGACTTTGGAGCGTGACGACTCCTCCGCTAGGGTGCCGTGCCCGAACCGGGGTGCCGTATCACCAGTGGAGCGAGCGTCGTGAGCGATACGCAGGGCAGTCACCGCCGTGGCGGTCCCGTCCCGGAGGCGTACGGGGCCGAGCCCCGGGTCTGGACGGCCGGTACGGGGGATCCCGGGGCCACGCTCCGGGACCCCGACCCGGGAGTCCCCGCCCCGCGCCCCGGCAGCCGCCGGGCGGGGCGCCGCCGCCGCGCCGCCGACACGGCCACCGGGCCCGGCCTCCACGGCGCCGATCCGGCCGGACGCGCCGAACCGGGCGCGCCGGCCGGGCTGGCCGCACTGGAGGAGCTCGCCGAACTGGCCGACCTGGCCAGGCTCTCCGAGGCCGACACCCTGGCCGCCCCCGGCCCGGGCCGCCGCCGGGCCGCGGCCCCGGCCGCCGCCGCCCTGGCACCCGCCCCCGCCCCTCCCGCCGCTCCCGCCGCCCCGGCGGTCCCCGGGCCGGGCCGGCGCGCCCGCGGCCGCGGCGCACCCGCCGACGCCCCCGCCCCGCCACCCGGCACCGGCCGCCGCCGCGCCGCCCGCAGCGCCCCCGCCGCACCCGGCGGGAACTGGCGGCGGATCGTTCCGCAGGCCCTGGTCGTCGCCTTCCTCGCCGGCGGCACGACCGCGTTCGTCGCCGCCGACAAGTCCGTACGGCTCACCGTGGACGGAGTCCCGAGGAACCTGCACACCTTCGCCGACGACGTCGACGAACTGCTCGCCGCCGAAGGCCTCGGCGTCGGCCCCCACGACCTCGTCGCCCCCGCCCCCGGCGAACCCCTCGAAGACGGCGAGGAGATCGTCGTCCGCTACGGCCGCCCCCTGCGCCTGACCCTCGACGGGCAGCAGCGCCAGGTGTGGACCACCGCCCGCACCGTCGAGGGCGCGCTGCGCCAGTTCGGCATCCGCGCCGAAGGCGCCTACCTCTCCGCCCCCCGCACCGCGCCCGTCCCGCGCGCCGGCCTCGCCCTGAGCGTCCGCACCGAACGCAGCGTCACCTTCATGGCCGACGGCCGCGAACGCACCATCCGCACCAACGCCGCCACCGTCCAGGAGGCCCTCGACCAGGCCGGCATCACCCTCCAGGGCCAGGACACCACCTCCGTACCCCTCACCGCGTTCCCGCGCGACGGGCAGACCGTGACCGTGCTCCGCATCACCGGCACCCGGGAGGTCCGCGAGGAACGCATCCCGTTCGAGACCGAGAAGGTGGACGACCCCGACCTGTTCGCCGGCACCGAGGTCGTCGAACGCGCCGGCCGGCCCGGGGCCCGCCGGGTCACCTACGCCCTGCGCACGGTCAACGGGGTCCGCCAGACGCCCCGCGCCATCGCCGACGAGGTCGTCCGCGAGCCCGTCACCCAGCTCGTCAAGGTCGGCACCAAACCGCTGCCCAGCTCCGTCGCCGGCGCAGACGGCCTCGACTGGGCGGCCCTCGCCCAGTGCGAGTCCGGCGGCCGCCCCTCGGCCACCGACGCCTCGGGAACGTACGGCGGCCTCTACCAGTTCGACGTCCGCACCTGGCAGGGCCTCGGCGGCAGCGGCCGACCCCAGGACGCCTCGGGCACGGAACAGACCTACCGGGCCAAGAAGCTCTACGTGCAGCGGGGGGCGAGTCCCTGGCCCCACTGCGGCCGTAGGCTTTACCGGTGAGCACCGCAGAGCAGCAGCCCGAGAACCCCTCCTCCAGTACCCCCGGCACGCCCGACGCCCTCCTCGGGCCGGCCGACATCCGGGAGCTGGCCGCAGCCCTCGGCGTACGCCCGACGAAGCAGAAAGGGCAGAACTTCGTCATCGACGCCAACACGGTCCGCCGGATCGTGCGGACCGCCGAAGTCCGCCCGGACGACGTGGTCGTCGAGGTCGGCCCGGGACTGGGCTCGCTGACGCTCGCGCTGCTGGAGGCCGCCGACCGGGTCGTCGCCGTCGAGATCGACGACATCCTGGCGGCCGCGCTGCCCGCCACCATCGAGGCCCGCATCCCGGCGAAGAAGGACCGCTTCGCGCTGGTCCACTCCGACGCGATGCTCGTCACCGAACTGCCCGGTCCGCCGCCGACCGCGCTCGTCGCGAACCTGCCGTACAACGTCGCCGTGCCCGTCCTGCTGACCATGCTCGACCGCTTCCCCACCATCGAGCGGACCCTCGTGATGGTGCAGGCGGAGGTCGCCGACCGGCTGGCCGCCGAGCCGGGCAACAAGGTCTACGGGGTCCCCTCCGTCAAGGCCAACTGGTACGCGCACGTCAAGCGCGCCGGCGCCATCGGCCGCAAGGTGTTCTGGCCCGCCCCGAACGTCGACTCCGGTCTCGTCTCGCTGGTGCGGCGCACCGAACCGATCAAGACCACCGCCACCAAGGCGGAGGTCTTCGCGGTCGTCGACGCCGCATTCGCGCAGCGCCGCAAGACGCTGCGCGCCGCGCTGGCCGGCTGGGCCGGCTCGGCGGCGGGCGCCGAGTCCGCGCTGGTCGCCGCCGGCGTCTCGCCGCAGGCCCGCGGCGAGTCCCTGACGGTGGAGGAGTTCGCCGCGATCGCCGAGCACAAGCCCGCGGCGCAGAGGCCCGCACTGTGAGCGCGCGCACGACGGGTGTGACCGTACGGGTCCCCGCGAAGGTCAACGTGCAGCTGGCGGTGGGCCCGGCCCGGCCCGACGGCTTCCACGACCTGGCCAACGTCTTCCTCGCCGTGTCCCTGTTCGACGAGGTCACGGCCACCCCGGCCGACACGCTAACGGTGACCTGCGCGGGCCCCGACGCCGACCAGGTCCCCCTGGACCGCACCAACCTCGCGGCGCGGGCCGCCGAGATCCTCGCGGCCCGCCACGGCATCGAGCCCGCCGTCCACCTCCACATCGCGAAGAACATCCCGGTGGCGGGCGGCATGGCGGGCGGCAGCGCGGACGGTGCGGCGGCCCTGCTGGCCTGCGACACCCTGTGGGGCCTGGACACACCGCGCGCCGAACTCCTCGCTATCTGCGCGGAGCTCGGCAGCGACGTCCCCTTCAGCCTCGTCGGCGGGGCCGCGCTCGGCACGGGCCGCGGCGAGCTGCTCACCCCGGTGGCCGCCGGGGCGTTCCACTGGGTGTTCGCGGTGGCCGACGGGGGGCTGTCCACCCCGGCGGTGTTCCGCGAGTTCGACCGGCTCACCGCCGACGCGGTGGTCCCGGCCCCCGAAGCCTCCCCGGCACTGCTGGCGGCCCTGGCCTCCGGGGACGCGGGGGCGCTGGGAGCCGCGCTGAGCAACGACCTGCAGCCGGCGGCCCTGTCGCTGCGGCCGTCCCTGGCCGCGACGCTGGCCGCGGGCGTCGAGGGTGGTGCGCTCACCGCGCTGGTCTCCGGCTCGGGCCCGACGACGGCGTTCCTGGTCGCGGACCAGGAGGCGGCCGCCAAGGTCGCTGCCGCGCTGGACGCCTCGGGCACCTGCCGTGCCACCCGCGTGGCGAGCTCCCCGGCGCCGGGCGCCACCGTCCTGCCGTCCTGACCCTGCGGACCGCTGCCGGGGTCCGGGGCGGCGGAGCCCCGGTGCGGAGGCCAGGTACCTATGCGGGAGTTGAGTATCCGCGCCCTGTCGCGGCCCGCGCGCCGCGGGCGACCGTAGGGGCATGACAGCCAGCGCACGCGATCTCGCCCTCGCCACCCCACCCGGCCGGGACCGGTACGTCGACCTGCTGCGCGTCGCCTCGCTCGGCACCGTCATCGCCGGGCACTGGCTGATGGCCGCCGTCAGCGGTGACGGGATAGGGAACCTGCTCGCCGTCGTGCCCGGCCTCCAGTTGCTCACCTGGGCGCTCCAGGTCATGCCGGTGTTCTTCTTCGTCGGCGGGTTCTCGCACGCCCTGTGCTACCGCTCCCTGGCCCGCCGCAACGATCCCGGGGCCTCCCTCTACGCCGCCTTCCTCCGGGCCCGGCTCCGGCGGCTGTTGCGCCCGACCCTCGTCTTCGTCCTGGTGTGGGCCGCCGCCGCGCTCGCCGTGCAGCTCGCCGGGCACGGCGGCGGGCGGCTGACCGGGGCCGCGCTGCGGATGGTCACGCAGCCGCTGTGGTTCATCGGCATCTACCTGGCGATGGTCGCCTTCACCCCGCCCCTGCTGAAGCTGCACGAGCGTCACGGCTGGGCCGCCTTTGCCGCGCTCACCGGGGCGGCCGCGCTGGTCGACGTACTGCGCTTCGCGTGCGGCGTGCCCTACGTGGAGTTCCTGAACTTCGCCCTCGTCTGGCTCGCCGTCCACCAGCTCGGCTTCCTGCGGGCCGACGGCCGGATCCGCCGGCCGGCGCTGCTCGCCGCCGCGGGTCTGGCCGGGGCCGTCCTCCTGGTGGCGTACGGCCCGTACCCGCTGTCCATGGTGGGGATGCCCGGCGAGAAGGTGTCCAACATGGCGCCGCCCACCCTCGCGCTGCTCGCGCACGGCATGTGGCTCGTGGGCGCCGTCCAGCTGCTCGCCCGGCCCGCGGCCGTCCGGCTGGAACGGCCCCGGGTCTGGCGCGCGGTGGTCGCCGCCAACGGCGTCGCCATGACCGCCTTCCTGTGGCACCTCACCGCCATGCTCGGCGTGTACGGGGCCCAGCTCGCCCTCGGCGTGGACCTGCCGGCCCCGGCCGGCGCCGCCTGGTGGGCGCAGGTCCCCGTCCGGATCCTGGCCGCGAGCGCCCTGACGGCCGCCTTCGTCGCGCTGTTCCGCCGCTTCGAGGCCGCCCCGGCCGCCCCTGCCGCCCCGGCCGAGTCGCGCACCGCCGCGGCGGGCGGCGCCGGCGGCCTCGTCGCCGCCCTCGGCATCACCCTGTGCCTGCTCGGCATCCTGGGCCTTTCCATGACCGGGCTCGGCGGTCTGCTCGACGGCCACAGCGCCACCCTGATCGCCTTCCCGGTCACCGCACCGGTCGCCATCGGGATGGCCCTCGCGGGCGCCCTGCTCGTGGAACGGTCAGCCCCGGCGCGGACCGTTACGCTGGGGGGCTGATCCACACCCTCCCCCAGAGTCCGTCCGGGGGTACCCCACCTGGAGCGCGTCTGATGGCCGTCAATCTGGTCAATGTCGAGGCAGTCAGCAAGGTGTACGGCACACGTACCCTGCTGGACAGCATCTCCCTCGGCGTGTCCGAGGGGGACCGGATCGGCGTCGTCGGCCGCAACGGCGACGGCAAGACCACCCTCATCCGCATGCTCGCCAAGCTGGAGGAGCCCGACACCGGCCGGGTCACCCAGTCCGGTGGTCTGCGCATGGGCGTCCTCACCCAGCACGACTCCCTCGATCCCACGGCCACCATCCGGCACGAGATCATCCGGGACATGGCCGACCACGAGTGGGCCGGCAACGCCAAGATCCGCGACGTGCTCACCGGACTCTTCGGCGGCCTCGACCTGCCCGGCTTCGGCCAGGGCCTCGACACCGTCATCGGCCCGCTCTCCGGCGGCGAGCGTCGCCGCATCGCCCTCGCCAAGCTGCTCATCGCCGACCAGGACCTGCTGATCCTCGACGAGCCCACCAACCACCTCGACGTCGAGGGCATCTCCTGGCTGGCCCAGCACCTCCAGGAGCGCCGCTCCGCGCTCGTCTGCGTCACCCACGACCGCTGGTTCCTCGACCAGGTCTGCACCCGCATGTGGGACGTGCAGCGCGGAGACGTGCACGAGTACGAGGGCGGCTACAGCGACTACGTCTTCGCCCGCGCCGAGCGCGACCGCATCGCCGCCACCGAGGAGTCCAAGCGGCAGAACCTGATGCGCAAGGAGCTGGCCTGGCTGCGCCGCGGCGCCCCCGCCCGGACCTCCAAGCCGCGCTACCGCATCGAGGCCGCCAACGAGCTGATCGCCGACGTGCCGCCGCCGCGCGACACCAGCGAGCTGATGCGCTTCGCCAACGCCCGCCTCGGCAAGACGGTCTTCGACCTCGAGGACGTCAGCGTGCACGCCGGCCCCAAGGAACTGCTCAAGCACCTCACCTGGCACCTGGGCCCCGGCGACCGCGTGGGCCTCGTCGGCGTCAACGGCGCCGGCAAGACCTCCCTGCTGCGCGCGCTGGCCGAGGCCGCCCGCACCCAGGGCGACGTCCAGCCCGCCGCCGGGAAGATCACCGTCGGCAAGACCGTCAAGCTGGCCTACCTCTCGCAGGAGGTCGGCGAACTCGACCCGTCCCTGCGGGTCCTGGAGGCCGTGCAGCGCGTCCGCGACCGCGTCGACCTCGGCAAGGGCCGCGAGATGACGGCGGGCCAGCTGTGCGAGCAGTTCGGCTTCACCAAGGAGAAGCAGTGGACGCCGGTCGGCGACCTCTCCGGTGGTGAGCGGCGCCGGCTGCAGATCCTGCGCCTGCTGATGGACGAGCCCAACGTCCTCTTCCTCGACGAGCCCACCAACGACCTCGACATCGAGACCCTGACCCAGCTGGAGGACCTCCTCGACGGCTGGCCCGGCTCGATGATCGTGATCTCCCACGACCGGTTCTTCATCGAGCGCACCACCGACACGGTGATGGCGCTGCTCGGCGACGCGAGCCTGCGGATGCTGCCGCGCGGCCTGGACGAGTACCTGGAGCGCCGCCGGAAGATGATCGAGGCGGCCGCCCCGGCAGCCGTCCCCGCCACCGCCGCCGCGGCCGCGAAGACCGCCGCCTCGGTGGACTCCCGCGCCGCGAAGAAGGAGCTCCAGAAGATCGAGCGGCAGCTGAACAAGCTCGCCGACCGCGAGGGCAACCTGCACGCCCAGATCGCCGAGCACTCCACCGACTACGACAAGGTGGCCAAGCTCGACGCGGAGCTGCGCGAACTGCTCGCGGACCGCGACGATTTGGAGATGCGCTGGCTGGAGCTGGCCGAGGAGGCCTAGATCCCCCCACCCGCCGGGCCGGCCGGCGGGATAACGACGGCGTCACGGGCCGGTCCTCCCTTGGGAACAGGGGGCGGACCGGCCCCGTGTTCGAAGGCCGTCAGTGATAGAAAGGTCATCCTCCCCGACCCGCCGAAGCCGAAAGCGTGCGCTGATGACCGAGCCGCCCCAGCCGCCGAACCAGCCACCGACTCCCTCCGGTTACGGTCACCTGCCCGGCCCGCCGCAGCAGGGGTACGGCTACCCGGCGCAGGGCGCGAACCCGTACGCCCAGCAGGCCCCGTACGCGCAGCAGCCGCCCACCGTCCAGCAGCAGCCGCCGGGTTACGGCTACCCGCCGCCGCCCGGCCCGCCCGGTGCGCCGGCCGGCCCCGGCACGCCGCCGAAGAAGAAGCGGACCGTGCTGATCGCCGCCTCGGCCGCCGCGGTCGTCCTCGCCGTGGCCGTCGTCGGCTACGTCGGCTTCTCCGGGTCCGACGAGGACCCGAAGCCGCCCGTCGCGCAGGAGTCCACCGACGCCAAGCCCTCCGGCTCGCCTTCCGTGGACAAGGGCGACGGCAACGGCACCGGCGCCGGCGCCCAGGGGCCGGACCTCAACTCCGGCCGCAAGCAGGGCGAGGACAAGGTCCTGTGGTTCAAGACGGCGAAGGTCGACGGTCCCGGCATGGGTGTCGAATCCGCGGCCCAGTGGGTCGTCGGCGACACCGTCGTCAAGAGCGTCTGGAAGTCCCTCAACGGCTACGCGGTCACCGACGGCAAGGAGAAGTGGACGCTCGCCTTCCCGGCCGCGATCTGCTCCGTCGCCCGGGACACCACCCCCGAGGGCAAGACGGTCGTCATGTACCGCGACGGCGAGGGGGAGAACTCCTCCTGCACCCAGATGCGCGTGGTCGACCTCAAGACCGGCAAGGAGGTCTGGTCGAAGGAGGTGCCCAAGGAAGGGCTCTTCGACATCTTCACCAGCCCCACCCTGGCCCTCACCGGTGACACCGTCGCCGTCAGCCGCGGCGGCACCGCCAGCGCCTTCAGGATCAGCAACGGTGACAAGCTCTTCGGGAGCGCCCTGGGAACGGGCTGCAAGCCCGACGGCTACGAAGCCGGCAACGGCAAGATGATCGCCCTGGCCACGTGCAGCGACGCCGACGCCAGCGCCGAGGTCCACGGGGTCGACCCCGTCACCGGTCAGAAGGCCTGGGCCTTCCGCCTCCCCAAGAAGTACAAGGTCACCAGCATCTACTCGGTGGACCCGCTCGTCCTCGACATCGGCAACGAGGAGGCCAAGCAGCGCTCCATCGTGGTCCTGGGACCCGACGGGAAGCAGACCGCCACCCTCGCCGGAGAGGGCAGCTTCGCCGTCGGCTGCGGCGACACCGGCCTCTTCCGGGCCCTGACGACCTGCTCCTCGGCCGTCGTCGACTCCGGCACCCTCTACCTGCCCACCGCGGCCGAGGCCGGCAAGGCCAACGAGATCGTCGCCTTCGAGCTGGCCACCGGCAAGGTCAAGTGGCGCACCCCGGCCGGCGACAAGCGCACCCTCACCCCGCTCAAGGCCGCCAACGGGCAGCTGATCGCCTACCGCAAGGCCGAGGAGGAACAGGGCGGCGAGGTCATCTCCATCCCGGCCGGTGGCGGCACCCCCACCGCACTCCTGCGCCACCCGTCGGGCCCCGCCGCACCGATCGAGAGCTCCTTCCGCACCCCGAAGCTCGACTACGTGGACGGGCGGTTCTTCATCTCCACGTCCCGCCTGCAGGCCAAGGGCACGGACGAGAAGCTCCTGATGGTCTTCGGCAAGTGACAACGCGTCCAACGAGCAGCCCAGTGAGAGGCAAGAGCAACCCATGAGTACCCCGCCGCCCCCCAGCCAGCCGCCGTCCGGCGGCTTCGGCGCGCCGCAGGACCCGCCGCCGGGCGGATTCGGCGCACCCACGCCGCCCGCCGGACCGCCCGCCCCGCCCGCCGGACCGCCCGCGCAGCCGCCGGCCGGCGCGCCGCCCGCGTACGGCTACCCGCAGACCGGCCCCGGCTACGGCTACCCGCAGCAGCCCGGCACCCCGCCGCCGTTCGGCGCTCCCGGCACCCCGCCGCCCTACGGCGCCCCGGCGCCCGCCGCCCAGGGCCCGGGCGGTGGCGGCAACGACAAGCGCACGCAGCTGATGATCGTCGGCGCGGCCCTGCTGGCCATCGTCCTCATCGTCGGCGGCGGCCTCTGGTACGCCTCCGGTGACGGCGACGGCGGCAGGAAGGACACCGCGGACAGCGGTCCCGCCAAGCCGGGGGACGACAAGTCCCAGCCCGGTGCCGGCGGCAGCGAGAAGGTGCCCTCCAACGTCAAGTCGAAGGTGCTGGTCAACCAGCCGAGCCCGACGCCCGACGACATGGTCCAGGTCCCCGGGTCCTGGCTGACCGACTCCACCTACGTCAAGTCCGACGTGTACAAGATCGTCGGATACAACCTCGTCGACGGCGGCAAGAAGTGGGAGGTCCCCCTCCCCGGTGAGCTCTGCGGCGCGTCCCGGCACGTCACCGACAACAAGACCGCGGTGATCTTCCGGCCCGCGAAGCCCACCCCCGAGGTCAAGTACCCGTCGTGCACCGAGGTCGGCGTCATCGACCTGGCCGCCGGCAAGCTCCTCTGGACCGGCCAGGCCAAGGGCGCCACCAGCGGCGACAAGCCCGTGTCCTACTACGAGGTCACCGTCAGCGGGCAGACGGTCGCCGCCGGCGGCCCCTCGGGCGGTGCCGCCTGGAGCCTCGCCGACGGCAAGTCCCTGTGGCTGCCCAAGGTCGACGGCGAAGGCTGCCGCGACGTCGGCTACGGCGGCGGCGAGGCCCTCGCCGTGATCCGCAGGTGCGGCCAGAGCTCCAACCAGACCCTGTACGCGCAGGCCCTCGACCCGAACACCGGAGCGCCGCAGTACTCGTACAAGCTCTCCGCGGGCATCGAGACCGCCGGCATCGTCTCCACCAAGCCCCTGATCGTCTCCGCCGACGTCGGCAAGACCGCCAAGAACGCCAGCGGCGTCAGCGACCTCTTCGTCATCGACGGCGGGGGCCAGCTGAAGACGCACATCTCGCTCTCCTCCGGCACCTTCGGCGGCGAGTGCCACACCGAGGTCGAGCGGTGCTCCGGGATGATCGTCGGCAACGGCAAGCTCTACCTGCCGTCCTACGAACACCAGGGCAAGGACCCCTACGGCAAGACCAACGAGCTGCTCTCCTTCGACCTGGAGACCGGCAAGCAGACCACCGACCGCGCCGACGCGGGCGAGCGGTACAAGCTGTACCCGCTGCGCATGGACGGGTCGAACGTCATCGCCTACAAGGAGCCCCCGTACGACAAGGGCGGCCAGGTCGTCAGCATCGACGGCAAGACGATGAAGGAAACCGTCCTGATGGAGAACCCGTCGGACAAGACGACCCAGCGCATCGAGACGGCCTACTCGCCCAACTACCACGAGTACCGCTACGGCAACGGCAAGCTGTTCCTCGCCCGCACCTCGGTCAAGAAGCCGTACTCCGCCACGTCCGACCCGGAGTTCCTCTTCACCTCCTTCACCGCGAGCTGATCCGCGCGCGCCGCGCCGCGCCGCGAGCGGCGGCGAGCCGCCGCAAGCCCCGGGAGCCCCCGGAAGGTCCGCCTTCCGGGGGCTTCTGCGCGGTAACCCCCGCGCACCGTCGAACAAGCGTGTAGCTTGCCGGGTCAGAAGGGTGGGGGGTGGGTCCCGCAATGGGCGTACGGGTCGTGGTGGTCGACGAGCACCGGCTGCTGGCCGAGGCGCTGGCCTCTGCCCTGAAACTGCGCGGCCACCGGGTCCTGGCGGCCGCGGCCCCGGCGGCGGGCGCCGCCGAGCTGGTCATCGGACGCGCCCCCGAGGTCTGCCTGTTCGGGACGGCGAGTCCGGCCGAGGCCGGGGTCTTCGAGCCCGTGGCCCGCATCAGGCGGGAGCGCCCGCAGATCGCCGTCGTCGTCCTCGGCCCGGTGCCGAGCCCGCGCGGGATCGCGGCCGCCTTCGCCGCCGGAGCCTCAGGATACGTACGCCACGACGAGCGCATCGAGGGCGTGGAGCGGGCGCTGGCCAAGGCGCGGGCGGGTGAGGTGGCGATCGCCCCACAGCTGTTGCAGGGGGCCTTCGCGGAGCTCCTGAACCCGGCCGCGCAGCCCGACGACGAGGGCAGCCGGCTGCTGCGGCTGCTCACCCCGCGCGAGGTGGAGGTGCTGGTGCGGGTCGCCGAGGGCGAGGACACCCGGCTGATCGCCGCGGGCATGGAGATCGCCCCGAGCACCGCCCGTACGCACGTGCAGCGGGTGCTGATGAAGCTGGGCGTGGGATCGCGGCTGGAGGCGGCCGCGCTGGCCGCCCGTACCGGCCTGCTGGACCGGGCACTGCCGGTGCGGCCGTCCGCCGCCGATTTCCCCGCGGGCGTCGAATCGGGTAAGCCAGTGTCCTAGCACGCGCAGCCTCCCGCGCGTGCTCCCGCGCGAGAGGCAGTAGGCGAGTGAGCAAGTACCTGGTAACCGGTGGCGCCGGATACGTCGGCAGCGTGGTCGCGGCCCACCTCCTGGAGGCCGGCCACGAGGTCACCGTCCTCGACGACCTCAGCACCGGATTCCGCGTCGGCGTCCCGGCGGGCGCCGCCTTCATCGAGGGCCGCATCCAGGACGCCGCCCTGTACCTGGACTCCTCCTACGAGGCGGTGCTGCACTTCGCGGCCTCCTCGCAGGTCGGCGAGTCCGTGGTGAACCCGGGCAAGTACTGGGAGAACAACGTCGGCGGCACGCTCGCCCTGCTCGGCGCGATGCGCGGGGCGGGCGTGCGCAAGCTGGTGTTCTCCTCCACCGCCGCGACCTACGGGGAGCCGACGGAGGGCCTGCTCACCGAGGCCTCGGTGACCGCGCCGACCAACCCGTACGGCGCCTCGAAGCTGGCCGTCGACCACATGATCGCGGGGGAGTGCGTGGCGCACGGCCTGGCCGCGGTGTCCCTGCGCTACTTCAACGTGGCCGGGGCCTACGGGGAGTTCGGCGAGCGGCACACGCCCGAGACGCACCTGATCCCGCTGGTCCTCCAGGTCGCGCTGGGCGAGCGCGAGTCGATCTCGGTGTTCGGCGAGGACTACCCGACCCCGGACGGCACCTGCGTGCGCGACTACATCCACGTCGCCGACCTGGCGGAGGCCCACCTGGCCGCCCTGCGGGTCGCCGCCGACGGGGAGCACCTGATCTGCAACCTGGGCAACGGCAGCGGGTTCTCGGTCCGCGAGGTCGTCGAGACGGTCCGCAAGGTCACCGGGCGGGAGATCCCCGAGGTCGTCGCCCCGCGCCGGGCCGGCGACCCCGCGATGCTGGTCGCGTCCGCCCGCACGGCGCACGAGCGCCTCGGCTGGACCCCGAGCCGCTCGGACCTGACCGGCATCATCACGGACGCGTGGAACTTCGCGCGCACGCACACCGCCTGACCCACGGGCATCCGACAAGAACACCGCTGTCCTGCGCGCCCCCCGCACCTCGTCCGGTGCGGGGGGCGTGTGCGTGCGGGCCGTGCGCTGCCGCCGGGCGCAGTGCGCGGGCGCCCGGCGTGCACACGCCGGGTGAATGGCCCACCGTGCAACTGCCCGTGGCACGCGCCGGTACGGAAGCCGCCATCCGGACCGGTGGTAGAGGTGATTTCCAGCCACGCCCAAGGTGGTTCGGAACGCATGCGCCGGAAAATCGCGGGGAAAACTTCTGCTATTCGGCCAACCGCGAGCGGCGTCGGGCCCTACGCTGATGCGTGACACCGGTGGGGGCCGGTGTTGATTCAGGGGTCGAGACAAGTCGGGTACGACGTCCGGTCCGGGGTAGTGCAGAGGTGTCACGGCGGCGGCCGGGGCAGCTGCGGATCACCCGGTCCGGGCGCCGTACCCGCCGTCGTCCGTTCCCCTACCCTTGGGGGTTTTGTGGTTCGTATCCGGGTTCTCGTCGTCGACGATCACCGCATCTTCGCCGAATCGCTCGCAGCCGCGCTCGCGGCCGAGCCGGACGTGGACGTGTCCGCGGCCGGCAGCGGCCCCGCCGCCCTGCGCTGCCTCGAACGGGCGGTGGCCGAGGGCCGCCGCTTCGACGTCCTGCTGGTCGACGCCGACCTCGGCGCGGTCGCCGGGGCCTTGCCCGCCCAGCGGGAGCCGGGCTCGGGGCCACCGCCGCCCGGCTCGGACGGGATCGCGCTGGTCGCCGGGGTGCGGGTGACCCACCCCGGGGTCCGTACGGTCGTGCTCGCCGAGCGCGACGACCCCCGCCGCGCCGCGCACGCGCTGCAGGCCGGGGCCTCGGGCTGGGTGGCGAAGGACTGCTCGCTCTCGCGACTGCTGGCCGTCATCCGCGGGGTGCTGCGCGAGGAGACCCACCTGCCGCCCGCGCTGCTGACCGGAGTGCTCCGGGAGTTGACCGCGGCGCGCAAGCACCGCACGGACAGCGAACGGCTCGTGGAGTCGCTCACCCCGCGCGAACACGAGGTGCTGCGCTGCATGGTGGCGGGGCTGGGCCGCAAGGACGTGGCCGCGCGCCTCTTCCTGTCGCCGCACACCGTCCGCACGCACATGCAGAACGTGCTCGGCAAGCTCGGCGTGCACTCCACGCTGGCGGCGGTGGCGCTGGCCCGGCGGGCCGGCGTACGACCGGCGGACCTAGCCGGGGATGTTGTCGAACGGAGCGGTCAACTGGCGTAGCAGCCCGGCGAGATCACCGCGCTGGTTGTGCGAGAGCTGGGCCAGGATCGCCCGCTCCTGCGCCAGCAGCCCGGCGAGGGCCTGGTCCGCACGGTCCCGGCCCTCGGGGGTGAGCCGCACCAGGACGCCGCGGCGGTCGCTGGGGTCCGGGAGCCGCTCGACGAGGCCCTTCTTGGCGAGCCGGTCGATGCGGTTGGTCATGGTGCCGGAGGTGACCAGGGTCTGGGTCAGGAGCTGGCCGGGGGAGAGCTGGTAGGGCGCGCCGGCCCGGCGCAGGGACGTCAGGACGTCGAACTCCCACGGCTCCAGGCCGTGCTCGGAGAAGGCCAGCCGGCGGGCGCGGTCGAGGTGGCGCGCGAGCCTGCTGACGCGGCTCAGTACCTCGAGCGGTTCCACGTCGAGGTCAGGGCGCTCCCGCCGCCATGCCGCCACCAGTCGGTCGACCTCGTCCTCCATGCCGATCAGTGTAAGGGGTCTGTCGATGTGAAGTCTCTTCACACCGAGTATCTTGACCACGAGTATCTTGACATCGAGATATAAATCGCGTGAGCATGGGGCATGGAGGGGGCCGGAACAGATTCCGCTTCCGACCGCCCCGCCAGCAGGGAGGCTCGAACATGTATTCCGATACCGCGCACTCGGGGACCCCCACGTCCACCGCGCCCTCCGCTCCCACTTGGGATCCCCAGCAGTACCTCCGGCACGCAGGCCATCGCACCCGGCCCTTCCTGGACCTCCTCACCCGCATACCCGAGCTCCCCAACCGGCCCGCCCGCATCGCCGACCTCGGCTGCGGCCCCGGCAATGTCACCGCGCTCCTCGCCGACCGCTGGCCCGGCGCCCGCATCACCGGCTTCGACCTCTCCCCGGAGATGCTCGACCGCGCCACCGAGGAGCACGCCGGCCCCACCCCCGGCGGCGGCAGCCTCGACTTCCGCCACGGCGACCTCGCCGGCTGGCTCCCCGAGGAGCCTTACGACCTGATCGTCTCCAACGCCGCCCTGCAGTGGGTCCCCGGTCACGCCGGCTCCTTCGGCGCCTGGATCAACGGCCTGCGCCCCGGCGGCACCTTCGCCTTCCAGATCCCCGGCAACTTCACCGCGCCCAGCCACGCCCTGCTCGCCGAACTGTGCGACACCCCGCGCTGGCGGGGCCGGCTCGCCGGCCACGGCGCCCGCTACATCCACCTCCTCGAACCCGCCGAATACCTTGCCCGGTTCACCGCGCTCGGCTGCGCCGCCGACGTCTGGGAGACCACCTACCACCAACTGCTCCACGGCCCCGACCCCGTTCTCGACTGGGTCAAGGGCACCGCCCTGCGGCCCGTCCTCACCGCCCTCGGCGACGACCGCGAAGCCGTGGACGCCTTCCTCGCCGAATACCGCGACCGGCTGCGCGTGGCCTACCCGGCCGGGCCCCGCGGCACCGTCTTCCCGTTCCGCCGGATCTTCGCCGTCGCCCGCAAGGAGGCCTGACCGTGCTCACCGCCGTCGACCACGTCCAACTCGCCGCGCCGCCGGACTCGGAGGACCGGCTCCGCGCCTTCTACACCGACGTCCTCGGCATGACCGAGATCCCCAAACCGCCCGTCCTCGCCGCGCGCGGGGGCTGCTGGTTCGCCGCCGGGCCGGTCCAGCTGCACCTCGGCATCGAGGAGGACTTCCGGCCCGCCCGCAAGGCCCACCCGGGACTGCGGGTGACCGGGATCGAGGCGTACGCGATCAGACTGGAGGAACGGGGTGCCAAGGTCGTCTGGGACGACGACCTGCCCGGCCACCGCCGCTTCTACTCCGAGGACCCCGTCGGCAACCGGCTCGAATTCCTCGAAGAGCACACCCTGGAGCAGCAGGCCCTGGAGGAGTGCGGCTGACCCGCCCCGCAGCCCGCACGACGGCGCCCCGCCACCGGTCCTCGGTGGCGGGGCGCCGTCGTGCGGGCTGCGGGCTCAGCTCTTGCGGCGGCCCACCAGCTGCGGCTTCGACTCCAGCCCGTCCAGCCCGTGCCAGGCCAGGTTGACCAGGTGTGCGGCCACCTCCGCCTTCTTCGGCTTGCGGACGTCCAGCCACCACTGCCCGGTCAGCGCCACCATCCCGACCAGCGCCTGCGCGTACAGCGGCGCGAGCTTGGGATCGAAGCCCCGCGCCTTGAACTCCAGACCCAGGATGTCCTCGACCTGCGTGGCGATGTCACTGATCAGCGAGGCGAACGTGCCGGTCGACTGCGCCACGGGGGAGTCCCGGACCAGGATCCGGAAACCGTCCGTGTACGACTCGATGTAGTCCAGCAGCGCGAACGCCGCCTGTTCCAGCAGCTCCCGCGGATGCCCGGCCGTCAACGCCCCCGTCACCCCGTCCAGCAGCTGGCGCATCTCCCGGTCCACGACCACGGCGTACAGCCCCTCCTTGCCGCCGAAGTGCTCGTACACCACCGGCTTGGACACCCCGGCCTTCGCGGCGATCTCCTCCACCGAGGTGCCTTCGAAGCCCTTCTCGGCGAACAGGGTCCGGCCGATGTCCAGCAGTTGCTGGCGCCGCTCCGCGCCCGTCATCCGCACCCGGCGACCGCGCCGGGGCTTGTCACTGCCGGAATTACCGCCGTCGATCGCCACGCCCCCCATCATGCCGCTTTCGCGTCGCTTTCCCTGCGCCGGGCTTCGACGCGGGCCGCCGACGGCCAGCGCACGTCCGTGGCCCAGCCCAGCTGCTCGCACCAGCGGATCAGCCGCGCACTGGAGTCGATCTGGCCGCGCAGCACACCGTGGCGCGCCGAGGTCGGATCGGCGTGGTGCAGGTTGTGCCAGGACTCGCCGCAGGAGAGCACCGCCAGCCACCACACGTTGCCGCTGCGGTCCCGGGACTTGAACGGCCGCTTGCCCACCGCGTGGCAGATCGAGTTGATCGACCACGTCACGTGGTGCAGCAGCGCGACCCGCACCAGCGAGCCCCAGAAGAACGCCGTGAACGCACCCCACCACGACATCGTCACCAGACCGCCCACCAGCGGCGGGATCGCCAGCGACAGCACCGTCCAGAAGACGAAGTCGCGCGAGATCCGCCGGATCGCCGGATCCTTGATCAGGTCGGGGGCGTACTTCTGCTGGTCGGTCTGCTCCTCGTCGAAGAGCCAGCCGATGTGCGCCCACCACAGGCCCTTCATCAGCGCCGGCAGCGTCTCGCCGAACCGCCACGGCGAATGCGGGTCACCCTCGTGGTCCGAGTACTTGTGGTGCTTGCGGTGGTCCGCCACCCAGCGCACCAGCGGCCCCTCCACCGCCATGGAGCCCATCACGGCCAGGGCGATCCGCAGCGGGCGCTTCGCCTTGAAGGAGCCGTGCGTGAAGTAGCGGTGGAAACCGATGGTGATCCCGTGGCAGGCCAGGAAGTACATGAAGACCATCAGGCCCACGTCCAGCCAGCTCACCCCCCAGCCCCACGCCAGCGGGACCGCCGCCAGCAGGGCGACGAAGGGAACGGTGATGAACAGCAGCAGAGCGATCTGCTCGATGGACCGCTTGTTCTCGCCGCCGAGGGTCGCGGACGGCGCAGTTGTCTCGGAGGGGGCCGAAGCACCCTCGATCAGATCGGGACTGGTGGTCATGGGTGTCCCCTGGAGGGTGAGAGAAGTCGGAAGGCTCCCCGGCCACGGGACCTACGGACCCGTAACCTACGGCATCGTAAGTATGGCAAAGCCGGGTCCCGTGGCAAGAGGAGCGCGGCCGGGGTGCGGACGTGCACGCCGACAGGGCGCGCGCCGCCTGGTGAGACGTCTGCCCGGGCACACGCCTCGGACACCTATCCTGGTCCCGTCGGACAGCGCGGTCCGCACGGGCAGCCCGAGCTGCGCATCAGGAGCGACGATCCCCCGGACACCGTCCGCAGGGGCATCGGAGCGCGCGGCCGGCAGCCCACCGCCCAGTAGCGCTCGAACACTGCAAGGAGCCGCACCTGTGAGCAGTGCTGACCAGGCCCCCCAGGGCCAGGCCCCCGTCACCCCGGCCGCCACCGCCAACGCGGAGCTGCGCGCGGACATCCGCCGCCTGGGCGACCTCCTCGGGGAGACCCTCGTACGCCAGGAGGGCCGGGAACTCCTCGACCTCGTCGAAAAGGTGCGCGCCCTCACCCGCACGGACGGCGAGGCCGCCGCCGAGCTGCTCGGCGACACCGACCTGGAGACCGCCGCCAAGCTCGTGCGCGCCTTCTCCACCTACTTCCACCTCGCCAACGTCACCGAGCAGGTGCACCGCGGCAAGGAGCTGCGCGCCCACCGTGCCGCCGAGGGCGGGCTCCTCGCCCGCACCGCCGACATGCTGAAGGACGCCGACCCCGAACACCTGCGCGAGACGGTCAAGAACCTCAACGTCCGCCCGGTCTTCACCGCGCACCCCACCGAGGCGGCCCGCCGCAGCGTCCTCAACAAGCTGCGCCGCATCGCCGCCCTGCTGGAGGAGCCCGTCACCGGCGCCGGCGACCGCCGCCGCCACGACCTGCGGCTCGCCGAGAACATCGACCTCGTCTGGCAGACCGACGAGCTGCGCGTGGTCCGGCCCGAGCCCGCCGACGAGGCCCGCAACGCGATCTACTACCTCGACGAGCTGCACGCCGGCGCCGTCGGCGACGTCCTGGAGGACCTCGCCGCCGAGCTCCAGCGCGTCGGCGTCGAGCTGCCCGCCGGCACCCGCCCGCTGACCTTCGGCACCTGGATCGGCGGCGACCGCGACGGCAACCCCAACGTCACCCCCGACGTCACCCGCGACGTGCTGATCCTCCAGCACGAGCACGGCATCACCGACGCACTGGAACTCATCGACTTCCTGCGCGGGCTGCTCTCCAACTCCATCCGCTACACCGGGGCCACCGAGGAACTCCTCGCCTCCCTCCAGGCCGACCTGGAACGCCTCCCCGAGATCAGCCCGCGCTACAAGCGGCTGAACGCCGAGGAGCCGTACCGCCTCAAGGCCACCTGCATCCGGCAGAAGCTCCTCAACACCCGCGAGCGCCTCGCCAAGGGCACCCCGCACGAGGAAGGCCGCGACTACCTCGGCACCGCCGAGCTGCTCACCGACCTCACCCTCATCCAGACCTCCCTGCGCGAGCACCGCGGCGCCCTCTTCGCCGACGGCCGCATGGACCGCACCATTCGCACCCTGGCCGCCTTCGGCCTCCAGCTCGCCACCATGGACGTACGCGAGCACGCCGACGCCCACCACCACGCGCTCGGCCAGCTCTTCGACCGCCTCGGCGAGGAGTCCTGGCGCTACGCCGACATGCCCCGCGACTACCGCGGCAAGCTCCTCGCCAAGGAGCTGCGCTCGCGCCGTCCGCTGGCCCCCGCCCCGGCGCCCCTCGACGCCGCCGGGCAGAAGACCCTCGGCGTCTTCCTCGCCATCAAGGACGCCTTCGAGAAGTTCGGCCCCGAGGTCATCGAGTCGTACATCATCTCGATGTGCCAGGGCGCCGACGACGTCTTCGCCGCCGCGGTACTGGCCCGCGAGGCGGGCCTGCTCGACCTGCACGGCGGCTGGGCCAAGATCGGCATCGTCCCGCTCCTGGAGACCACCGACGAGCTGCGCGCCGCCGACGTCATCCTCGACGAGATGCTCGCCGACCCCTCCTACCGGCGCCTCGTCTCCCTGCGCGGCGACGTCCAGGAGGTCATGCTCGGTTACTCCGACTCCAGCAAGTTCGGCGGCATCACCACCAGCCAGTGGGAGATCCACCGCGCCCAGCGGCGGCTGCGCGACGTCGCCCACCGCTACGGGGTGCGCCTGCGCCTCTTCCACGGCCGCGGCGGCACCGTCGGCCGCGGCGGCGGCCCCTCGCACGACGCGATCCTCGCCCAGCCCTGGGGCACCCTCGAAGGCGAGATCAAGGTCACCGAGCAGGGCGAGGTCATCTCCGACAAGTACCTCGTCCCGTCGTTGGCCCGCGAGAACCTCGAACTGACCGTCGCGGCCACCCTGCAGGCCTCCGCCCTGCACACGGCGCCCCGCCAGTCCGACGAGGCCCTCGCCCGCTGGGACGCGGCCATGGACACCGTCTCCGACGCCGCCCACGCCGCGTACCGCGCGCTCGTCGAGGACCCGGACCTGCCGGCGTACTTCTTCGCGGCGACCCCCGTCGACCAGCTCGCCGACCTCCACCTCGGCTCGCGGCCCTCGCGCCGCCCCGACTCGGGCGCCGGCCTCGACGGCCTGCGCGCCATCCCGTGGGTCTTCGGCTGGACCCAGTCCCGTCAGATCGTCCCCGGCTGGTACGGGGTCGGCTCCGGCCTGAAGGCCCTGCGCGAGGCCGGCCAGGGCGACGCCCTCACCGAGATGGGCGAGCGCTGGCACTTCTTCCGCAACTTCCTGTCCAACGTCGAGATGACGCTGGCCAAGACCGACCTGCGGATCGCCCGCCACTACGTCGACACCCTCGTGCCCGACCACCTCAAGCACGTCTTCGCCCGCATCGAGGCCGAGCACGAGCTCACCGTCCGCGAGGTCCTGCGCATCACCGGCGGCAGCCGCCTCCTGGACTCCAACCCGGTCCTCCAGCAGACCTTCGCCGTCCGCGACGCCTACCTGGACCCGATCTCCTACCTCCAGGTCTCCCTGCTGGCCCGCCAGCGCGCGGCGGCCGCCCGCGGCGAGGAGGCCGACCCGCTCCTCGCCCGCGCCCTGCTGCTCACCGTCAACGGCGTGGCCGCGGGCCTGCGCAACACCGGCTGAGCCCCGGACCCGGACGTGACGGAGCCCCCCGCACCGGCCGGTGCGGGGGGCTCCGTCACGTCCGTCAGGAGTTGTACGTGGACTGCGCGCGCTCCAGGCCCTCCTGGATCAGGCACTCCACGGAGTCGGCGGCCCGGTCCACGAACCAGTCCAGCTCCTTGCGCTCCGTCGACGAGAAGTCCTTCAGCACGAAGTCCGCGACCTGCATCCGGCCCGGCGGGCGGCCGATGCCGCAGCGGACCCGGTGGTAGTCCGGGCCCATCGACTTCGTCATCGACTTCAGACCGTTGTGGCCGTTGTCCCCGCCGCCCAGCTTCAGGCGCAGCGTCGGGTAGTCGATGTCCAGCTCGTCGTGGACGGCGACGATCCGGTCCAGCGGCACCTTGTAGAAGTCGCGCAGGGCCGTCACCGGCCCGCCGGAGAGGTTCATGTACGTCATCGGCTTCGCCAGCACCACCCGGCGGTTCGCCGGTCCCGGCGCGCCGATGCGGCCCTCGACCACCTGGGCCCGGGCCTTGTGCGCCTTGAACTTCCCGCCGATCCGCTCCGCCAGCAGGTCGGCCACCATGAAGCCGATGTTGTGGCGGTTGCCCGCGTACTCCGGTCCGGGGTTGCCGAGGCCGACGATCAGCCAGGGTGCCGCGTCGTCCGACATCAAAAGCTCCTTAAGGCCTTGAACGAAGACGACCGCCGTCCCGCTCCAGTGGAGCCGGACGGCGGTCGGTCAGCAACTGCTGAGGGGAGAAGGCGAGGCTCAGGCCTCGGTGCCCTCGGCGGCCTCGGCGGCCGGCTCCTCGGCCTGCGGGGCCACGACCTGCAGGACGGCGATGTCGCCGTCGACGGCCAGGGTGGTGCCCTTCGGGAGGACCAGGTCCGACGCGTGGATGGTCGCGCCGGCCTCCAGGCCCGCGATGGAGACGGTGACCTCGGTCGGGATGTGGGTGGCCTCGGCCTCGACGGAGATCGTGTTCTGGAGGGTCTCCAGCATGTTGCCGCCGGCGGCCAGCTCGCCCTCGGTGACGATCGCGACGTCGACGGTGACCTTCTCGCCCTTCTTGACGATCAGGAAGTCGACGTGGGAGACCGAACGCTTCAGCGGGTGCTTCTGCACGGCCTTCGGGATGACCAGCTCGGCGGCGCCGTCGATGTCCAGGGAGATCAGGACGTTCGGGGTGCGGAGCGCCAGCTGCAGGGCGTGGGCGTCGACGTTGACGTGCTTCGGGTCGGTGCCGTGGCCGTAGATGACCGCGGGGGTCAGGGCGTCACGACGGGCCTGGCGGGCAGCGCCCTTGCCGAAGTCGGTGCGGACCTTCGCGGAAAGCTTGATCTCGGACATGCTCACTCCTCGTGGGGTGACGGAAAACGGACAGAGTCACCCGGCCGGAACGGCCTGCTACGAAGAGCGCGTCGATAACGGAGCGTCCGTACCGGAAACAGGTACGGCCTCCCTCGCCGAGCAACTCGTGGAGTGTACCCGGCAGGGGAGGCCGTACCAAAAAGGATCTACCGCGGAGCGGTTACTGCTGCTCCTCGAAGAGGCTGGTGACCGAACCGTCCTCGAAGACCTCGCGCACCGCGCGCGCGATCATCGGGGCGATCGACAGCACCGTGATCTTGTCGAGCTCCAGGTCGGACGGGTCCGGCAGGGTGTTCGTGAACACGAACTCGCTGACCTTGGAGTTCTTCAGGCGGTCGGCCGCGGGGCCCGACAGGATGCCGTGCGTGGCCGTCACGATGACGTCCTCGGCGCCGTGCGCGAACAGCGCGTCGGCCGCGGCGCAGATGGTGCCACCGGTGTCGATCATGTCGTCGACCAGGACGCAGACGCGGCCCTTGACCTCACCGACGACCTCGTGGACGGTCACCTGGTTGGCGACGTCCTTGTCGCGGCGCTTGTGCACGATGGCCAGCGGCGCGTCCAGGCGGTCGCACCAGCGGTCGGCGACGCGCACGCGGCCGGCGTCCGGGGAGACGATCGTCAGCTTGGTGCGGTCCACCTTGGCGCCCACGTAGTCCGCGAGGACGTTCAGGGCCGACAGGTGGTCCACCGGGCCGTCGAAGAAGCCCTGGATCTGGTCCGTGTGCAGGTCGACCGTGAGGATGCGGTCCGCACCCGAGGTCTTCAGCAGGTCCGCGACCAGGCGGGCCGAGATCGGCTCGCGGCCCTTGTGCTTCTTGTCCTGGCGGGCGTACCCGTAGGAGGGGATGATCACGGTGATGGAGCGCGCCGACGCGCGCTTCAGCGCGTCGATCATGATCAGCTGTTCCATGATCCACTTATTGATCGGAGCCGTGTGGCTCTGGATCAGGAAGCAGTCCGCGCCGCGAGCCGACTCCTGGAAGCGAACGTAGATCTCGCCGTTCGCGAAGTCGAAAGCCTTGGTCGGCACGAGGCCGACTCCCAGCTGGTGCGCGACCTCCTCGGCCAGCTCGGGGTGGGCGCGGCCGGAGAAGAGCATCAGCTTCTTCTCGCCGGTCGTCTTGATCCCGGTCACAGCACTGTCTCCTCAGACGTGTTGAAGCTGCTCGCCCCCATGTGCGTCCGTCCCGCACACGGTGAGCCAGCCGAATTGCGTGCACCTATCACGGTACGCCGTCGCAGGCGTACCTGTTTCCGGTCAGTTCACCTCAGTGGCGCTCGGAATCCTCCGAGCCCGCCGACTGAGCCGCCGTGGCGGCCGCGCTTCCCGGACGCTTGCGGGCCACCCAGCCCTCGATATTCCGCTGCTGGCCGCGGGCCACGGCCAGCGCACCGGGCGGCACGTCCTTGGTGATCACGGATCCGGCCGCCGTGTAGGCGCCGTCCCCGATGGTGACGGGAGCCACAAACATGTTGTCCGAGCCCGTCTTGCAGTGTGAGCCGACGGTCGTGTGGTGCTTGTGCTCACCGTCGTAGTTCACGAAGACGCTCGCCGCTCCGATGTTCGTGTACTCGCCGATCGTCGCGTCGCCCACGTAGGACAGGTGGGGCACCTTGGTGCCCTCGCCGATCGTCGCGTTCTTCATCTCGACGTACGTGCCGGCCTTGGCCTTCGCGCCGAGGTTCGTGCCCGGACGCAGGTACGCGAACGGCCCCACGGACGCCTGCGGGCCCACGACCGCGCTCTCCGCGACCGTGTTGTCCACCCGGGCGCCCGCGCCCACGGTGGTGTCCTTCAGCCGGGTGTTCGGGCCGACCTCGGCGCCCTCGGCGATGTGCGTGGCGCCCAGGAGCTGGGTGCCGGGGTGCACGAGCGCGTCCTGGCCGAAGGTGACCGTCACGTCCACGAAGGTGCTCGCCGGGTCGACGACCGTCACGCCCGCGAGCATGGCCTGCTCCAGCAGGCGCGCGTTCAGCAGCGCGCGCGCCTCGGCGAGCTGGACGCGGTTGTTGATCCCGAGGATCTGGCGGTGGTCGCTGCCGACGGCCGCGCCGACGCGGTGCCCGGCCTCGCGCAGGATGCCGAGGACGTCGGTGAGGTACTCCTCGCCCTGGCTGTTGTCGGTCCGGACCTTGCCGAGCGCGTCGGCGAGCAGGCTGCCGTCGAAGGCGAAGACGCCGGAGTTGATCTCACGGATCGCCCGCTGGGCGTCGGTGGCGTCCTTGTGTTCGACGATGGCGGTCACGGCGCCGCCGGCGTCCCGGACGATCCGCCCGTAGCCGGTGGAGTCCGGCACCTCGGCGGTGAGCACGGTGACGGCGTTGCCGTCGGCCTCGTGCGTCGCCGCCAGCCGCGCCAGCGTCTCGCCGGTCAGCAGCGGGGTGTCGCCGCAGACGACGATCACGGTCCCGTCGACCGGGCCGCCGAGCTCCTCGAGGGCCATGCGGACGGCGTGCCCGGTGCCGTTCTGCTCGTACTGGACGGCGGTGCGGACGCCGGCGTCGATCCCGGCCAGGTGCGCGGTGACCTGCTCCCGGGCGTGCCCGACGACCACGACGAGGTGGGCGGGGTCCAGCTCACGGGAGGCGGCGACGACGTGACCGACGAGCGAGCGCCCGCAGATCTCGTGCAGAACCTTGGGAGTGGCCGACTTCATGCGGGTGCCTTCACCCGCTGCGAGTACGACGACGGCTGCCGGGCGGTTGGCGCTCACGGGGATGCCCTTCGGCTTCGGGGGTGGACCCGTGAAGGATACCGGGGTGTAAAGGAGCCGAAACGAGGGCGGGTCCCGACCGATGGTCAGGACCCGAGGGGCTGCGCAGCTCCCCTGTCAGGACTCGAACCCGAACATAAGGCACCAAAAGCCTCAGTGCTGCCAATTACACCACAGGGGATAGTAAATCAGGCCGAATCGGACAGTTTCCCGATCCGATCAAGCTGCCGTCCCTACTATGCCGTACCACCCGGCCCCAATGCGACGGTACTCGTGTCCGCCGTTTCGCAGGCGGGGAATTCCCGGGGCCCCCGCGCGGGCCGCCCGTACGCTGGACGGCATGACCAGTACGGGGGAAGTGGAAGGCCGCGCTGGGCCGCCGTTGTGGTGGGCGCGGCGACGGGACGCCGTCACGGACGTGACGCTCGCCGGGGTGTCCGCCGTGGAGTGCGCGTGGGAGGGCCTCGCCTTCGCCCGCGATACGGGGCTGCCGACCTCGGTCGGGGTCGCGTTCGGGCTCGTGGTGGGGGCCACGCTCGTGCTGCGGCGACGCTGGCCGATCGCCGTGGTGCTCGTGGGCATCGCCGTCACGCCGGCCGCGATGGGGTTCCTGCTCTCGGTGGTGGGCATGTACTCGCTCGCCTCCTCCGAGGTGCCCCGGCGGATCATCGCCACCCTGGCCTCGATGTCGCTGGTGGCGACCTTCGTCGTGATGTACCTCCAGACCCGCGGGGACGTCGAGGCCGATCCGAAGCTCGTGGTCGCGCTCTCGGGATTCGTCGCGGTGGCGCTGACCGTGCCGCCCCTGCTGCTCGGGCTCTACATCGGCGCCCGGCGGCGGCTGATGGAAAGCCTGCAGGAACGGGCGGACTCGCTGGAGCGGGAGCTGTCGCTGCTGGCGGACCGGGCGGAGGAACGGGCCGAGTGGGCCCGCACGGAGGAGCGGACCCGCATCGCGCGCGAGATGCACGACGTGGTCGCGCACCGGGTGTCGCTGATGGTGGTGCACGCGGCCGCGCTGGAGGCGGTGGCGGTCAAGGACCCGGCGCGGGCGGCGAAGAACGCCGCACTGGTGGGGGACATGGGGCGCCAGGCGCTGACGGAACTGCGGGAGATGCTCGGCGTGCTCAGGGCCGCGGCCAAGCCGGTCGCGGCGGAGGGGGCGGGTGCGGGTGTGGTCCGGGGCGGACCCGGTGGATCCGGCGGGCCCGGTGGACCGGGCGTGGCCGCGGTGGGCGCCGGGGGCGCCGGGGGCGCGGTGGGCGTCGTGCCGGTGGGTGCGGTCGCGCTCGTCGGGGGTGCCGAGGACGGGCCCTCGCTCGACGAGCTGGAGGTGCTGGTCGGGCAGTCCCGGGCGGCCGGAATGGTCGTGGAGATGCTCGTGCAGGGGGAGGGGACGGGCGCGGGGTACGCGGCGGAGGTCGAGCAGACGGCGTACCGCGTGGTGCAGGAGGCCCTGACCAACTGCCACAAACACGCCCCGGGGGCGCGGGTCGTGGTGCGGCTCGCCCATCGGGACGGGGAGGTGGCGATGCAGGTGGAGAACGGGCCGTGCGAGGGGAAGGCGGCCGGGGTCGCCCTGCCGAGCGGTGGGAACGGGCTGCTCGGGATGCGGGAGCGAGTGCTCGGGCTGGGCGGGGTCTTCGTGTCCGGGCCGACCGAGGCGGGTGGGTTCAGGGTGTCGGCGGTCCTGCCGGTTCGCTAGGCGCTGGCCTTGGCGGTTGGCTGAGCCGCGCTTGCGGGGTCGGGGGGTGCGGGTCGGTTGGGTGGGGGGCGGGCGCGCTTTGGCTGCGCCGCTTGGGCGGGGTCGGCGTGGGGGTCGGTTGGTGTGGGGGGGGGCGCGCGCCGGGGCGTCTCCTCGGGCGCCGAACGTGACGAGGGGCCGGACAGCTCGGCGGCAGTGCGTTCGACGCCCTGCGGGGATCACCCCGACACACACCCCCACCCCAACCGACCCGCCTGCTACCCAGTGCCGACGCACCACCCAGCCCGGCCGCAACCCCTTCGGCTACGCCGCACCCATTCAGCCTGGCCGCACCCTTTCAGTTACGCCGCGCAAATTCAGCCCCGCCGGCGTTTGAGGCGCGGGGTCCGGGGCGGAGCCCCGATCTTTGAGCCGCACGACTCCGGCCTCCGCCGCACAAACTCAGCCCCGCCGGCGTTTGAGGCGCGGGGCGCGGGGCGGAGCCCCGATCTTGGAGCCGCACGGCTCTGGGCTTCGCCGCGCCAATTCAGCCTCGCCGGCGTTTGAGGCGCGGGGTGCGGGGCGGAGCCCCGATCTTGGAGCCGCACGGCTCTGGGCTTCGCCGCGCTAATTCAGCCTCGCCGGCGTTTGAGGCGCGGGGTGCGGGGCGGAGCCCCGGGCTTTGAGCCACGCCCCCCCCGGATCCGCCGCACGGCCCTGCGTCAGGCCGTGGTGAGGCGGGTGGGTTGGAGGCCGGTCAGGAGGAGGGTGAGGGCTTCGTCGAGGGTGGAGCCGAGGTACCAGTCGCCGGTGTGGTCGATGCCGTAGACGCGGCCCTCGCGGTCGAGGGCCAGGTGGGACCCGCCGTCGGCCTCGACGCCGAGGGGGCAGAGCTGGGTGGACAGCGCCCGGCCGAGGTCGGCGAAGGTGCGCGCGAGGTGGAGGCCCGTGAGCGGGTCGAGCCGGACCGGGGTGGGGGCGATCTGGCGGCCGGGTCCGGGCGCGCTGACGGTGAGGCCGCCGAACTCGGCCCAGGCCTCGACGGCGGCGGGGAAGACGGTGTGCCGGTGCCCGGCGGGCGTGGTGTGGTCCCGGAGCGCGTCGGCCCAGTACTCGGCCTGCTTGATGTCCCAGCGGCCGGGTTCCCAGCCGGCCGTGCGCAGGGCGGAGTCCACGGCGACCGGGAAGCGGGTGGCCGAGGAGCGGTCGTAGGAGGCGGAGGTGGGGGTCATGGCTACTCGGCTGGGGTGAGGTCGACGGGGCGTACGCCGAAGTGGGCGAGGAGGGCGTCGCAGGAGCGGCAGGGCGGTGCGTAGCTGCCGTGGAGCGGGTCGCCGTCCTCGCGGATGCGGCGTGCTGTGATCTTGGAGTGCTTGAGGGAGCGGCGGGCCTCGCTCGCGGAGAGCGGTTTGCGGGAGGCGCGCCGGGAGCGGGCCGCCTCGACCGCGGCGAGGTGGCGGGAGAGCAGTATCGCCTCGGGGCACCGGCCGGTGAAACGTTCGCGCTGGCCGCTCGTGAGGGTGTCGAGGAAGTCCTGGACGAGGGGGTGGAGCACGGGGGGCTGGTCGGCCTTGCCCGCGGTGCCGGTGAGGGTCTCGCCGCGTACGGAGAGGGCGGCGGCGACGGTGGGGAGGATGCCGTCGCGGCGGAAGCGCAGGACGGGTGCGACGGGGCGGCCGTCGGTGCTGCTCCAGCGCAGGCGGGGGTCGCCGGCGGGGCCGATCGCCTCGCCGGCCGGGGCCGCGGCTGCCGGCGTGCCCGGTGCTTCCGGGGCGGTGTCGCCCGGTTCTGTACGTGTTGCCGTGTGGTGCATGGTCGCGCTTTCCCTCCCGTGGCGGCGGTGGTGACCGCTGTCGCGCACGCCCCCGTGCTGCGGGGACAGCCTGTCAAATGTCACCTGTCATGCGGAAGCGGGGTCGAATATTCGTATCAATTCGGATGTTCCTGGCCCCGCGGTGGGTGCGCCGGTCGCGCGCGGGTGAGGCTCTTGCCCCAGCGCATAGGCTGTGGTGAACCAGCCAGATCCAGCAGGGGGCTACCGCCATGACGACAGGTCGGCTCGGGCAGCAGGCCGCGCCACCCAACGCCGCTTACTCGGGGCAGGTCGTGCATTTCCCGGACCCGGTCCGGGCCGCTCGGCATCCCCACGGGGTGCGGATGGACGGCAACGGGCATCCGGACTTCTCCGCGTACGCGCGTGCGGCCGTGGAGATCGCCGAGCCCCCGGAGGGGTTCGGCGTCGACGAGTTGCGGCTGACGGACTACGTCTCCGCGAACGCCGCGATGAAGGCCGCCGGGCACGAGTTGTGGGACACGGTCGGGCCGGTGGCGACCCCGCACGGCTGGACCTGGCACCACGTGGCGGGTTCGCGGCGCATGGAGCTGGTCCCGGTCGAGGTGAAGGCCCTGCTGCGGCACCACGCGGGGCTGGCGACCGCTCCGGTGGACCACGAGAAGCGCGGGACGCGGCCGTTGCAGGAGCTGCGCCCGGTGCACCTGGGGCTGCCGAAGTCGGTGGTCTCGGTGTCCGAGGAGCAGGTCCAGGGGGTCGAGGAGGACCTCGGCTACCGGCTGCCGGAGGCCTACCGCTCGTTCCTGAAGGCCGCGGGCGGCTGCGCGCCGATGGGCGCCGGCCTGGACGTGGAGCTGGGTCTGCTGGTGGACCAGCCGTTCTTCACGGTGCGTGAGGAGGCGGCGGTCAACGACCTGGTGTACGTCAACAAGTGCCTGCGGGACCACCTGACGAAGGACTACCTGTGCGTGGCTTTCGCGCAGGGCGGGCTGCTCGCCCTGAAGGTGAAGGGCGGGGCCATCGGCTCGATGTGGTTCTCCCCGTACGACGATGCGCGCGACCAGGACGGCTGGTCGGTACAGGAGCGCGTGGAGCGGCTGTTGCTGCCGTGCGGTGCTGATTTCGACGCCTTTCTGGAGCGGCTGGCGGGCAACCCGCCGGAGCTGGAGACGGTGGCCGGTCTGATGGTGGACGGCGGATTCGCACGCTCGGTTCCCGTGGCGGGACCGGTTCCGTCGGTGCGGCCCGGTTCGGATGAGGGGTGACGGCGCGATGGTGACGTTTGCGCAGGCGCAGGAGCGCGCCGAGGAGTGGATCAACGGGGACGTGCCCGCCTACCAGCACCGCGAGGTGCGCGTACGGGAGTTCGGGCTCGGGTTCGTGGTGTGGGCGGAGGACCGTGCGGCGGGTCCGGTGTCCGGGGGTGGCCGGCAGCGGCTGGTCATCGCGCGGGACAGCGGGGAGGTGACGCTGTGGCCGGGGCTGCCGGTGGGTGAGGTGATCCGCCGGTACGAGGAGGAGTACGGGGCGGTCGCCGCCTCGGCCGCTTCGGAGGCTTCGGTTCCGCCGCCGCGGATCGACTCGGAGCAGACCTCGTTCATGCTGAGTCCGCCGGAGTGGCTGCAGGAGGCCGCGGACCGGGCGGGCATTCCGCCGGCGCCCGCGCCGGCTCCGGCTTCCGTTGCCGATGAGCCGGCCGCCGCGGCTGCGGCCCCGGCTCCGGCGCCGGTGGAAGCGGTGCCGCTGCGGCGCGGGGGCGAGATCCCCTACGAGCCGACCGCCAACGACGGCGTGCCGGCGGCCGAACCGGCCCCGGCCGCGGCCGTGGTGCCGACCGGTGCCACGCCGTGGGCGGGTACCGATGTGAACTCCGGCACGGACGACGCGTCCGTGCCGCTGCCCGCGACCGTGTTCGCGCCGCCGCTGTCCGGGTCGGACCTGGAGGACCGGCCGTCCTCCGGTGTGGCCCCGGAGGCCAAGACCACGCTGATGCCGGGCGGCAGCCAGCTGCCGCGGACCGCCGTGGTGCCCGCGCTGGGCTCGCCTTCCGCCGACATCGCCGACGCGCCGACGAGCAAGGCCCAGGTCTCCCGGCCGGGTGGGTCCGCGGGCCGGCAGTCGACGCCTCCCGCCGCCCCCGGAGCCCCCGGAGCCCCCGGTGCGCCGGGTGCGGGCGCGGGGCAGCAGTCGACGCCGCCGGGTCCGCCCGGTGCGCCCGGCGCCCATCACGCGGCGACGATGCTCGCGGGTCCCGGCGTACCGCAGCCCCCCGGCCCGCCCGGTGCCCCCGGTGCCCCGGGTGCGGGTCAGCCGCCCGCGCCTCCCGGTCCGCCCGGGGCTCCCGGGTCGCTCGGCCGCGGGCTGGACCATGCCGCGACGATGCTGGCCGGTCCCGCCGTGACCGGTCAGCCGCCCGCGCCGCCCGGCCCGCCCGGTGCCCCGCGCGCCGGCGCGCCCCAGCCTCCCGGCCCGCCCGGTCCGCCCGGGGCTCCCGGGTCGCTCGGCCGCGGGCTGGACCATGCCGCGACGATGCTGGCCGGTCCGGCCGTGACCGGTCAGCCGCCCGCGCCGCCCGGCCCGCCCGGTGCCCCGGGCGCGCCCGGTGTGCCCGGGGGCGGGGCGCATCACGCCGCGACGATGCTCGCGGGTCCCGGCGTACCGCAGCCGCCCGGTCCGCCGGGGGCTCCCGGCGCACCCGGTGGCGGGCTCGACCACGCCGCGACGATGCTGGCCGGTCCCGGCGTACCGCAGCCGCCCGGCCCGCCCGGCCCGCCGCCGGGCGGACCCGCGGCGCAGCCCCCGGTCCAGGTCCCGACCGGTGCGCCCACGGTCGGCCCCGGCTACCAGGCCGTGCTGCGCTACCGCGCGCCCGACGGCTCCGAGCAGCAGCTCATCCGCCGTTCGGCGCCCGGCACCCCGCACCCGGAGTGGCAGATCCTGCACGAGCTGCGCGCCATGAACGTGCCGCCGCAGCAGGTGCTGGAACTGCACACCGAGCTGGAGTCCTGTGAGCTGCCCGGCGGTTACTGCGCGCGGATGATCCGGGAGACCTGGCCGCAGGTGCGGATCACCAGCGTGGCCCCGTACGGGAAGGACCACGCGGGCCGGCAGGCCGGCATGCGGCACCTGCTCACCCATCAGGGCGAGCTGCACCAGGTGGCGGACGGTCCGGCGCGCCCCGCGCCGGTACGGGCGCCCCTGCCGCAGGTCCCGCTGCAGCCGGCGATCCCGCTGGAGGCGATCGCGCAGGAGCTGACGGGGGCGTTCGGTCCGCAGGGCGTGTTCCGCTTCGACCAGCGGGCGGTGTCCCGTCAGGGTGTGCCGGAGATCGTGGCGCAGACGCTGATGTGGTCGGGTCTGCCGGTCGACTTCGGGCCGTTCTTCTGGGCGCAGGCGGTGCCGGGTCAGCCGGTGCCGACGCTCGCCGAGATGGCCGCGCAGCGGCAGGTGCATCCGGCCTCGGACGCGGGCTCGTACCTCGTGGTCGGCAGCGACTTCGGCAAGGCGCTCTGCGTGCAGTACGGGACCGCGCACATCGTGGCGGTACCGGTGGAGGGCGGTCCCGGCGGTGCTCCGGTGCCGCCGCAGTTCGTGAACTCGAGCCTGCCGCAGTTCGTGCGTTCGCTGGCGATGCTGGGTCACATGTGGCGGCTGCGCCAGCATCTGACGCCGGAGCAGGCGGGCCGGTGGACCGTCGATTTCCAGGCGAATCTGGCCGGGCTCGACAGCGCGGCGCTCGCGTCGCCGGAAAGCTGGTGGTCGGTGCTGCTGGAGCAGATGTGGGACGGACTGCTCTGAGGTCGCCCTGATCGGGTGACCGGTGGAATGGCCGGGTCGGGACCCTCCGAGGGGGTCTCGGCCCGGCCATTCGGGCTTCTGGGATCAAATGGCGCATCCTTGACGGGAATCCCCGCGAGAGAGGCGCATCCAGGATGAGTGCACCCATGGCGACCGTGCGCGGTCGCGGCTACCGCATGGAAGAGGTCGACCGGTATCTCGCCCGGCTCTCCGGGAGCCGCGACGACGCCTGGGAGCGGGTGGCACGGCTGACGGTCCTGGCCAAGCAGATGGAGGCGGAGGCGGCGCGGCTGCGGGAGGTGGTGGCCGGGCTCGCCCCGCAGACGTACGACGAACTGGGCGAGCGGGCCCGGCGGATCCTGCTGCTGGCGCAGGAGGAGGCCGACGCCGTACGGATGGACGCGCGGGCGGACGCGTCCGCGACGCTCGGGGCGGCCGAGGCGCGCGCCGACCGGGCGGCGGAGCTGGCGCGGGGCGACGCGGAGGCGGTGCGCGAGCAGACGGAGGTCCGGGTCCGCCAGGGGCTGCTGCGGGCGCAACGCGAGGCCGACGACCTCCGGGCGCAGGCCCGGGAGGACGCGGCGGCCTGGCGGGCGGAGGCGGCGGCCGCGCTGGCGGAGACGCGGCGGCGGGCGGACGCGGAGCGGGCGGAGCGCGAGCAGGAGCAGACGGAGCGCTGGGAGACGGCGGGGCGGGCCCTGGCGACGCGGGAGGCGGAGCTGGAGGCGCGCCACGCCGAGCTGGAGCAGCACGCGCAGGCCCGCCTGGCGGAGGCCCGGCGGGGGTTCGCGGAGGCGGAGGAGTCGGCGCGGCACGGCCAGGAGGACGCGGAGGCGCGGGCCGCGGAGCTGGTGGCGGCGGCGCGGGTGCGGGAGGAGCGGGTCGGGCGGGAGACCGAGCGCGTCCTGCGGGAGCACGCGGAGGCGCAGGAGGAGATGCGGGCCCACATGAACCACGTCCGCGCCAGCCTCGCGGCCCTGACGGGCCGGGCCCCCGCGGAGGGCTGACGCGGGGTCGCCCGCGCGGCGCCGCCCCGCGCGACGGCGGGGCCGGAGCGCCTCAGACGGCGGCGGAGCCGGAGGGGGCGGGGCCGGCAGCGGTCAGGCCGGTGAGGAAGTCCTCGATCAGCGGGGCGATCTGCGGGAGGTGGGTTTCGAGGGCGAAGTGGCCCGCGCCCTCGAAGACGTGGACGGCGGCGTCCGGGGCGTCCCGGAGGTAGGCCTTGGCGCCCGCCGGGGTGAAGAAGGGGTCGCCCGCGCCCCAGACGACCAGCACCGGCACCCCCGCGCTCCGCAGCCACGCCTGCCAGGCGGGGTAGTGCGCGAAGTTGGAGGCGTAGTCGAAGGCGAGGTCGGCCTGGGCGTCGGCGCGTCCCGGCAGGCCGAGGTGGTGCACGTCGAGGGTCGGGCCGTCGGGGGAGATCAGGCCGGTGTCGGCGACGCCGGTCTCGTACTGGAAGCGGGTGCCCTCCAGGGTGAAGAGGCCGCGGATCCGCTCCTCGTCGCCCGGGACCTCGCGCCGGAGACCGGCGAACGCGCGGGCCGCGTCGGAGAGGCCCTCCTCGTAGGCGTTGCCGTTCTGGACGATCAGCCCGGTCACCCGCTCCGGGCGGCGCGTGGCGAGCCGCAGTCCGACGGGGGCGCCGAAGTCGAAGACGTACAGGGCGTAGCGGTCGAGGCCGAGGGCGTCGGTGAAGCCCTCCACGACGTCGGCGAGCCGGTCGAAGGTGTACGTGAACCCGGCCGGGGCCTCGGTCCGGCCGGAGCCGGGGTAGTCGGGGGCGATCAGGCGGTAGGGGGTGTCGCCGAGGGCGTCCATCAGGCGGGCGAACTGGTGCGAGGCGGTGGGGAAGCCGTGCAGGAGCAGCAGCACGGGGCCGTCGGCGGGGCCGCTCTCGCGGTAGGCGACGCGGACTCCGTCCACGTCGACGGTGCGGTGCTGGACGGTGGGGATGGTGCGACGAGCGGTCATCACATGCCTCCTGCGGCCTCGGTCCCATTAGTCTTGCCGGTGATCACTAATGGGTCAAGTGGTTGCAGTAGCATTAGTTGGGTGACAGTGACCTTCCCGCTCACCGGTGAGCCCCTCGCGCTGGACCTCCTCAACACCCGTACCGCGGAAGGCGACCTCGTCGCCGACCCGGAGGGCCTCGCGGCCTGGCTGGACGTGCAGGCCGCCCGGCTGACCCCGGTGGGCGCGGTGGGCGCGGCCCAGGTGGCCGCCGTACGGGCCGTACGGGAGGCCGCGCGCCCGGCGCTCGACGCGGCCCGGCGCGGCGAGCGGCCCCCGGCCGGGGCGCTGGCCGCGCTGAACGGGGCGCTGGCCGCGGCGCCGTCCCACCGGGTGCTGGCCTGGACGCCGGAGGGCGGCACCACCGCCCCCGCGCACCGCTCGGCGGATCCGACCCCGCGGCTCGCCGCCGAACTGGCCGAGGCGGTCGCGGAACTCCTGACGGATCCCCGGGTGGGGCAGGTCCGTGCATGCGAGGCGCACGACTGCGTGCTGCTCTTCCTGCCGGCCCACCCCCGCCGCCGCTGGTGCGTGGCCTCGGCGTGCGGCAACCGCGCCCGGGTCGCCCGCTACTACGCCCGCCACAAGGGGCAGCCGGACGAGTGACGGGCCGCAGGGGCCGCCCGCATCCCGCAGCGCCGGCTCACCCCGATCGAGGCCGTCCGCCGTCCCGGGTGCAGTGGACGCCCCGGCGCGCGACGCGGGTTCCGGGCCGCGCCTGCGCTACCTTGCGGCTGGGGTCAGCAGACGTCCGGGGCCGCTACCAGGTGGTGGGCAGGTGCCAGTAGCAACTAGATTTCTCCCCCGCCTTGGAGCCGTTGTAGTAATGGTCGCCCCAGGCGAGGAGTACGTCACCGGTCAGCGGGCCGACGACGCGGAACCTTGGAGGGGCTGCGGAACCCGCCCCCTCCACTGGACGCTGTCGTGTCCTGCGCTTCGCTTCGGACGGTCCGGCACGGTGCCCCCGTTCGCCCAGACCGAATTACGCGGTCACACGGTGATCTGTCGGGCATACACCTCGATCTCGATCTTCATGCGGGGATCGGCGAGGCCGCACATGAGCATGGTGGCGGCCGGCCGGACCTCTCCGAAGGCGCGACGCAGCACCGGCCAGCAGGGCTCGAAGTCGGCCCGGTCGGGCAGCAGATAGCGCACCCGCACCACGTCAGCGAAGGTGCACTCCGCTTCGGTCAAGGCGGCCTCGATGTTGCGCAGGCACTGCTCGGCCTGCTCCACCACGCTGTCCGAGATCGTCATGGCGGTGTAGTCGAACCCGGTCGTCCCGGACACATGAACCCAGTCACCGTCGACCACGGCGCGGGCGTAGCCGATCTGCTCCTCGAACGTCGAGCCGCTGAGGATGGAACGTCGCTCTGTCATGCGCCGAACGCTAAGTGACCAGCACTGATACGTCTAATGCACTTTCGAGCATGGAATGATATCTCTATGCGTATGGAGCGCCCTGAACTTCCCCTGCCGCAGCTGCACGCCTTCGTCGTGCTCGCCGAAGAACTCCACTTCGGCCGCGCCGCCACCCGCTTGGGCATCGCCCAGCCGCCGCTGAGCCAGCAGATCCGCCGCCTGGAAGACAAGGTCGGGTACGCGCTCTTCAGCCGCGAACCCGGGAATATCGGTCTCACTCCGGCGGGCCGGGAACTCCTGCCCGCTGCCCGGCATGCCCTCACCGGCCTGGCAGAGGGCCTGACCGCAGCCAGAGAAGTCGGCAGCGGCAGCGCTGGCCGCCTGCGGATCGGCTTCGCCGCCTCTCTCGCCCTCACTGTCCTCCCCGGCCTGCTGCGCACCTTCCGGGAACGGTTTCCCGCCGTGGACCTGGACATCCAGGAGATGGCCACCACACCGCAACTGGCCGCTCTGCGCGAGAGGACGATCGACATCGGCCTGTTGCGTGAACCGCCCGCCCATGACGCGGACCTCGGATTCAAGACCGTGTTGACCGAACCGTTCGTGGCCGTCCTGCCCTCCTCGCACCCACTCACAGCACAACGGACCATCAGAGTCGAGCAGTTGGCAGAATGCCCCTTCGTCCTCCTGCCCCGCGCCGTCGGCCCGTCGCTGTACGACCAGATCACCAACCTGTGCACCACTGCGGGCTTCACCCCCCAAGTGACCCAGCACGCCGTGGAATGGCAGACCGTCTGCGCCCTGGTGGAAACCGGCCTGGGCGTATCGCTGGCCCCGGAGAGCATCCGCCGCATCCGCCTCAAGGGCGTCGCCTTCCGCGGGATCGAGCCGGGCACCGCGCGCACACGAGTGGCCGTCGCGTGGCGCAAGAACGATGCAAACCCCCTGGTCCTACGCCTCTTGGCAGCTCTCAATCAAGATCCGCCGGACAGGGCCTAGCCGGCCGGCTGCTGCTGTTGTTGCCGGGCGGCTCGGTCCGCCTGCGTGGGCAGGGCCGGTGTGGCCGGTGTGGCCGGTGCGGCCGGGGGCTCGTACAGGTAGGGGTCGCTGCGCAGGCCCCGGGCCGTGACCGTCACCGCGAACGGGGCGGTCGCGCCCTGCGGGAGCGGGGCGCTCAGGGCGCCTGTCGCGGGGTCGAGGACGGCCGGGGCGGCGGCGCCGTCCACGCTCACCCGGGCCGGGGTGCCGGCGGGGCCGGGGGCGAAGCCACCGCCCTCGACGGTGAGCAGGCCGTCGGCCACGGAGACGTCGGTGATCACCGGGTTGGCGCGGACGGCCAGCTTGTTCACCAGGTAGGCGCCGGCCGGGGCGCCCGTCAGGGCCCACATCTCGGCGGGCAGCCGGGGCAGCCCGGCGCCCACGTCCGCGAGGAAGAACAGCACCACGTACAGCATGGTGACCGCGCTGAGCGCGACGTACTGGAGGTCGACCAGGTCCGTGCGCCCGCTGTCGTTGGCGATCAGCTCCCGCAGCGGCCGCCGCCCCGACGGCGTCGGCTTCGCGGCCGGCTTGGCCAGCGTGCCGTTCTCCACGCGCAGCCCGACGACCGTCTTCGCCGCGATCAGCGCCACGTACGGGCCGCCGAGCAGCGGCAGGTACACCGTGGTCAGCTGGGACAAGGGGCCGTCGGCGGGCCGGAAGTAGGCGACGCCGCCGCCCGCGGTGAGCCCGTACGCGAGGATCGCGAGCAGCAGCCAGACGAGGATCACCGTCCAGGCCAGGGCGAGCGCCGTGGAGGTGGAGAGCCGGCCGTCGCGGCCGGTGACGAACGCCGGGTTCCCGCGCAGCCGCAGGCCGATCGGACCGGCCAGCGCGGCCAGTAACAGCAGTGCGCACAGTGCGGATGCCATGTCGTTCCCCCCGGATGACGGTGCTGCGTACGAGGGTCTCCCACTGGCCCGACCATGACAAGTCCGGCTCGCCGCCCGGCCGTTGCCCCGCTACTCCTCGCGCAGTTCCGGCAGGACCGGGAACCTGCGCGGCGCCACGAACAGCAGGACCAGCAGCGCGGCCACGGCGGCCAGGCTCGCGCCGAGGAAGATGTGCTCCACGGCGGCGGCGACGGCCTCGCGCAGGTAGTCGGCGGCGGCCTCAGGGAGCAGCCCCGGCCGCTCCAGTGCCTTCGCGACGTCGTCGAGGTGGTCGGGGAGTCCCGGTACGGGCGCGCCGGCCAGGCGGGCGGCGATGGTGGCGTTGGCCACGGCGGCGAGCAGGGCGGCGCCCACGCTCTGGCCGACCTGCCGGCAGAAGAGCACCGAGGCGGTGGTGGTCCCGCGCTCGGCCCAGCCCACCGTGGACTGGACCCCGACGATCAGCGGCAGCTGGAAGAGGCCGAGGGCCCCGCCCAGCAGCAGCATGATCAGCGCGGGCTGCCAGGGCCGGGCGGGGTGCGGCAGCAGGGTGAAGGAGAACAGGATCACCGCGGCGAGGCCGATCCCGACGGCCGCGGTGTTCCGGAAGCCGATGCGCCGGTAGACGTGCTGGCTGAGGGCGGCGCTGATGGGCCAGCTCAGGGTCATCACCGACATCACCAGCCCGGCGCTGACGGGCCCGAGGCCGAGCACGGACTGGGCGTACGTCGGCATGAACACCATCGGGGCGACCATCAGCAGGCCGAGCGCGGCCAGGGCCAGGTTGACCGCGGCGATGGTGCGCCGCCGCCAGACCCAGCCCGGCAGGATCGGCTCCTCGGCCCGGCGTTCCACCGCGACCACCACCGCGGCCAGCACCGCGCTCGCGCCGAGCAGCCCCAGCGAGGGCGCGGACAGCCACGGCCAGGCGACCCCGCCCTGGACGAGCGCGAAGAGCAGCAGCCCGCCACAGGCGAAGACGGCCAGGGCACCCGCCCAGTCGACGGGACCCCGGCGCCCCGGGGACCGTACGGGCTCCACCAGGTGACGGGTGACCATCCACAGGGCGAGGGCGGCCAGCGGCAGGTTGAGCAGGAAGATCCAGCGCCAGTGCGCGTACGAGGCGAGGAGCCCGCCGAGCGCCGGGCCGGCCACGGCCGAGGTGGCCCAGACGCTGGACATCCGGGCCTGGATCCTCGGGCGTTCCCTGAGCGGGTACAGGTCGGCGGCCAGGGTCTGGACCGTGCCCTGGAGGGCGCCGCCGCCCAGGCCCTGCACGATCCGGAAGGCGATGAGGGCGGCCATGTTCCAGGCGAGGGCGCACAGCAGCGAGCCGACGAGGAAGAGGCCGATGCCGAAGAGGAGGACGGGCTTGCGGCCGAAGGTGTCGGACAGCTTCCCGTAGACGGGCAGGGTGACGGTGACGGCCAGCAGATAGCCGGAGAAGAGCCAGGAGAAGACGGAGAACCCGCCGAGGTCACCGACGATCTGCGGGACGGCGGTGGCGACGATGGTGCTGTCGAGGGCGACGAGGGCCATGCCGAGCATCAGCGAGGCGACCACGGGGGTCGGTGGTCCGCCGCCGGCCTTCCCGGTACCGCCGGCGCCGGCCGCGGCCCCGGCCGCGTCCCCGCCGCCCGGCACCCCGGCCCGGGCCTGGGAGCCCGTGGCCGAAACGGCCGCCCCCGCCGTCCCCGGCGCGTGGTCCGAAGGCCCCGCGGGTATGCCGTCCTGGCCTCCGCCCGTGCTCTCCGCTGCGGCCACCGAGATTCCTTCCCCCTGCACGTAACTGCGGGGAACACCTTCTCACCGCCCCCGCGCCCCGCGGTATCCCCCAGGCCCTCTCGTTCGAAGGGTGGACATCCCCTAGGGGTCCCTCCACACAACGGGCCAGGGGCGGTTCCTCCCGGCGGAGGAGGTGCGGGCCCCCCTCGTCTTCTTGACTGGAACACACGGACCGGGAGGTGGGGGGTGGGGATAACCCCCGGGTGGATACGGCGATGGGCACCAGCGTGCCGGGACCCCCACCCGCCGCAGACTTCATGACGACGACACCCGCACACGGACGCACGCACACGGACGCACGCGGCCGGCAGACGCACACAGGCGAAAAGGGAGAAAGACCGTGACAACGGCTATGACCGAAACCAGGCACGGGGGTACTGGAGGGCATGAAGCCGTCGCGGCCCGGGCGCGGAAGCTCGTCAAGGCGTACGGCTCGGGGGAGACGCGCGTCGTCGCCCTCGACGACGTGGACGTGGACGTCATGCGCGGCCAGTTCACCGCGATCATGGGCCCCTCCGGCTCCGGCAAGTCCACGCTGATGCACTGCCTCGCCGGTCTCGACACGGTGACCAGCGGCCGGATCCACCTGGACGACACCGAGATCACGGGGCTGAAGGACAAGAAGCTCACGCAGCTGCGCCGGGACCGGATCGGCTTCATCTTCCAGGCTTTCAACCTGCTGCCCACGCTCAACGCCCTGGAGAACATCACGCTCCCCATGGACATCGCGGGCCGCAAGCCCGACGCGGAGTGGCTGAACCGGGTCGTGGAGACCGTCGGCCTCGCCGGCCGGCTCAAGCACCGCCCCACCGAGCTCTCCGGTGGCCAGCAGCAGCGCGTCGCGGTCGCCCGCGCCCTCGCCGCCCGCCCGCAGATCATCTTCGGCGACGAGCCGACCGGAAACCTGGACTCCCGCGCCGGCGCCGAGGTACTCGGCTTCCTGCGCCGTTCGGTGGACGAGCTGGGCCAGACCATCGTCATGGTCACCCACGACCCGGTGGCCGCCTCCTACGCGGACCGCGTCATCTTCCTGGCCGACGGCCGGATCGTCGACGAGATGTACGGGCCCACCGCCGACCAGGTCCTGGACCGCATGAAGGACTTCGACGCGCGCGGGCGGACGTCATGAGCAACACCGTCCTGAAGACCTCGCGGCGCAACTTCGTCGCGCACAAGGGGCGGATGGCGCTCTCCGCCGTCGCGATCCTGCTCTCCGTCGCCTTCGTCTGCGGCACCCTGGTGTTCACCGACACCATGAACACCACCTTCGACAAGCTGTTCGCCGTCACCAACTCCGACGTGACCGTCAGCCCGAAGGCGGCCAAGGACGGCGAGGAGACCCCCGACCGCGGCAAGCCCGAGATGCTCGCGGGCTCCGTCGTCGAGCAGGTCAGGAAGGCCGAGGGCGTCAAGAGCGCCGAGGGCGGCGTCGTCTCGATGTCCGTCACCGTGGTCAACGCCAAGAACGAGAACATGGGCTCGACCACCGGCGCCCCGACCATCGCCGGCAACTGGAGCGACAACGAGCTCAAGTCCATGAAGATCACCTCGGGCCAGGCGCCGCGCGGCCCCACCGAGGTGATGGTCGACGCCGACACCGCGAAGAAGCACGGCCTCGGGCTCGGTGACGAGCTGCGGACCATCGCGATCACCGGCGACATCCGCGCGAGGATCAGCGGTATCGCCACCTTCACCGTGACCAACCCGGGTGCGGCCGTCGTCTACTTCGACACGGCCACCGCGCAGCAGGCGCTGCTCGGCTCCGCCGGCTCCTTCACGCACGTCAACGTCATGGCCAAGGACGGCGTGAGCGACGAGCAGCTCAAGCAGGACATCGCCACCGCCGTCGGCGCGGACACGTACAAGCTGCAGACCGCCAAGGAAGCCGCGGACGCCAACCGCAAGGACGTCGGCTCCTTCCTCGACGTCATGAAGTACGTGATGTTCGGCTTCGCCCTCATCGCCTTCCTCGTCGGCATCTTCCTGATCTTCAACACCTTCTCGATGCTGGTCGCCCAGCGCACCCGCGAGATCGGCCTGATGCGCGCCATCGGCGCCGACAGCGGACAGGTCCTCAAGTCCGTCGTCGTGGAGGCCTTCCTCCTCGGTGTCGTCGGCTCGGTCCTCGGCGTCGGCGCGGGCGTCGGCCTGGCCGTCGGCCTGATGAAGCTCATGGGCCAGATGGGCATGCACCTGTCCACCGACGATCTGACCGTCGCCTGGTACACCCCGGTCGTCGGCATCTTCCTCGGCATCGTCGTCACCATCGTCTCCGCCTACATCCCGGCCCGCCGCGCCGGCAAGGTCTCCCCGATGGCGGCCCTGCGCGAGTCCGGCACCCCCGGGGACAAGAAGGCCGGCGTCCGTCGCGCCGTCATCGGCGTGGTCCTCACCGGCATCGGCGGCGCCGGGCTCTTCCTCGCCGCGGCCGCCGAGAAGGCCGGCACCGGATCGCTGTGGCTGGCTCTGGGTGTCTTCTTCAGCCTCATCGGCTTCATCGTGATCGGCCCGCTGCTCGCCGCGGGCGTGGTGCGGGTGCTCGCCGGTCTGGTGCTGCGGCCCTTCGGCTCGGTGGGCCGGCTCGCCGAGCGCAACGCCCTGCGCAACCCGCGCCGCACCGGCGCCACCGCCGCCGCGCTGATGATCGGCCTGGCGCTGGTCGCCTGCCTGTCGGTGGTCGGCTCCTCGATGGTGGCCTCCGCCACCGACGAGCTCGACAAGTCCGTCGGCGCGGACTACATCATCAACTCCGAGACCGGGCAGCCCGTGCTGCCCCAGGCCGAGCAGGCGCTGCGCGCCACCGGCGGCCTGGACCACGTCACCGCCTACCGGGAGGTGCCGGCCACGATCACCGCCCCCGACGGCGCCTCCGAAGAGGAGGGGCTCGGCGCCACCGACCCGACGTACGCCAAGGACATCCGGCGCAAGATGGTCGCCGGGGAGCACGCGGCGGCGTACGGCAAGGGCTCCATGTCGGTGGGCTCGGAGTACGCCACCCGGCACGGCATCAAGCTCGGTGACGAGCTCACGGTCGCCTTCACCGGCGGCAACACCGTCAAGCTGAAGGTCGCCGCGATCACCAGCGACGACGGCAACATCGACAAGACCATGAAGTACGTCAGCACCGAGACCGCCCGGGCCAACGTCCCGGCCGACCGGCTGCCGCTGCCCTTCATGCTGCTGGCCAGCGCGAAGGACGGGCAGTCCGACACCGCCGCGTACAAGGCGGTCAAGACGGCCATGGCGGAGTACCCGCAGTACTCGGTGCGCAACCAGGCCGACTACAAGCAGGCACTGAAGGACCAAGTCGGCCAGCTGCTCAACCTGGTCTACGGCCTCCTCGGCCTCGCCATCGTCATCGCGGTCCTGGGTGTCGTGAACACCCTGGCCCTGTCGGTGGTCGAGCGGACCCGCGAGATCGGCCTGATGCGCGCCATCGGCCTCTCCCGCCGCCAGCTGCGCCGCATGATCCGCCTGGAGTCGGTGGTCATCGCCCTCTTCGGCGCCCTGCTCGGCCTCGGGCTGGGCATGGGCTGGGGCGCCAGCGCCCAGAAGCTGCTGGCGCTCCAGGGCCTGAAGGTCCTGGAGATCCCGTGGCCGACGATCATCGGGGTGCTCGTCGCCTCGGCCTTCGTGGGCCTGTTCGCCGCACTGGTCCCGGCCTTCCGGGCAGGTCGGATGAACGTCCTGAACGCGATCGCGAGCGAGTAACCGCCGCGCGGTCGTACGGGGGAGGGCGCCGGCCCGGGACCTTGGGTTCCGGGCCGGCGCCTTGTGCTCCGCCGGCCGGCGGCGCGTCAGCCGCGCCGCAGCAGGACGATCCCGGCGGCCTCGCCCACCTGGGTGTACCGCTCGCCGGGGTGCAGCTGGCCGGCGTAGACGACCGGGTCGCCGGCCCACCGGGAGGAGTTGTCGAGGGTGATCCAGTCGGGGACCACGCCCTTGCTGCCGCCGATCCACAGGACGCGGCAGCGGGCGGTCAGCCGGGTCAGCGGGGTGGTGTCGGCCTCCACGGTGGCCCCGTCGGGGATCCGGGCGAGGAGCCGCTCGACGGCCGAGACCCGCTCGGGCTTCTCGTACGTACGCGCCTCCATGAGCTTGGCGGTCGGCATGGCCGTCGCGGCCAGGGCGAGGCCGGCGGCGAGGACGGCGGTGGGCAGCTGGAGGGAGTAGGCGCGCAGCCGGGGCCGCCCGCTGCGCCGGAACATGTCGATCGCGTCGACGAGGGCGAGGGAGACGACGGGCATGAGCACGGCGCTGTAGTGCCAGTCGGTGGACCAGTAGTGGTCGTCCCCGGACAGGAACCGCCAGCCGAGGGTGGGCGCGGCGACCAGCAGCAGCGGTGAGCGCAGGGCGAGCAGCCCGGAGGTGGGGATCAGCACCCACCCCAGGGTGGCGAGCTTGGTACCGGCGCCGGCGAAGGGCCCGCCGCCGTCGATCTTGTGCCAGTAGCCGTAGCCCTCGGTGGCGAAGGCCGGTATGACGACGGTGAACACCAGGGCGGCGAAGACGGCGCCGAGGGCGGCGACGCCGAGCGCGGTCCACGCGGTGCTGCGGTCGGTGGTCCGGGCCCGCCAGGCGACCACCACGGCCAGGGCGGCGAGCGTGAAGCCGAGGTCCTCCTTGACGAGGACCAGCGGAAGGGCCCACAGCAGCGCGGCCCGCCAGCGCCGGGCGAGCACCGCCTCCAGGGAGAAGGCCAGCAGCGGCATGGCGAAGGCGATCTCGTGGAAATCGAACTCCACCGCCCGCTGGACGCCCCAGGAGAGCCCGTACGCGATGCCGACCGCGACGCCGCGGGCCCGGCCCAGGAGCCGTCCGGCCGCCCTGGTGACGGGTACGGCGGAGAGCGCGAACAGCGCGGCCTGCACGACGAGCAGGGTGATCGGGCCGGGGAAGAGCCGGTAGACGGGGGCGGCGAGCGCGATGATCGGGCTGAAGTGGTCGCCGAGGATGTTGGCGCCCGGCCCCTTCAGGTCCGCGACGGGCTCCTGAAGGTGCGCGTACGCACGGATCGCCTGCTCGAAGATGCCCAGGTCCCAGGAGGCCCAGTCCATCCGCCGGAACCGCCCGACGGACAGGACGAGGTAGACGAGGAACAGGCCGGCGGCGACCGCGTACGGCCCGGCCCACCGGCTCCCGACGGGTTTCGGCCGCACCGGTTTCGCCGGAGCCGCGGCCGGCCGCGCCGGATCCGCCGCGGTGTCCGGCCGGACTATGGCATCGCTCGTCACGGCCTTCGTGCCCCCCTCGGCGAGCTCTGACGTCAGTACCTCGACATCGTAGAGGGGCTCGAACGCACCCCCGGTTGCGTCCGTGGGCCCCTCGGTCCGGGCCCGCGCGGGCGCCCGGGCCGTCACCCGCACGGGCGACCCGAATCCCCCGCGCGTGGCGGCGGGGAGCGTCGTAGGGTGGGAACCCCCGGCCCGTACGACGTGTCGGGTCCTTCGCGTTGCCCCTTCACCGGACGGAAAGCCTCCTTCATGAGCCTGCACGGACTGCTCGACGCCGTCACCCGGGACCCCGCCCTCGCCGAGGCGGTCACCGCGGCCGGGGACGGCAACCGCATGCACGTGGACCTGGTCGGCCCCGCCGCCGCACGGCCCTTCGCGATCGCCGCGCTGGCCCGGCGGACCGAGCGGACGGTGCTCGCGGTCACCGCCACCGGGCGGGAGGCCGAGGACCTGGCCGCCGCCCTGCGCTCCCTGCTGCCCCCCGACGAGGTGGTGGACTACCCCTCCTGGGAGACGCTCCCGCACGAGCGGCTCAGCCCGCGCAGCGACACCATGGGCCGCCGGCTCGCCGTCCTGCGCCGCCTGGTGCACCCGAGCAAGGACGACCCGGCGGCAGGTCCCGTGAGCGTCATCGTCGCCCCCATCCGGTCCGTGCTCCAGCCGCAGGTCAAGGGGCTCGGGGACCTGGCCCCGGTCAGCCTGCGCCAGGGCGGGAGCGCCGACCTCGGGGAGATCACGGCGGCGCTGGCCGCCGCCGCGTACGCACGCGTCGAGCTCGTCGAGAAGCGCGGGGAGTTCGCCGTGCGCGGCGGCATCCTCGACGTGTTCCCGCCCACCGAGGAACACCCGCTGCGCGTCGAGTTCTGGGGCGACGAGGTCGAGGAGATCCGCTACTTCAAGGTCGCCGACCAGCGCTCCCTGGAAGTGGCCGAGCACGGGCTGTGGGCACCGCCCTGCCGCGAGCTGCTGCTGACCGACGCCGTACGGGAGCGGGCCGCGGCCGTCGCCGAGGCCCATCCCGAGCTCGGCGAACTGCTGAACAAGATCGCCGAGGGGATCGCCGTCGAGGGCATGGAGTCCCTGGCCCCGGTCCTCGTCGACGACATGGAGCTGCTGATCGACGTCCTGCCGGCCGGGGCGATGGCCGTGGTCTGCGACCCCGAACGGGTCCGCACCCGGGCCGCCGACCTCGTCGCGACGAGCCAGGAGTTCCTGACGGCCTCCTGGGCGGCCACCGCGGGCGGCGGCGAGGCCCCCATCGACGTCGGCGCGGCCTCGCTGCGCGGGATCGCGGACGTCCGCGACAGGGCGCGCGAGCTGAACATGATGTGGTGGTCGGTCTCCCCCTTCGCCGCCGACGAGTCGGTGGGCGGGGACACCCTCAAGCTCGGCATGCACGCGCCGGAGGCCTACCGGGGCGACACCGCCCGGGCACTGGCCGACACCAAGGGCTGGATCGCCGACGGCTGGCACACCGTCTACCTGACCGAGGGCCACGGCCCGGCCGCCCGTACCGTCGAGGTGCTCGGCGGCGAGGGCATCCCGGCCCGGCTGGAGTCCGAGCTGCGCACCCTGGAGCCGTCGATCGTCCAGGTCGCCTGCGGCTCGCTCGACAACGGGTTCGTCGACCCGGCCCTGAAGATCGCCGTCCTCACCGAGACGGACCTGACCGGCCAGCGCACCGCCACCAAGGACCTGGGCCGGATGCCGACCCGGCGCCGCAAGTCCATCGACCCCCTCACCCTGGAGGCCGGCGACTACATCGTCCACGAGCAGCACGGCGTCGGCCGCTACGTCGAGATGGTGCAGCGGACCGTGCAGGGCGCCACCCGCGAGTACCTGCTGGTGGAGTACGCGCCGGCCAAGCGCGGCCAGCCCGGCGACCGCCTCTACATCCCCACCGACCAGCTGGAACAGGTCACCAAGTACGTGGGCGGCGAGGCCCCGACCCTGCACCGGCTCGGCGGCGCCGACTGGACCAAGACCAAGGCGCGCGCGAAGAAGGCGGTCAAGGAGATCGCCGCCGACCTCATCAAGCTCTACAGCGCCCGCATGGCGGCCCCCGGCCACAGCTTCGGCCCGGACACCCCCTGGCAGCGCGAGCTGGAGGACGCCTTCCCGTACGCGGAGACGCCCGACCAGCTCACCACCATCGCCGAGGTGAAGGAGGACATGGAGAAGTCGGTCCCCATGGACCGGCTGATCTGTGGCGACGTCGGCTACGGCAAGACCGAGATCGCCGTCCGGGCGGCCTTCAAGGCGGTCCAGGACGGCAAGCAGGTCGCCGTCCTCGTGCCGACCACGCTGCTCGTGCAGCAGCACTTCGGCACCTTCTCCGAGCGGTACGCGCAGTTCCCGGTCAAGGTGAAGGCGCTGTCCCGCTTCCAGAGCGAAACCGAGTCGAAGGCCACTCTGGAGGGGCTGAAGGAGGGCTCGGTCGACATCGTGATCGGCACCCACCGGCTCTTCTCGCAGGAGACCAGGTTCAAGGACCTGGGCCTGGTCATCGTCGACGAGGAGCAGCGCTTCGGCGTCGAGCACAAGGAGCAGCTGAAGAAGCTCCGCGCCAACGTGGACGTGCTCACCATGTCCGCGACCCCGATCCCGCGCACCCTGGAGATGGCGGTGACCGGCATCCGCGAGATGTCGACGATCACCACCCCGCCGGAGGAGCGGCACCCGGTGCTCACCTTCGTCGGCCCGTACGAGGAGAAGCAGATCGGCGCGGCCGTCCGCCGCGAACTGCTGCGCGAGGGCCAGTGCTTCTACATCCACAACCGGGTGGAGTCCATCGACCGGGCGGCCGCCAGGCTGCGCGAGATCGTGCCCGAGGCGCGGATCGCGACGGCGCACGGCCAGATGTCGGAGCAGGCCCTGGAGCAGGTCGTCGTGGACTTCTGGGAGAAGAAGTTCGACGTGCTCGTCTCGACGACGATCGTCGAGTCCGGCATCGACATCTCCAACGCCAACACCCTGATCGTGGAGCGCGGCGACAACTTCGGCCTGTCCCAGCTGCACCAGCTGCGCGGCCGCGTGGGCCGCGGCCGCGAGCGCGGGTACGCGTACTTCCTCTACCCGCCGGAGAAGCCGCTGACCGAGACCGCCCACGAGCGGCTCGCGACGATCGCCCAGCACACCGAGATGGGCGCCGGCATGTACGTGGCCATGAAGGACCTGGAGATCCGCGGCGCGGGCAACCTGCTCGGCGGCGAGCAGTCCGGCCACATCGCGGGCGTCGGCTTCGACCTCTACATCCGGATGGTCGGCGAGGCCGTGGCCGACTACCGGGCGGCCGTCGAGGGAGGGGTCGAGGAGGAGCCGGCGCTGGAGGTCAAGATCGAGCTTCCGGTGGACGCGCACGTCCCGCACGACTACGCCCCCGGCGAGCGGCTGCGCCTGCAGGCGTACCGCTCGATCGCGTCGGCGAACTCCGAGGCGGACATCAAGGCCGTCCGGGAGGAACTCACCGACCGCTACGGCAAGCTGCCCGAGCCGGTGGAGAACCTGCTGCTGGTGGCCGGGCTGCGGATGCTCGCCCGGGCCTGCGGGGTCGGGGACATCACCCTCCAGGGCAACAACGTCCGCTTCGGGCCGGTGGAACTGCGCGAGTCGCAGGAGCTGCGCCTCAAGCGGCTCTACCCGGGGACGGTGCTCAAGCCCGCCACCTCGCAGGTGCTCGTCCCGCGCCCGAAGGCGGGCAAGATCGGCGGCAAGCCGGTGGTCGGGCGGGAACTGCTGGCCTGGACGGGAGAGTTCCTCACCACCATCCTCGGCTCCTGACCACCGCGACGGCAGCCCTGGCCGCCGGGCGTCCGCATCGCGGACGCCCGGCCCGTCCCGACGCCGCGCACATCCGGGGCGATTCGCCCTCCGGGGGGCGTTCCGGGCGCGGGTGAACTGCCGTGCAGCGACCGTGCAACGGTTGCGCGCATCCCCTCACTCCTGGCCGGGAACGCTGTATACCCTCAGAGCCGAAACCTCTTCCGCACGGCCCGTCAGGAGCAGCGATGCACGGCCCCGGTCTTCCGCCGCAGCACGCCCCCCAGTCCACCGACGGGGGCGTGGTGGCACTGCGCGTGGTGTTCATGCTGCTGCCCATCCTGAGCTGCGGCTTCCTGGCCTGGGGCGCGATGCTGCGGCTCGCCCTGGTGACCCGCAAGTCCCGCGACTGGGTGCTGCTGGTCGTCACCGGCGCGCTCGCCGTGCTGTGGATGACGCTGATCCAGCTCGACCCGACGCCCGACGTCAACGGCTGGCAGGGCAACCTCGGCGCCGGTGGCTCGATCTTCACCGGTTTCGCCGTCTGCGTGTACTTCCTCGTCGCGGACATCAAGCACCACGAGGCCCGCCGGACCGCACTGCCCGCCTACGGGTACCCGTCCGCGCCCTACGCCCACCCGCAGCAGGCCTCGCCCGCCTACGGGTACCCGCCCGCCCAGACGCCCGTGCCCCGGCAGCCCGCCGCGCCGGTCCCGCCGCAGGCGCCGCCGCAGCCGACCCCGCCCCCGCGCATCGGGCAGGTCCGCGCCGAACTCGACGAGCTGAGCGAGCTGCTGCGCAAGCAGACCCCGCCGCCCGGCGGCCCCTACCAGGACCCGAACCAGACCGCGGTCCAGGACCCGAATCAGTGACGGACCGCCTCATCGGGGACCGCTACCAGCTGGCCTCCATCCTGGGCCAGGGCGGCATGGGCCAGGTCTGGACCGCGTACGACAAGCGCCTGGACCGCCGCGTCGCCGTCAAGCTGCTGCGCCCCGACAAGGTCGCCGGCCCCGGCACCGTCGCCGAGGAACTGCGCCGCCGCTTCGTGCGCGAGTGCCGGGTGACCGCGCAGGTCGACCACCCCGGCCTGGTCACCGTGCACGACGCCGGCAGCGACGGCGACGAGCTCTTCCTCGTCATGGGCTACGTCGAGGGCACCGACCTCGCCGACCACCTCGCCGAGCACGGCCCCTACCCCTGGCAGTGGGCGGTCGCCGTCGTCGCGCAGCTGTGCTCGGTGCTCTCCGCCGTGCACGCGGTGCCGATCGTCCACCGCGACCTCAAGCCGCGCAACGTGATGGTCCGCCCGGACGGCACCGTGCTCGTCCTGGACCTCGGTGTGGCCTCGGTGATGGACACCGACACCACCCGCCTCACCAGCACCGGCACCCCCATCGGCAGCCCCGCGTACATGGCGCCCGAGCAGGCCATGAGCGGCGCCGTCGGCCCGTACACCGACCTCTACGCCCTGGGCGTGCTGCTCTACGAACTCCTCAGCGGCAACGTCCCCTTCGCCGGCTCCACCGCCCTCGGCGTGCTCCACCGCCACCTGTACGAGCCTCCGGCCCTGGTCCGGCCCAAGCGCCCGGAGATCCCGCAGGAGCTGGAGACGCTCCTGATGCGGCTGCTCGCCAAGGACCCGCAGGACCGGCCCGCCTCCGCGCAGGCCGTGTACGAGGCCCTCGCCCCGCTGCTGCCCGCCGGCGGCAGCCGGGCCCCCGCGGGCCCCCTCGATCCGACCCGCCCCTTCCTGCGCCCGCACGCCCCCTGGCCGGACCGGGCCACCGTGATCCCGCCGCAGCCGACCTCACCGCCCACCCCGGTCCCGACGCCCTCCCGGCCCGACATCCCCGGCGCCGTCGACGAGGCCCGCAAGCTCCTGGACCAGGGGCGGCTCACCCAGGCCGGGGACATCCTCGGCGGCATCCTCCCGGCGGCGGCCGCCGAGCACGGCGAGCACTCCCCGGTGGTCCGCTCCCTGCGCAAGCAGTACGCCGCCACGCTGATGGACGACGGCCAGTACCGCCGTGCCCTGCCGGAACTGCGCCGCCTCGCCGACGAGTTCCCGGCCGGCGACCCGCAGTCCCTGCGCTTCCGCTACGACGCGGCCCAGTGCCTGGAGCAGCTCGGCGAACCGGCCGCCGCCCTGGCCGAGTACCGCTCGCTGCTCCCGCTCTTCGAGAACCACTACGCCAACCCGGACCCGGGTCTGCCGCTGGAGGTCCGCCGCCGGATCGCGCACCTGCTGCTCTCCCTCGGCGACCGGCAGGCGGCCCACGAGACCCTGGCCCGGCTGCTGTTCGACGCGGACCGCCTGCACGGCCCGGCGCACCCCTTCCCGTCCGAGATCCGCCGCACCCTGCAGTGGCTCGGTCAGATGCGCTGACGCCGCCGCAGCACCAGGACGGTCAGGACCACGAGGGCGAGCCCCGCCGCCGCCGCGCCGGGGACCAGCCCCGGCGGGCGGAACGAGCAGCTGAGCGTGGTGGTGCGGCCGTCCAGGGGAAGGGCGACCAGCCCCAGATGGGCCGTGGCCGGGCGGCCGTTGCACGTCCAGCCGGCGATCGCGGGGACGGAGAGGACCGCCGTCCCCTTGGCCCCCGGGGGCAGTTCGGCCTGGATCGTCGCGGACCCGATGTGCAGGGAGGTCGCCGCCGTGGCGCGCAGGACGGCCACCGCGCCGGCGAGGCGGTCCCGGTCCAGGCAGGACAGGGTCCACCGCGCGGGCGGGGCCGCGTCGAAGACCAGGGCCGAGGAGGCCCCGCGGGAGACGCCCATCGGTTGCAGGGCCGCCCGGTTGCGGGGGGCGTTGCCGTTCAGGCGGAAGGCCGGCCCGTCCGCGAGCCGGGCCGTGGCGTTGTACTCCGGCGCCCACAGGTAGGCCTCCGTGCCCGCCCGGCAGACACCCGGCGCGAGGGGGTCCTCGTACACCCGGGCGCCCAGGAGCAGTTCCTGGTTGGCGAAGGGGGAGTCGCCGTAGGCGAGGGGCGCGCCGGGCGGGCGGGTCGTCACCAGCGGGGGCACCTCGGCGCGGCGGACCGTGCCGTCGGGCCGCAGCCGCGCGCCGACCGCGAACACGGCGTCCGTCACCGGGTTGTCGATGCTCTGCACGTTGCGTCCGCGCGAGGTCCAGCCGGCTCCGAGGGCGACCATCGTGCGGGTGAACACCTCCGGGGTGTGGCTGCTGTAGTACGAGCCGCCCTCCCCGCCCAGCAGCATCGGGTCGTTGCCCGACAGGGCGGGCCGGCTCGGGTCGGTGCGGTACGCCGGCCAGCCCTCCGCGGCCGCCAGCGCCTCGGCGCGCGCGGTGTGGGCCGCCCCCCAGGACGGGTAGTCGTCGAGGCCGCCCAGCTTCCCCTTGTGCCCGTACGCGGTCGTCGCGGCGGCCTGCGCCAGCAGGACCGCCGCCAGCAGCCCGGCCGCCGGGAGCGCCAGCCGGCGGTGGCGCAGCGCCCACCAGCCCGCACCCGCCAGGGCCAGCCCGCCCGCGAACAGCGCGTACCCCCAGTGCGTCCCCAGCGTGCTCCCGCGCGACCAGAGCACGGCGGCCGTGAGCAGGCCCGCCCCCGCCGCCAGTGCCGGCGGCCGCGGCAGGCCCGCCGCGAGCCCGGTCCAGGCGGCGATCACGGCGATCCCGGCGAGCACGAAGGTCTGCCGGTACGGGCTTCCGTTCGGGGTGGCGAACAGGTGCCAGGCCAGGTGGGTCGGGGCCCACTGGAGCGAGAGCGCCACGGCCACCGTCAGCCCCGCCCACCACAGCCGGGCGCGCACCGGCACCGCCCGGTGGAAGGGCAACGCGGCCACCAGGAGCAGGGTCCCGGTGCCCACGAAGACGGCGGGGGAGGAGAAGGAGTACGTCGCGGGCAGCAGCCGCGCGAAGAGGTCCGCCCAGGACACCGGCCGGAACTCCTTCACCCACCCCGGGTAGGCCTGCCCCGAGCTGAGGAAGAGGGGGACGAGCACCGGGGCCGCGAACAGGATCCCGAGCAGGGTCGTCCCGGCCGCCCGCGCGATCACCGCCGTCCGGGTCCGCAGACCCTCCCGGGTCAGCGCCACCCGCACCACCAGCACCAGCGCCGCCCCCAGGGTCGCCATGTAGGCGGTGTAGAAGTTCGCCGTCCAGCAGACGGCGACGACCAGCGGCGCGAGCACGGGCCGGCGCCCGCGCAGGGCCCATTCGCCGGTCAGGCACAGCAGCGGGAAGGCGATCAGCCCGTCCAGCCACATCGGGTTGTAGGAGGCCTCGATCACCGACCAGCCGCACAGCGCGTACGAGGCGCCGAGCAGCCCCGCCGCCCACCACGGCCCGCGCCGCTGGGTGCGCAGCAGCCACGCCATCGCCGCGGCCGCGACCGTCATCTTGAGCACGGTCACCACGTACACCGCGAGGTCTATCTCCGCGCGCGGGAAGAGCCCCACGAGGACGGAGAGCGGGCTCGTCAGATAGGTGCCCAGGTCGGGCAGGAAGCTGGTGCCGTACCCGGACTGCCAGTTGAACAGCAGTCCGCCCTCCGCGCGGCCGTGCAGGAGGTCCCACAGGTGCGCGTGGAACGGTACGAACTGATTGCCGAGGTCGTTGATGCTGCGGTGGCGCGGTCCGTACGGGAAGACGCGGGCGGCGGTGTCCCCGGCACACACGGCCACCGCCGTGAGCAGGGCGGCGAGCGCCGAGCCGGACAGGCTCAGGCGGCGCGGCGAGCGGTGCTGTGAGCGGTGCGGTGTCGACATGGTGGGCCGACCCTGGCACCACCGGAGGACCGAAGGATGGCCGCGAGATGAACGCGCACCCCGACACCTCGGGAATCGTTGGTCGAACCGGTGGCCCGGACCACCCCGACTGCATACCATCGATCACCGCACGGCCCTTGTGCACCGACGCACAATCTCCCGGCCCTGGAGGCTCCTTTGCACCGTCGCACAGCGCTCTCCGTCTCCGCCGCCCTGCTCCTGGCGGCGCCCCTGCTGTCCGCCTGCTCGGGCGAGGCCCGGCCCGGCACCGCGGCCGTCGTCGGCGGCGAACGCATCACCACCTCCGCCCTCCAGGCCCAGGTCAACGACGTCCGTGTGGCGCAGAACCGGACCGGGCAGGCCGCCGCCGAACTCATCGCGAGCACCCCCAACCTGGAGCGCCAGAAGCTCGACTCGATGCTCCAGAGCCACGTCATCGACAAGATGGCCGAGACCGCCGGCGTGTCCGTCTCCGTCAAGGAGATCGAGGACGAACGCCAGGCGTACGTGGAGGAGAACAAGGGGGCCGAGCAGTTCGAGGCGCTGCTCCTGCAGAAGGGCGCCATGGCCCCCGGCCAGGTGGACCGCTTCCTGCGGGACCGGGTCCTGCTGACCAAGCTGACCGCGAAGTACGGCCAGGGGAAGCTGGAGGAGCCCGCCCGGGCCGCCGCGACGGACCTGCACATCGCGGTCAACCCGCGCTACGGCGCCTGGGACGTCAAGCAGATCAAGCTCGGCGCCGGGGAGACCCCCTGGATCACCCAGCGGACCCAGCCCGAGCAGGTACCCGCCGGAGCCTGACGCGTCCGGCCGGAGGTAGGTTCGGAGGGTGACCGAGCACTCCGAGCCCACCGCCGCCGAGCCCACCGGCCGCATCGTCCTGCTGACCACCAGCCACCGGGTCGCCCCGGGCGTGCTGTCCTGGCCGGCGTGGCAGACCCTGCACGCCGCGGACCGGGTGCTGTGCGCCGACCCCGGCCACCCGCAGCTGCCGTACCTGCGGGAGGCGGGCGTCGACGTCTCCTTCGGGACCCTGGACGCGCTCGAGCTGGTCGAGGCCTGCGCGGGCGGCCGCACCGTCGTGCTGCTCCCGAGCGGGGAGGGCGACCAGCGCCTCACCGACGGGCTGGCCCGCCTGGCCGGCTCCGGCCGCGTCTCGATGCCCGACCTGGAGCTGCTCCCCGGCTCGTACGACCTGCCGGGCGCGCGCCTGCTCGACCTGGTCCAGGTGATGGACCGGGTCCGGCGCGAATGCCCGTGGACCTCGCGGCAGACCCACGAGGTCCTGGCCAAGTACGCGATCGAGGAGGCGTACGAGCTCGTCGAGGCCATCGAGGACGGGGACCGGGAGGAGCTGCGCGAGGAGCTCGGGGACGTCCTGCTCCAGGTGGTCTTCCACGCGCGGATCGCCGAGGAGCACGAGGATCCCGACGAGGCGTTCTCCATCGACGACGTGGCCGGGGCGCTCGTGGAGAAGCTGATCCGCCGGCACCCGCACGTCTTCGGTGACGCCGAGGCCGAGACCCCGGAGGACGTGAACGCGCACTGGCAGCGCACCAAGGCGATCGAGAAGCAGCGGGAGTCGGTCACCGACGGGGTCCCGGTGGGCCAGCCCGGTCTGGCGCTCGCGGCCAAGCTCGCGGGCCGTGTCCGCACGGGCGGCGTGCCCGTGGAACTGCCCCGCGGCGAGGGCATCGGGTACGAACTGCTGGCACTGGCGGCGCGCGCCGAGGCGGAGGGGACCGACCCCGAGACCGCGCTCCGTGCGGCGGCCCGCGTCTACCGGGACGCGATCCGCGCCGCCGAGGGCCTGGGCGCGTAGCCCCGGCCCGTACGCCCGGCCGGCGTTCGGTCGTCCCCGTACCTACTCCCCGTACTCCCCGTACTCCCGGGGCGCGCGGGCCGCGGGGTCGTGCCAGTGCGGCGAGGGGCGGTTCAGGAACCACTCGCCGAAGCCGAGCGGGCGGCCCCCGGGACCGTGGCCCTTGCCCGCGACGGGCACGGCGTCGTGGAAGAGGCGGCCGGGGCTGGCGCCCAGTCCCCACAGGAGGTGGACGGTCTCCTCGACGAACTGCGGCGGGCCGCTGAGGTAGACGTCCTGGTCCGGCCACAGCCCGCGGTGGCCGAGCGCCGTCGCGAGCCGGTCCGTGGCCTGGTTGCGGTGCTGGCCGGGGGCGGGCGTGATGTAGGTGACGCCGAGCCAGCGGCAGGAGGCGGCGTACGTGTCGATGAGCGGGCGGTCGTAGAGGTGCGCGCCGTCCCGCGCCACGACGAAGAGCCGTACGTCCTGATCGGGAGGGTGTTCCGCGAGGTCCTCCAGCATCGCCCGGATCGGCGCCCAGCCGGTGCCGGCGGCGATGAGGCTGACGGGACGGCCGGCGCGGCGGAAGGTCAGCTGCCCGCCGGCGGCCCCGAGCCGCAGGACCTCGCCCGGCAGCGTCTCGCCGACCAGTGCGGTGCTGACCCGCCCCTGGTCGATCCGGCTGACGTGGAGGTCGACGGTGCCGTCGGGGCGGGGGGCGTTGCCCAGGGAGTAGGTGCGCCACGTCGCCGGGACCCGCTCGCTGCACACGCTCGTGTACTGGCCCGGGACATAGGGGAAGGGGGCGTGCGGCCGCAGGGTCAGCACCCCGATGTCCTGCCCGTACCGCAGGTGGCGCACGACCTCGGCGTCCCACCAGGGCGGGTCCTCGCTCTCGTCGGCGCCGGCCGTCATCGTGTCGGCGATCACCTGGTAGGCCTCGGCCCAGGCCTTCTCGACCTGCGGGGTCCAGGCCTCTCCGGAGGTCGCGGCGAGTGCGGCGAGGAGGCTGGAGCCCACGGCCACGTAGTGCTCGGGGCGGGCCAGGAACTTGCGGTGGTCGCGCCCGAGGTCGCGGAGATAGGGGAGGAGGCTCTCGTCGTCGAGGTGGGCGATCACGTGGGTGAGCGCGGCGAAGACGCGGTCCCGCTGCCGTTCCATGTCCTCGGAGGAGGCCGGGAAGAGCTCACGGATGCCGGGGTTGTGCCAGAAGAGGTGGGAGTAGAAGAACTTGACCGCGTGCTCGGCCCGTCTCTCCACCACCGCGAAACTGCTTTTCAAGATCCTCACATCCACAAAACCGAAAGTAGGAAGGCCGGGGAAGGTGAGGTCAAGCGATGGCCGATCTACGGACAGCCGCGACGAACGGGCCATATGGGATGGAGGTCCGGCGCCGGGATACGGTCGTGCCGTGCATGAGCAGACCCCCGCAGACCCCGCCGACACCCCTTCTTCCCCCGAGGGCCCGACCCTCTTCGACTGGGAGTTCGCGACCGACCCCTACCCGGCCTACGCCTGGCTGCGCGAGCACTCACCGGTGCACCGCACCAAGCTCCCCAGCGGAGTCGACGCCTGGCTGGTCACCCGGTACGCCGACGCCCGCCAGGCCCTCGCCGACCAGCGGCTGAGCAAGAATCCGGCGCACCACGCGGAGCCCGCGCACGCCAAGGGCAAGACCGGGATCCCGGGGGAGCGCAAGGCGGAGCTGATGACGCACCTGCTCAACATCGACCCGCCGGACCACACCCGGCTGCGGCGTCTGGTGTCGAAGGCGTTCACCCCGCGCCGGGTCGCCGAGTTCACTCCGCGCGTGCAGGCCCTCACCGACCACCTGATCGACGCCTTCGCGGCGAAGGGGGAGGCGGACCTCATCCACGAGTTCGCCTTCCCGCTCCCCATCTACGCCATCTGCGAGATGCTCGGCGTACCGCGCGAGGACCAGGACGACTTCCGCGACTGGGCCGGGATGATGATCCGGCACGGGGGCGGCCCGCGCGGTGGCGTCGCCCGCTCGGTGAAGCAGATGCGCACCTATCTCGGCGAACTCATCCATCGCAAAAGGGATGATCTGGGCAATGACCTCATCTCCGACCTGATCCGGGCGAGCGACCACGGCGACCACCTCAGCGAGGCCGAGGCCACCGCCATGGCCTTCATCCTGCTCTTCGCCGGCTTCGAGACGACCGTGAACCTCATCGGGAACGGGGTCCACTCCCTCTTCATGAACCCCGGCCAGCGCGAGCGCCTCCAGCGCTCCCTCGCCGCCGGCGAGAGCGGCCTGCTGACCACCGGGGTCGAGGAACTCCTGCGCTACGACGGCCCCGTGGAGCTGGCGACGTGGCGGTTCGCCACCGAGCCGCTGACCCTCGGCGGGCGGCGGATCGAGGCCGGGGACCCGGTCCTGGTCGTCCTCGCGGCCGCCGACCGCGACCCCGAGCGGTTCGCGGAACCCGATACCCTCGACCTCTCCCGGACCGACAACCAGCACCTCGGGTACGGGCACGGCATCCACTACTGCCTGGGGGCCCCGCTCGCGCGCCTCGAAGGACAGACGGCGCTCGCGACGCTGCTGACGCGCCTGCCGGATCTGGAACTGGCTGTTCCGCCCCAAGACCTGCGCTGGCGCGGGGGGTTGATCATGCGGGGGCTCCGTACTCTTCCCGTCCGGTTCACGGCTCAAAACACTTGCGCCGCTTCTGATGAAAAGTCAGATCCGGCTTGAACTTGTGACAATCGTTCGAAGGCCGCTAGGTTCTGCCGTTACCCCGCTGTTATGCGAAAGGTGCACCCTCATGCGTTCCGGGAACGGCCGCCACAGACGCCCCCGCCAGGTCCCCGCGCTGGTAGTCACAGCCGGAGTCACTGGCTCCGCGCTGGCTCTGCCGCTGCTAGCCGCCACCAATGCCACCGCTGCCGACACCGCGACCTGGGACAAGGTCGCCGAGTGCGAGAGCGGCGGCTCCTGGAGTGCCAACTCCGGCACCGGCGCGTACGGCGGGCTGCAGTTCACCCAGGAGGAGTGGCAGAACGCCGGCGGACTCGACTTCGCCGAGCGGGCCGACCTCGCGAGCCGGTCCCAGCAGATCGCCGTGGCCGAGCGGGTGCTGGCCTCGCAGGGTCCGCAGGCGTGGCCGCTGTGCGCCACCTCGGCCGGCCTGGAGCAGCAGGGCCCCGCCGCCAAGGTGGATCCCGGTCTGCCCGGCAGCTCCGGCCCGATCGCCCCCTCGCCCTCCCGCCCGGACGACGCCGTGCCGTCCACCACCGGCGGCGAGCCGGCCAAGGACTTCGGCGCCCCGACCCACGCGGCCCCCAGTCCGACCGGCAGCCCCTTCCTGATCCCCGACGCGCCGTCCGTCGGACTGCCCGTCATGCCGGCGCCGGACGCCCCCACGACGCCGCCCGTCGACCCGTCCGCGCCGACGCTCCCCGGCACCCCGGGCACCACGCCGCTGCCGCCCGTCGACCCGACGGCTCCGACCCTCCCGGTGGATCCCTCGGCGCCCACCACCCCGCCCACCACCCCGGGTGCGACCCCGACGGACCCGGCGGCCCCGACCGCCCCGGCGACCCCGGGCGCCACTCCGGGCGCCACTCCGACCGAGGGCAGCGGCAAGCACCGCGGGGCGCCCGCGACCGAGGCGCCCGTCCCGTCTGACGCCGCGTCGACCCCCACGTACACGGTCCAGGAGGGCGACAGCCTGGCGACCATCGCGGTTGCCAAGGGAGTCAAGGGCGGCTGGAACGGCCTCTACGAGGCCAACGAGCAGGTCATCGGCGAGGACGCCAACCTGATCAAGCCCGGCCAGAACCTGGATCTAACCGTGTAATAAGGACACTTCAGGCGCCCGGAAAGAACTGATTGTCGGTTATCTGTAAGTGAGACATGTGTCTCTTCCGGTCAACTGGCGTGTCCCGCCCCGGGGCTTCCGCAAACCCCGCCCTCACCTGCGCAAACGCCCCCGGGAACAGCGCAAGTAGGGACCCCCTCTCCCCGATGTTCCTCGTTGAACATCGGGGAGAGACCTGTCTACCTTCTGAGTCGCCCGCCACCGCGGGCTCCTTCGACCGCATCGCCGAATCCTGCCGGCGGACGGGGGGAACAGTCGTCGCGTCAAGCGCCGAAGGCAGGAGCGGGGGAACCAAGGTAGGCGCCGGGAGCGGCCGTTGAGAGACGGTCACGCCACCGGCTAGGGGTCAAGACGTGCGCTAGGTCGCACGGCCGGGCAACTCACTCGCCCGAACCCGACAGCTCACCTCGTAGGCGTCGGTGAGGAGAAAATCCATGCTGCTTTCCGGCAAGGGCAAGCACCGTCGCGGCTCCAAGGCCGTCCGCATCGTCACGCTCGCCGGTGTCGCCGGTGTGGCCGTCGCCGCCCCCCTGATGGCCGCGGGCACCGCCGGCGCCGCCACCGCGTCCGAGTGGGACAAGGTCGCGCAGTGCGAGTCCGGTGGCAACTGGTCCATCGACACGGGCAACGGCTACTACGGAGGACTGCAGTTCTCGTCCTCCACGTGGGCCGCCTTCGGCGGCAAGTCGTACGCCGCGCAGGCCAACCAGGCCTCGAAGGCCCAGCAGATAGCCGTCGCCGAGAAGGTCCTCAAGGCCCAGGGCAAGGGCGCCTGGCCGAGCTGCGGCAAGGGCCTGTCGAACTCCTCCTCCACCGGTGGCGGTACGGAGGGCTCGACGCAGAACAAGCCGAAGGCCGACGCGAAGAAGACCGAGACGAAGGTCGCCCCGAAGGCCGCGCCGAAGAAGGAGACCAAGCGCTCCGAGGCCCCGACCACCCGCTCCGAGCGCCCCGCGGCCCCCGAGGCCCCGAAGACCGGCAACGGCTCGTACGAGGTCAAGGCCGGCGACACCCTGGGCACCATCGCCGAGGCCAACGGCGTCAAGGGCGGCTGGGAGAAGGTCTTCGAGCTGAACAAGGACATCGTCTCGGACGCCGACCTGATCTTCCCGGGTCAGAAGCTGAAGCTCAGCTGAACACTGCGGCAATAGCCGCAGGAGCGTACGCAACGCACAGCGTTCCCGCCGCCCGGCGCGTCTCCCCCCACGCGCCGGGCGGCGGTGTGCGTGCCGGGTGACGGGCGAGGATGCCGAGACCTATGTCCCGGAAGAGGGGTATTCGGCCCCTTTTTCGTCCCAGGGGTCGGGCGGTCGGCCGGTCGACTGCCCCGGGCCGGTTAGGCTCTAAGCGGCAAGGCCGTCCCACGGCCTGACACGCCACCGCACACCCAGCGTCACATCCCAGAAGGAGATGCTCGTGCCGTCCATCGACGTCGTCGTAGCCCGGGAAATCCTGGACTCCCGAGGCAACCCCACGGTCGAGGTCGAGGTGGGCCTCGACGATGGCAGCACCGGCCGTGCTGCCGTCCCGTCCGGCGCCTCCACCGGTGCATTCGAGGCCATCGAGCTCCGTGACGGTGACCCCAACCGTTACTTCGGCAAGGGTGTCGAGAAGGCCGTCCTCGCCGTCATCGAGCAGATCGGCCCGGAGCTCGTCGGCTACGACGCCACCGAGCAGCGCCTGATCGACCAGGCCATGTTCGACCTGGATGCCACCGACAACAAGGGCTCCCTCGGCGCCAACGCCATCCTCGGCGTCTCCCTCGCCGTCGCGCACGCCGCGTCCGAGGCCTCGGACCTCCCGCTCTTCCGCTACCTCGGCGGTCCGAACGCGCACCTGCTGCCCGTTCCGATGATGAACATCCTCAACGGTGGGTCGCACGCCGACTCCAACGTCGACATCCAGGAGTTCATGATCGCCCCGATCGGCGCGGAGTCCTTCTCCGAGGCGCTGCGTTGGGGTGCCGAGGTCTACCACACCCTCAAGAAGGTCCTGCACACCAAGGGCCTCTCCACCGGTCTGGGCGACGAGGGCGGCTTCGCGCCGAACCTGGAGTCCAACCGCGCCGCGCTCGACCTCATCGTCGAGGCCATCAAGCAGGCCGGCTACACCCCGGGCAAGGACATCGCGCTCGCGCTCGACGTCGCCGCGTCCGAGTTCTACAAGGACGGCAAGTACGAGTTCGAGGGCCAGTCCCGCTCGGCCGCCGAGATGACCGACTACTACGCCGAGCTCGTCGAGGCGTACCCGCTGGTCTCCATCGAGGACCCGCTGTTCGAGGACGACTGGGCCGGCTGGAAGACCATCACCGACCGCCTGGGCACCAAGGTCCAGATCGTCGGCGACGACCTCTTCGTCACCAACCCGGAGCGCCTGGCCCGCGGTATCGAGGAGGGCTCCGCGAACGCCCTGCTCGTGAAGGTGAACCAGATCGGTTCGCTGACCGAGACCCTGGACGCCGTCGAGATGGCCCAGCGCAACGGCTTCAAGTGCATGATGTCGCACCGCTCCGGTGAGACCGAGGACGTCACCATCGCCGACCTCGCCGTCGCCGTGAACTGCGGTCAGATCAAGACCGGCGCCCCGGCCCGCTCGGACCGCGTCGCCAAGTACAACCAGCTGCTGCGCATCGAGGAGATCCTCGACGACGCCGCGGTGTACGCGGGCCGCAGCGCCTTCCCGCGCTTCAAGGGCTAATCACGCTCTTGCCTCCGTACGTCCCCGCACTCGGTCCCGTACCGTGTGCGGGGACGTATTTGCGTAGTGCGCACACAGGGGAGGCGGACCCATGGCCGGGAACCGGGATCGGTTCGCCACCTTCTCCACCGCGACCAGGCTCAAGCAGCTCGGTGAGCGGACCGCCGCCCACGTCTACCGCTCGCAGTCGCGCCGGCAGGTCCGACGCAGCCGCCTCACCGGCCGGGCCGCGCTCCTCGTGCTCGTCCTCTGTACCCTGGTCGTCGCCCTCGCGTATCCGATGCGCCAGTACGTGTCCCAGCGTTCGGAGATCGCGGAGCAGCAGCGGGCCGCCGCCACCGCGCGGGACCGCCTGGAGCGGCTGCGCGACGAGAAGGCGCGCTGGCAGGACGACGCCTACGCGGAGCAGCAGGCGCGCAGGCACCTGCACTTCCTGCGTCCGGGGGAGATCGGCTACATCATGAGCGACCCCGGGGCCCAGCCCCAGGAACCGCACCGGACCGGCCAGGCCGGCTCCGACCGTCCCTGGTACTCGAACGTCTGGGACGGCGTCGACAAGGCCGACCGCCCCGGCGACTGAACAGATCCATCCGTCAGAGAACCGAACGAAGAGACTTCCTCCAGGCATGCAGACGCCCCCGCCCCAGACCGACCGGACCGAGCCGACCGACGCGGACATCGAGGCGTTCGAGCAGCAGCTCGGCCGCCCGCCGCGCGGGCTGCGCGCCATCGCGCACCGCTGCCCCTGCGGGCAGCCGGACGTGGTGGAGACCGCCCCGCGGCTCCCCGACGGCACCCCCTTCCCCACGCTGTACTACCTGACGTGCCCGCGCGCGGCCTCCGCGATCGGCACGCTGGAGGCCAACGGCGTCATGAAGGAGATGCAGGCCCGGCTCGCCGAGGACCCGGAGCTCGCCGCCGCCTACCGGGCCGCGCACGAGGACTACATCCGGCGCCGCGACGCCATCGAGGTGCTCCAGGGGTTCCCGAGCGCCGGCGGGATGCCGGACCGGGTGAAGTGCCTGCACGTGCTGGTCGGTCACTCCCTGGCCGCGGGCCCGGGCGTGAACCCGTTCGGTGACGAGGCCCTGGCGATGCTGCCCGAGTGGTGGGCCAAGGGCGCCTGCGTCACCCCGTGCGGGGAGAAGACGGAAGAGGAGTCCCGGTGACCCGGGTCGCGGCCATCGACTGCGGTACGAACTCCATCCGGCTCCTCGTCGCGGACTGCACGGTGTCCGACAGCGCCTCCGGCGCGGGTGCCACCGGCGAGCTGATCGAGCTGGACCGGCGGATGATCATCGTCCGCCTCGGCCAGGGCGTGGACCGGACCGGGCGCCTCGCCCCGGAGGCGCTGGAGCGCACCTTCGCCGCCTGCCGCGAGTACGCCGCGATCATCGAGGAGCTCGGCGCGGAGCGAGTGCGCTTCGTGGCCACCTCCGCCTCCCGGGACGCCGAGAACCGCGACGTGTTCGTGCAGGGCGTCAAGGACATCCTGGGCGTCGAGCCCGAGGTGATCTCCGGCGACCAGGAGGCCGAGTTCTCCTTCACCGGCGCCACCAAGGAGCTCGTCGCCCACGAGCACCTGGAACGGCCGTTCCTGGTGGTGGACATCGGCGGCGGTTCGACCGAGTTCGTGGTCGGCGAGGACCGCGTGCGCGCCGCCCGCTCGGTGGACGTGGGCTGCGTCCGGATGACCGAGCGCCACCTGGTCGTGGACGGGGTCGTCACCGACCCGCCGTCCCCGGCGCAGGTCGCCGCGATGCGGGCCGACATCGAGGCCGCCCTCGACCTGGCCGCCGAGAGCGTCCCGCTGGCCGAGGCGCGCACCCTGGTGGGCCTGGCCGGCTCGGTGACCACGGTCGCCGGGATCGTCCTCGGCCTGCCGGAGTACATCTCCTCGGAGATCCACCACGCGCGGATCTCCTACGAGCAGGTCCGCGAGGTCAGCGAGCGGATGCTGACCGCGACCCACGCCGAGCGCGCGGCGATCCCCGTGATGCACCCGGGCCGGGTGGACGTGATCGGGGCCGGCGTGCTGGTGCTCCTAGCGATCATGGAAAGGATCGGCGCCACCGAGGTCATCGTCTCCGAGCACGACATCCTCGACGGCATCGCATGGAAGACGGCAGAAGAGGTCGAGGCCGACAGGCGGCATCCCTGACCTGCTGCCCGGCCGAACGGCGGCGCTCCGGTGAGTTCCCCGGAGCGCCGCCGCCGTGTTCTGCGTTCAGACGGTCCGCCCTCGGCGAGGACGGCCGCTGCCTCGCGCGCCCGCAATGCGTTGGTGCAGCGCCAACCTGCCGCAGGTTCACGGGGGATGCTGGGCGCAATCGCCTGGTCGATCGCCTGAACGACCTTCGAACCTGGGGTTGGGGGGTCTTCGGGGCCGTGATCCACATAAAGTTCGTGAAGTTCTTCACAAGGAAAAGGGGCCTGTGGGGCCGACGGATGGGCCATTTGGTCCTCTCCGGAGGCTCCCGGGCCCTTTTTCGCGCGCGTTGGTGTGATCCGCGGACGCTGCGGGTTCCGCGTCAGAGGTATGGACGAACCCCTGTGGTCCAGTCCGCTCCAGGCCTTGGAGGCCAGTTCAGGACGGGTGAACAACGACTCCCGTGACACGGTGGTTCCCGTTGCGCGCCATGACGTCCGTCACGTGGGCGGCGGAGTGTAGCAGAGGCCTTCCGACTCCTTGTGAAGGGGCTCACGAGCGACACCCCTTTGGGTGCTGGATACTCGTTCCATGAGCACCACGGAGCGTCCCAGGATCCTCGTTGTAGGAGGTGGGTACGTAGGCCTGTACGCAGCCAAGCGCATCATGAAGAAGATGCGCTACGGCGAGGCGACCGTCACGGTCGTCGACCCGCGCTCGTACATGACCTACCAGCCCTTCCTCCCTGAAGTGGCCGCAGGCAGCATCTCGCCTCGGCACGTCGTCGTCCCGCTGCGACGCGTGCTGCCCAAGGCAGAGGTTCTCACCGGCCGGGTCACCAGCATCGACCAGGACCGCAAGGTCGCCGTCGTCACGCCGCTCGTCGGCGAGGCGTACGAGCTGCCCTTCGACTACCTGGTGGTCGCGCTCGGCGCCGTCTCCCGCACCTTCCCGATCCCCGGCCTCGCCGAACAGGGCATCGGCATGAAGGGCGTCGAAGAGGGCATCGGCCTGCGCAACCACGTCCTCGAACAGCTCGACAAGGCCGAATCCACGACGGACGAGAACGTCCGCCGCAAGGCCCTCACCTTCGTCTTCGTCGGCGGCGGCTTCGCCGGTGCCGAGACGATCGGCGAGGTCGAGGACATGGCCCGCGACGCCGCGAAGTACTACTCCACGATCAAGCGCGAGGACATGCGCTTCATCCTGGTCGACGCGGCCGACAAGATCCTTCCCGAGGTCGGGCCCAAGCTCGGCACCTGGGGCAAGGAGCACCTCGAGTCCCGCGGCATCGAGATCTACCTCAACACCTCCATGGACTCCTGCGTGGACGGCCACGTGGTGCTGAAGAACGGCCTCGAGGTCGACTCCAACACCATCGTGTGGACCGCCGGCGTCAAGCCCAACCCGGTGCTGGCCCGCTACGGCCTCCCGCTCGGCCCCCGCGGTCACGTCGACGCCCAGCCGACCCTCCAGGTCACGGGCACCGACTACATCTGGACCGCCGGCGACAACGCCCAGGTTCCCGACATGGCCGCCCGCAAGGCCGGCGTCGAGAACGCCTGGTGCCCGCCGAACGCCCAGCACGCGCTGCGCCAGGCCAAGGTCCTCGGCGACAACGTCATCTCGGGCATGCGGGGCTTCCCGCAGGCCGAGTACGCGCACTCCAACAAGGGTGCGGTGGCGGGCCTCGGCCTCCACAAGGGCGTCGCGATGATCGTCATGGGCAAGATGAAGATCAAGCTCAAGGGCCGGCTCGCCTGGTACATGCACCGTGGCTACCACGGCATGGCCATGCCGACCTGGAACCGCAAGATCCGCGTCTTCGCCGACTGGACCCTCGGCATGTTCCTCAAGCGCGAGGTCGTCTCGCTGGGTGCTCTCGAAACTCCCCGCGAGGAGTTCTACGAGGCCGCCAAGCCGGCCCCGGCTCCGGCCGCCACGGCCCAGAAGGCCAAGGCTTCCTGACCCGGCGCCAGCCGGCAGGACCCTGAGCAGTACCTGCACGTCCCCGAAGGGGCCGCCCGCCATCCGTGGTGCGGGCGGCCCCTTCGGCGTACCCGGGGCCCCGGATGGGTAGACCGATGGGTCGGACCTTTTGTGGAGGTGCGCCATGACCGACGCCGCGCCGCGGCTGGCCGCTGTTGCCGAGACACTGCTGGGTGCCCCGCTGCCGGTGCGCGTCCGGGCCTGGGACGGCAGCGAGGCCGGGCCGCCGGGCGGCCCCGTGCTCGTCGTCCACGACCGCCGCGCCCTGCGGCGGGTGCTGTGGAAGCCCGGGGAGCTGGGCCTGGCGCGCGCATGGGTGGCGGGGGAACTGACCGTCGACGGCGACCTGTTCGCCCTCCTGGACCGGGTGGCGGGGGTCCTGTGGGAACGCGTCCGCGACCCCCTGCCCGCCGCCCCCACCGCCCCCGCCGGGACCGCGGGGACGCCCACGGCGGGCCAGGAACCATCCCCCGCGGCCGCCGCCGCGCCGGGTGGCCGTCCGGGTCCCCGGCCGGCCCGCAAGGGCATCGCGGGCCTCCCGCGGCTGCCCCGACTGCCCCGGCTGCCCGACCTGCCGGGGGCCACCTGGCGGGACCCGGCGCACCGGGCGGCCGTACGGGAGCTGATCGCGCTCGCCGGCCCCCTGCCGCCGCCCACGCCCCCCGCCGAGGAGGCGACCCGGCGCGGCGGGACGCGGCACAGCAAAGGGCGCGACCGCCAGGCCATCAGCCACCACTACGACGTCGGAAACGACTTCTACGAGCGGGTGCTCGGCCCCTCGATGGTGTACTCCTGCGCCTACTGGAGCCCCGGCTCCACCCTGGAGCAGGCCCAGCGGGACAAGCTCGACCTGGTGTGCCGCAAGCTCGCCCTGCGGCCCGGCGACCGCCTCCTCGACGTCGGCTGCGGCTGGGGCTCCATGGCGCTGCACGCGGCCCGCGAGTACGGGGTCCGGGTCACCGGGATCACGCTCTCGCGCGAGCAGGCGACGTACGGCCGCAAGCGGGTCGCCGAGGCGGGCCTGGCCGACCTCGTCGAGCTGCGCATCCAGGACTACCGGGACGTCAGGGACGGCCCCTACGACGCGATTTCCTCCATCGGGATGGCCGAACACGTCGGATCCGACCGCTACCGGGAGTACGCCCGCACCCTGCACGCCCTGCTGCGCCCCGGCGGGCGGCTGCTGAACCACCAGATCGCCCGCCCGCCGGAGTCCGACGAGGAGGCGTACCGCATCGACGAGTTCATCGACGCCTACGTCTTCCCCGACGGCGAGCTCTCCCCGCTCGGCACCACCGTCGGCGAGCTGGAACGGGCCGGCTTCGAGGTCCGCGACGTGGAGGCGCTGCGCGAGCACTACGCGCTGACCCTGCGGGCCTGGGTGGCGGGGCTCCAGGAGCACTGGGACGAGGCGGTCCGGCTGACCTCGCCGGGCCGGGCCCGGGTCTGGCAGCTCTACATGGCGGCCTCCGCCCTCGGCTTCGAGCACGGCAGGCTCGGCGTCAACCAGGTCCTCGCGGTCAAGTCGGCGGCGGACGGCGACTCGGGCCTGCCGCTGCGGCTGCGCACCTGGGGGGTGGCGGGAACCCCGTAGCGGAAACGTATGTGCACAACGGGCAGGGCCCCGGGGCGTGTTGCCCCGGGGCCCTGTCTCGGTGTCGTTCCGTGTCCCGCTCCCGCTACTCGGTCTTGATGGCCGTCAGCATGTTCAGGCGGGCGGCGCTGCGGGCCGGCCACATGGCGGCCAGGACGCCGACCACGGCGGCCAGCAGGAGGAAGATGCCGATCCGGTCCCACGGGAGGACCAGCTCGTAGTTCGGCATGGCCTTCGCGAGGGTGGTGCCGACCGCCCAGGCGAGGAAGACGCCGATGGCGACACCCAGGACCGCGCCGAAGAGCGAGATCACCACGGCCTCCAGGCGGATCATGTTCTTCACCCGGCTGCGGTCGAGGCCGATCGCCCGGAGCATGCCGATCTCCTGGGTCCGCTCGAAGACGGACATCGCCAGGGTGTTGACCACACCGAGCACCGAGATGATCAGCGCCATGCCGAGCAGGCCGTACATGACGTTCAGCATCGTGTTGATCACGCCGCCCATCTCGTTGCGCATGTCCTGCTGGGTGGCGACGGTGATGGCCGGGTTCTTGCCGAGGGCGTCGACGACCTTCTGCTGGCCGGCCGCGGAGGCTCCGCCGTCGACGTTGACGTACACCTCAGGGGTGTACTGCTCCTCGGTGTGGGCGCTGAGGATCTTGTTGTCGATGACGTACGGGGAGAGCAGGCCCTCCAGGTCCGCGTAGACCGCGCCGACCTTCAGGGTGCTCTGCTCGCCGTCGTCGAACTGGACCCGGAGCGTGGAGCCGACGGCCAGGTTCGCCTTCTTGGCGGTCTTCTCGGCGACCGCCAGCTCGCCCTTGCCGAGGGCGTCCAGCGACCCGCTGACGACCTCGATGTTGAGCATCTGTTCGATGGCGCCGGGGGTGACACCGGAGGTCGCGCGGAAGTCCTCGCCGATCTTGAGGAGGCCCGCCGTCTGCGGGGAGACCGCCTTGATGCCGGGAGCCTTGGCCAGGGTCTCGGCCACCGACTTGTCCAGGCTGCCCATGTCGCCCGCCATGGAGACCCGGTAGTCCGCCTTGAGCTTCTCGGTGCTCATGCGGTCGACGACCTTGCCGACGGTGATGCCGAGCACGGACAGGGTGGTGACCAGGGTCAGGCCGATCGCCAGGGAGGCGGCGGTGACGGCGGTGCGGCGCGGGTTGCGGACGGCGTTCTGCGCGGCCAGCTTGCCGGGAACCCCGAACACCTTCTGGAGCAGGGGGCGGACCGCCGAGATGACCGGCTTCGAGAGCAGCGGCAGCAGCACGATCAGGCCGATGAGCATGAAGAACGCGCCCGCACCCATGATCATGCGGCCGGTGGAGCCGCCCTTGTCCACGCCCAGCAGGACCAGGCCGACGGCGAGGACGCCGATGACGGAGCCGATGACGTTGCGCACGAGGAGGGACTTCGCCGAAGCCGGCAGGTGGGCGCTGCCCATGGCGGCGACGGGGGCGATCCGGCCGGTGCGCCAGGCGGGCAGCAGCGCGGCCAGCGTGGTGACCAGGACGCCGATGACCAGGGCCGCGATGATCGTGCCCGGGGCGACCACGAGGTCGCCGCCCGGCAGCTTGGCGCCGAAGGAGCCGATCAGGGAGCGCATGCCGATCGCCAGGCCGAGGCCGCTGAGCAGGCCGATGGCGGCGGACACGGCGCCGACGACCAGGGCCTCGGCGAGGACCGAGCGCACGACCTGGCCGCGGTTCGCGCCGACGGCGCGCAGCAGGGCCAGCTCCTTGGTGCGCTGGGTGACCAGCATGGTGAAGGTGTTGTAGATCAGGAAGACCCCGACGAAGAGCGAGATGCCGGCGAACACGAGCAGCATGGTGCTCATGTTGCTCAGGCCCTTCTCGATCTGCTCGGCCTGCTCCTTGGCGAGTGCCGCGCCGGTCTGCGCCTTGGTGTGCTTGTCGTCGAGCAGCGGCTTGATCTCGGCGAGCAGCTGGTCGGCGGGGACGCCGGCCTTGGCGGCCACCGACAGCTCCTGGAAGTAGCCGGGCTTGAGGTAGAGCTCCTGGGCGACCTTGGTGTCGAACAGCACGAGGCTGCCGCCGGCCTGGACGGCGCCGTCCTCGGTGGTGAAGACGCCGGCGAGGGAGTACTCCTTGACCGGGCCGTTGGTGGCGACGCGGACCTTGTCGCCGACGTGGTAGCCGCCCGCGTCCGCGGTGGCCCGGTCGAGCGCGATCTCCTCGGCCTTGGCCGGGCCGGCGCCCTGGACGAAGGCGTAGTGCGGGTCCTTGCCGTCCTTGGCGGGGGCGTAGTTGGAGCCCTTGTTGGACCAGCCGGCGCCGATCAGCTTGCCGTTCTCGTCGCCCACGCCGGCGAAGCCGGAGACGCGGCCGGAGACGGACTCGACCCCGCCGAGGGCCCTGACCTTGTCGAGGGTCTGCTGGCTGAGGCCGGGCTCGCCCTCCCGCTCGCCGTTCTCGCCGCGGCCCTGGCCGTACGAGGTGACGGAGACGGCCACGCCTTCGTAGCTCTTGGCGGACTGGCCGGAGAGGGACTTCTTGAGGGTGTCGGTGAAGACGAGGGTGCCGGAGACGAAGGCGACGCCGAGGGTGACGGCGAGGACCGTCATCAGCAGCCGGGCCTTGTGCGCGAGGACGTTGCGCAGGGCGGTACGGAACATGGGGGATCTCAGTCCTGGGGCTGGGGTCTGGAGGAGGGCGCGGGGAGGGAGATCCCGGTCAGCTGGTGCGGCCCTTGGCGTCGAACGCCTTCATGCGGTCGAGCACGCCGTCGGCGGTGGGCCCGTACATCTCGTCGACGATCCGGCCGTCGGCCAGGAAGATGACGCGGTCCGCGTAGGAGGCGGCCACCGGGTCGTGGGTGACCATCACGACGGTCTGGCCGAGCTCGCGCACCGAGTTGCGCAGGAAGCCGAGGACCTCGGCGCCGGAGCGGGAGTCGAGGTTTCCGGTGGGCTCGTCACCGAAGATGATCTCGGGGCGGGAGGCCAGGGCGCGGGCCACGGCCACGCGCTGCTGCTGGCCGCCGGAGAGCTGGGTGGGGCGGTGGCTCAGCCGGCCGGTGAGGCCGACCATGCTGATCACGTTGTCCAGCCACTGCTGGTCGGGCTTGCGGCCGGCGATGTCCATGGGGAGCGTGATGTTCTCCAGGGCCGTCAACGTCGGCAGCAGGTTGAAGGCCTGGAAGATGAAGCCGATCTTGTCCCGGCGCAGCTGGGTGAGCTGCTTGTCCTTGAGGGCGCCGAGCTCGGTCTCGCCTATGCGGACGGAGCCGGCGGAGAAGGTGTCCAGGCCGGCGACGCAGTGCATCAGCGTGGACTTGCCGGAGCCCGAGGGGCCCATGATCGCGGTGAACTGCCCCTGCCCGAAGTCCACCGAGACGTTGTCCAGGGCGACCACCTGGGTCTCGCCCTGGCCGTACACCTTGGAGAGGCCGGTGGCGCGGGCGGCCACGGCCTGGGTGGTGTGCGGGGCGTAGTTCATGGTGGTCACAGGACGGCTCCTCGATCTGCGGTGCGGGGACGTTCCCATCCTCGCCGCGCGCACCCCCGCTCCGGATCAGCCGTCGAGCTTGTTTCCCGGCCCACTGGAGTCTGACAAGGAGCGTCGCGCCTCCTCCTCTGGTATGACAGGAGCCCTGATCCGCGGGGCGGTGGCCCGGGGTGGCGGGGAGGGTGGCGCGCGGGGTGGCGCGGCCGTCGAAATCCCGTCAATCCCGTACAGGTGGTGAGCGGCGTCCCGAACGGGCCGACCGTGCATTCTCGGGCCTGACGAACCCTCAAGCGCCAATAAAATCAGACAACATCGGGTTGACGGCCGGTCAGCGGCGACGGCGTTACGGATAGGCTCGGATCAAGCGTCGAAGGCTTTTTCCACGGGGGCCGCCACGCCCTGCCCGGATGGTGGAATGCAGACACGGCGAGCTTAAACCTCGCTGGCCTTCGGGCCGTGCCGGTTCAAGTCCGGCTCCGGGCACTCCGCAGTTCTCGCGAGGCCCGCTCTTTATCTCCTGCGCTTCGCCCTGCCTTCTCCTAAGATCCTCCTCCAGCAGTAGGGTGCTTTCTTTGCGAGCGCATTACTCTTGTTGCAAGGCCGCGCTCGGCGGCCACGGAGGAGTGAGATGAGGAGCAGTAACCCGGTCTTCTCGCGACGGGGGTTCAGCCGCGACAACGGTGGCCACGCGGGCTTTGCGACGCCGCAGCACCAGCAGGCCGGGACCAACCCGTACGCGACGAACCCGTACGCGACCGACCCGACCACGGGGATGCCGCAGGCACCGGCGCGCGCCGACGCGATGACCATGGACGACGTCGTGAGCCGTACGGCCATGACGCTCGGCACGCTCATCGTCACGGCGACCCTTTCCTGGGTGCTGCTGCCGGTCGACCCGGCCAACCTCGGCAAGTCGTACGCCATCGGCTTCGCCGCGGCCCTGGTCGCCTTCATCCTGGTGATCGTTCAGTCCTTCAAGCGCAAGGCCGTCCCCGGCCTGATCCTCGGCTACGCGGCGTTCGAGGGTGTCTTCCTCGGGGTCATCAGCGCCGCCGTCAGCACCTACCTCAGCCCCGGCGTGGTCATCCAGGCCGTCATGGGCACGATGTGCGTCTTCGCCGCCGTGCTCCTCGGGTACAAGATGGGCTGGATCCGCGTCACGCGCCGTTTCTACGGCTTCGTGATGGCTGCGACCCTCGGCTTCGTCCTCCTGATGCTCACGAACACGCTGTTCGCGGTCTTCGGCGGCGGTGACGGCCTCGGCTTCCGTACCGGCGGCCTCGGCCTGCTGTTCGGTGCCATCGGCGTCATCCTGGGCGCGTGCTTCCTCGCCCTGGACTTCAAGCAGGTCGAGGACGGCATCGCCTACGGCGCCCCGCGCGACGAGGCCTGGCTGGCGGCCCTCGGACTCACCGTCACCCTGGCGTGGATCTACGTGGAGATGCTGCGCATCTTCTCGATCCTCTCGGGCGACGACTAGCAGGACCCGCAGGCCACCTCGGCCTGCGGCGCGGTACACGGCATGGGGAAGGCCCCGCGAGCACACCGCTCGCGGGGCCTTCCCGCGTCCGGGGAACGGGGGTCGGGGGAGGGGGTCAGCCGAACCGGCGCGCTGCTCTGCGCAGGTCGTACTCGTGGATGATCGCCTTGGCCTGACCGTACGACAGCTCGTGCGCGCCGCGGAGCCAGCTGACCTTCTCCTCGAACCGGACGAGTGAGGGGCCCTCGTCGACGGTGCGGAGCCAGTCGGAGACCTCACGACCGGTGGTCTGGGGGATTCTGTCGATCATGTTGCGGTGTGTCTGTTCGGAGAACTCTACGGACATGGGCGCCTCCGGAGGTATCGCCGTGCTGTTCTCTTCACGCCACCGTGCCGGAGAGTTCGCCCGTTGGCAATGGTGCCCGGGCGGCGCGTAAGGTCGGCCGGGTGCTTGATACTTCGCCCCTGACCGCCGTCGTGGAACGTTTCGCCGACCGGCTGCGGGCCGCGCCGCAGAGCCGCCTGCAGCAGGGAGCCGCCGCCGTGGCCCTGGAACTGGCCCGCGAGCTCTCCGTACGGGCGCAGCGGCTGGAGACCCCCGAACGGGCGCCGCGGGAGCTGCCGGACGCCGGCCTGTTCGTCGTCGGGGACCAGGTGGCCGTGGCCGGGCTGGACCTCGCCGAGGCGCTGCGCGCCGCGACGGCCGGCCCGGACGGCGCGACGGCCCCGTCCGAGGTGCTGGACGAGGCCGTGGGGCTGGTGGAGCAGGCGGAGATCAGAGCGATGCGATGACGCGGTCCGCGAGGATGTAGACGTTGCTGTCGGGGTCCTCGGAGTCACCGCAGGAGAAGGTCAGCGCGTAGGCGCCGGAGATGCCCGAGCCGCCCAGCAGGACCGGGGCGGTGCCCGAACGCAGGGCCTCGGCGAGGCGCTCGGCGGTCTCCCGGTGCCCGGGGGTCATGCACAGCGTCGTGCCGTCGGTGAAGACGTACACGTCGAGCGTGCCCAGCGGGCCGGGGCGGACGTCGGCGAGGGCCGTACGGGCCTCCGCGAGCTCCTCCAGGCGGCTCACGGTGCGCTCGTGGTCGGCGCCGGGGTGCGAGGCCTGGACCGGTACGAAGTCGGGGTGCGAGGGGTGGCGCCGGCGGGCGGCGGCCAGCTCGGCCGAGTCCTCGGGGTAGCCGGGGAGCTCGTCGAGGACCTCCTCGCCCAGGACGGGCTCCAGACCCACCATGTCGGCCTGCCGGGGCAGGAAGACGGGGCTGTCCTCGCCGAGCCCGGCCAGGCCGCCCAGCAGCGACGGGGCGTCGGCGGCGTCGCGGGCCTCCTGCGCGGCCCAGAAGGCGCGCGCCTCGGCCAGCTCCCGCTCGCGCTCCTCGGCCAGGGCCTCGGCCACGGCGGCTCGTATCTCGGCGGCGGGGGACTCCACGGCGCCGCGGGCGTGCGGGACGGTCGCACCGCGGTGCCGGACCGGCGCCGCCAGCTCGGTGCGCAGGGCGGTGACCTGCTTGCGCAGACCGTGGACGGCGTGCAGCGCAGCAGCGCCCACGGCCGCGGCGGCGGCAGTGGTCAGCAGCAGGGCAAGAGACATGGCGCTCACTGACTAACTCCTGAGGTGATTCGATCCCCCGACTTCCTACATCAGAGTGTCCCGACCTGGGAATGGCGTGCAGTGCATTACGTCACGAATTGGACAGGGCTTTGGTCACACCGGCGCCCCCTGAACCGCTGCTGACCTGCACAAATGCCGATCCCCCAGGAGATAGGTCACATCCTGGGGGAGATTCGGTCACAGGTAGGCCGCGACGGGGTTGGATCCGGGGCCGGTACGCCGCAAGGGATCCGGCGGGATCCCTTGCGGCGCCTGGGCACCCGACGTGATCCAATTAGCTCAGGCGCTCGATGACCATGGCCATGCCCTGGCCGCCGCCGACGCACATCGTCTCGAGACCGAACTGCTTGTCGTGGAACTGCAGGCCGTTGATCAGAGTGCCGGTGATGCGGGCACCGGTCATCCCGAAGGGGTGACCGACGGCGATGGCCCCGCCGTTGACGTTCAGCTTGTCGAGGGGGATCTCCAGGTCCCGGTACGACGGGATGACCTGGGCCGCGAAGGCCTCGTTGATCTCGAACAGGTCGATGTCGCCGACCGTCAGGCCGGCCCGCTTCAGGGCCTGCTTCGACGCCTCGACCGGGCCCAGGCCCATGATCTCGGGGGAGAGGGCCGTGACGCCGGTGGAGACGATCCGGGCCAGCGGGGTCAGACCCAGCTCGCGGGCCTTGGTGTCGCTCATGATGACCAGCGCCGCGGCGCCGTCGTTGAGCGGGCAGCAGTTGCCGGCCGTGACCAGGCCGTCGGGGCGGAAGACGGGCTTGAGGCCCTGCACGCCTTCCAGGGTCACGCCGGCGCGCGGGCCGTCGTCGGTCGAGACGACCGTGCCGTCCGGGGTGGTGACCGGGGTGATCTCACGGGCCCAGAAGCCGTTCTTGATGGCCTCTTCGGCGAGGTTCTGCGAGCGCACGCCGAACTCGTCCATGTCCTGGCGGGTCACGCCCTTGAGGCGGGCCAGGTTCTCCGCGGTCTGCCCCATCGAGATGTAGGCGTCCGGGATCAGGCCGTCCTCGCGCGGGTCGTGCCAGGAGGAGCCCTCGCTCTGCGCGACGGCGGCCGTACGGGCCTCCGCGTCGGCGAAGAGCGGGTTGTGCGTGTCCGGCAGGCCGTCCGAGGAGCCCTTCGCGAACCGGGAGACCGTCTCGACGCCCGCGGAGATGAAGACGTCGCCCTCGCCGGCCTTGATGGCGTGCAGCGCCATGCGGGAGGTCTGGAGCGAGGAGGAACAGTAGCGGGTGATCGTGGTGCCCGGCAGGTAGTCCATGCCCATCTGCACGGCCACGATGCGGGCCAGGTTGTGACCCTGCTCGCCGCCGGGCAGGCCGCAGCCGAGCATCAGGTCGTCGATCTGGCGCGGGTCCAGCTCGGGGATCTTGGCGAGCGCGGCCTGGATGATCGTCGCGGTGAGGTCGTCCGGGCGGACGTCCTTGAGGGACCCCTTGCCGGCGCGCCCGATGGGAGAGCGGGCGGTGGAAACGATGACGGCTTCGGGCATCGGGACTCCAAGGGGTGCGTCGTTGCGGGACCGCATGCGAAGTTACCGCCCCGTACGGTCGAGGTCACCGGGGTGGGAGTGTGATGCCGGTCGCTCCCGCGCGGGTGCGGTCCCTCGGGCGGGGCCCGCAGGTCGAGATGTGCGGCGCCGCTGCTGGGGCCCTGCCCCGGACCCCGCGCCGCAAAACGCCGCCGGGGCGGGGAGAGCGAACCCGGCCCCGCGCCTCAGGCGCGGGGGGCTGAGAGGGCGCGAGGTCGGGGCGGCCGGTGCGGGCGGTCAGGCCGGGCCGGAGACCCCGGCGGCGGTACCCGTGCCGGAGCCGGGCGCGGGGGTCGGGTCCTCGCCCGGTACCCGGCGGCGGCGCCGGTGCTTGAGGAGGACCCACGGACCGCGGGCGGCCGTGACCTCCGTGCCCGCCTGGTCCGCCGCGGCGGACGCTGCCTTCGCCACCGGGAGCATGTCCTCGTCGCGGGACACGTCCAGCCGGTCCGACTCCGGCCACAGGCCGAGCGCCGCGCACAGCGTCGGCAGCACGGCCATGGCGGCGGTCGCGTACCCCTCCGCCGAAGGGTGGTAGGAGTCCGGGCCGAACATCTCGCGCGGGTTCGCGGCGAACTCCGGGCCCAGCAGGTCGCCCATGGAGACCGTACGGGCACCCAGCGCGACCACTCCTATGGTCTGCGCGGCGGCCAGCTGCCGCGAGACCCGCCGGGCCATCCAGCGCAGCGGCTGGTACACCGGCTCGATCGTGCCCAGGTCGGGGCAGGTGCCCACGACGACCTCGGCGCCCGCCATCCGCAGCCGCCGCACGGCCGAGGTCAGGCAGCGCACGGACTGCGTCGGCGGCATCCGGCGCGTCACGTCGTTCGCCCCGATCATGATCACGCAGACGTCCGGGGCGGGGGTCTCGTCGTTCAGCAGCAGCCCCACCTGCCGGTCCAGATCGTCCGACATGGCCCCCGACAGGGCCACGTTGCGCAGCTCCACCGGGCGCTCGGCCACCGCCGCCAGCCCGGACGCCAGCAGGGCCGCCGGCGTCTGCCGGGCCCGCCGTACGCCGAGTCCCGCGGCCGTGGAATCGCCCAGCATGCCCAGACGCAGCGGTCCCGGGCTCTGTTCCGGGCCGCCGAACTCGCTGCCGTACAGCCCGTCGGCGCGCGGCGGATCGCCCAGACCGGTGCCCACCGTGCGCTTGGCGAACTGCACCTCGGCCAGCACCAGACCCACCGCGGCGGCCCCGACCAGTCCGAGTCCGCCTCCGCCGTACGCTGCCCCCGCCGCGATCCGGCGGGCCGTTCTCGCCCTGGACACCCTTCAGGCCACCTCCTCGGTCCTCATTGATCCCTACCTGCCCCGTACGCACGGTCGGCCAATCCCTTTACGCATACTCTGGCCAGACCTCCCGGAGAACCCGTGGAGTCCCCTCCTTGGAGAACATGGTGCAATTCCACGACTCGATGATCAGCCTCGTCGGCAACACCCCGCTGGTGAAGCTCAACCGTGTGACCGAAGGCCTGCAGGCCACCGTCCTTGCGAAGGTCGAGTACTTCAATCCCGGTGGATCCGTGAAGGACCGGATCGCCGTACGGATGATCGAGGCCGCCGAGCAGAGCGGAGCCCTCAAGCCCGGCGGCACCATCGTGGAGCCGACCAGCGGCAACACGGGTGTAGGACTCGCCATCGTGGCCCAGCAGAAGGGCTACAAGTGCATCTTCGTCTGCCCTGACAAGGTGTCCATGGACAAGATCAACGTGATGCGCGCGTACGGCGCCGAGGTCGTGGTCTGCCCGACCGCCGTCGACCCCGAGCACCCGGACTCGTACTACAACGTGTCCGACCGCCTCGCGCGCGAGCCCGGCGCCTGGAAGCCCGACCAGTACAGCAACCCGAACAACCCCCGTTCGCACTACGAGACCACCGGTCCCGAGCTGTGGGAGCAGACGGACGGGAAGATCACCCACTTCGTCGCGGGCGTCGGCACGGGCGGCACGATCTCCGGTACCGGCAACTACCTCAAGGAGGTGTCCGGCGGCAAGGTCAAGGTCATCGGCGCCGACCCCGAGGGCTCGGTCTACTCCGGCGGCTCGGGCCGGCCGTACCTGGTCGAGGGCGTCGGCGAGGACTTCTGGCCGACCGCCTACGACCCGAACGTCACCGACGAGATCATCGCGGTGTCGGACAAGGACTCCTTCCAGATGACCCGCCGCCTCGCCAAGGAGGAGGGCCTGCTCGTCGGCGGCTCCTGCGGCATGGCGGTCGTCGCGGCGCTGAAGGCCGCCGAGGGGCTCGGCCCGGACGACGTGGTCGTCGTCCTGCTGCCCGACAGCGGCCGCGGCTACCTCAGCAAGATCTTCAGCGACGAGTGGATGGCGGGACACGGCTTCCTGGAGGAGGCCGGCCCCGCCGCGCGCATCGGTGACGTGCTGAACGACAAGGAGGGCGGCATCCCCTCCCTCGTCCACATGCACCCCGAGGAGACCGTCGGCGAGGCCATCGAGGTCCTGCGGGAGTACGGCGTCTCGCAGATGCCGATCGTCAAGCCGGGCGCCGGTCACCCGGACGTGATGGCCGCCGAGGTCATCGGCTCCGTGGTCGAGAAGGAGCTGCTGGCGGCGCTGTTCGCGCAGCGGGCCTCCCTGACCGACCCGCTGGAGAAGCACATGAGCTCCCCGCTGCCGCAGGTCGGCTCCGGCGAGCCGGTGTCCGAGCTGATGGCGGTGCTCGGCGAGGCGGACGCGGCGATCGTGCTCGTCGAGGGCAAGCCCACCGGTGTGGTGAGCCGTCAGGACCTGCTGGCCTTCCTGGCCAAGTCGCCCAAGTAGCCCGTACGGGCCGCGCGTGGCCTTCGTGCAAACGGTACGGGCACGACACGTGACGGCAGCACCGGCTTAACACGGCTGGGGCACAGTGGTGGTCGTCGGCAGGGAAGACCGGGAGACCGGAGCCCGGCCGGCACCACCGAACGGCGTACGCGCACCTCCGGAGCGGCTCCCGGACCGCGCGGACGTCACGGACGCGGACGGCCCTGACCCGGCCGTGTCCTTCGCGGGGACCGCCGTCGTCCCGCCCCTCGGGCAACCGAGGGTGCGGCGGTCCCCGCGCATCTGCCTATGCGGCGGACCGGCGCCGGAAGCGCTTGTTGGCGTGGATGAAGTTCACGCCCACGATCCCGGCCCAGGCGACCAGAAGACCGCTGAAGTGCGCCTGCGCGGCGGCGATGGCCGACAGCGGGACCGCCAGCACCAGCGTGATGATCGCGAAGCCGAAGCGTTCGCCGAAGTTCCCGTCCGCCGACGAGGCGGCGGGGCGGGTGTCGCCGCGGGCCGCGGACAGGCGTTCCTCCGCGAGGCGCCGTCGGACCTGGGTGTCGACCTTCTCGACGAACGAGTCCACCAGCGCGGCCTCGTACTCCGGACCCAGCTCCCGCCGGGCGTCCAGCGTGGCGTCGAGTTCCTTCTTCAGCTCTTGGGCGTGGGCGTCCATACCCCCACCGTAGGAAGCGCCGCGGGCCCCGGCACTGGGGCTAGCCCCCGTATCCGCCGTGTCCGCCCCATCCGCATCGCGGGCGCGGCTTGCCGTGCTGCATAACCACATGCAGAGTGCTCGGTGACTGAATGGATCGACGGGGACGGAGGGGACGGGAATGAGCGACAGCCCGGCCGCGCGGCTGCAGAAGCTGTTCGAGGGGCACCGGCTGACGCCGACGCAGCGGCGCATCGCGCACTGCATGGTCCGCGGGGCGGCGGAGGTGCCCTTCCTGTCGAGCGTCGAGCTCGCCGAGCTGGCCGGGGTGAGCCAGCCGTCGGTGACCCGGTTCGCGGTGGCCCTGGGCTTCGACGGATATCCCGCACTGCGCCGGCACCTGCGCGAGGTGGCTCCCGCCGAGCGGGTCGAGGCCGCGCAGGGGGACGCGTACAACGAGTACCAGCAGGCCGTCCTGGGCGAGATCGAGAACCTGCGGCAGCTGGCGGAGATGCTCGCCGATCCCGCGCCGGTGGAGGAGGCGGGGCGGCTGCTCGCCGCGTCGGCCCCGCTGCCGGTGCTCGGGCTGCGGGCGGCGTCGTCGCAGGCGCGCGGGTTCGCGTACTTCGCCGCCAAGGTGCACCCGGACGTACGCCTCCTCGACGAGGGCGGCTCGATGCTCGCCGACCGCATCGACGCGGCCGCCGGCGCGGGGGCCTCGGCGCTGCTGTGCTTCGCGCTGCCGCGCCACCCCCGGGAGGTGGCGGAGGCGCTGGAGCACGCGCGGGCGGCCGGGCTGACCGTGGTGACGGTCGCCGAATCGCCCTTCGCGCCGGTGGCCCGCCACTCGGACCTGCTGATCCCGGCGCCCGTCGGGACGGGGCTGGCCTTCGACACGGCGTGCGCGCCGATGCTGTTGGGGCGGGTCCTGCTGGAGGCGATGGCGGACGCCCTCCCGGACGCACAGGCCCGCCTGGAGGCCTTCGACGCGCGGGCGGCGGCGCGGGGGCTGTTCGTGGAGTAGGGGCGTGGCGGGGCCGCATGCCCCGTGCCGCCCAGGAACCACCCTGGTCGTCGTTCCTGCCCTCGCCCGAGCGGCCTTGGTGGCGGTGGCCGCCGGTGCCGGTCAGCGGTCTCCGTCGCCCCGGTCACACCAGCGCGTCCCGCTCACCGCCCCCCGCCTCCGCCACGATCGATGCCGCCGACTGGGCCGGGCGGGCCAGGGCGAAACGGACCGTGCCCCCGGGCATCGTGGTGAAGCCGTGGACCGCCGGGCGCGGAAGGCTGTTGTAGCCGTAGTGGGCCGTGAAGAAGTACGCGCCCGTGTCCGGGACCGCCACCAGGTCCCCCGGAGCCAGTTCCGGCAGTTCCCGGGCCGTCGCCAGCAGGTCGCCCGCGAAGCACGCCGGGCCCGCGATGTCCTGGGCGACGGGCGGGCCCGTCTTCGGGGTGCCCTTCGCGTCGTACGGCAGGATCCGCAGCGGCCACGCCGCCGGTGCGTAGACCGTACGGGTCGCCAGCTGGACCCCGGCGTGCGTGAGGGCGATCGGGCGGCCCCCGGTGGCCTTCGTGTACTCGACCCGGGAGAGCACCAGCCCGTGCTTGGCCAGCAGGGACCTGCCGAACTCCGTCACCAGGCCGTAGCGGCCCGAGAAGAGCGCCGGGGCGGCCTCGCGGAGGGCCGCCACGTACTGCGCGTACGTCGGGGTCTCGGCGTCCGACGCGAAGTTCACCGGCAGGCCCCCGCCGATGTCGAGGGTGTCGACCTGGCGGCGGCCGGCCGCCGCGTTGATCTCCTCCGCCAGGCAGTGGAGGACGCGGACCCCCTCCGCGATCAGGGGCAGGGGCACGCCCTGGGAGCCCGAGTGGGTGTGCAGCCGGGTCAGCCACGGCCGGTCCAGGAAGGCCCGGACGAGCCACTCGCGCGCCCCGGGGTCCCGCAGCGCGATCCCGAACTTCGACGTCGCGGTGGCCGTGGAGAGGGCGTCGATCGTGCCCGCGCCCGTCTGCGGGTTGATCCGGATCCCCAGAGGGGCCGCCGTGGGGGCTTCGGCGACCAGCGCGTCCAGGCGTTCCAGTTCCTCCGGGTTGTCGGCGTTGACGGCGATCCCGAGCGCCAGCGCCTCGCGCAGCTCGGCCACGGTCTTGGCGGGGGAGTCCAGCACGGTCCGCTCCGGCTGCACCCCGGCCGCCCGGGCCAGCGCCAGCTCGCCGGGGCTCGCGACCTCGCAGCCGAGGCCGCCGTCCGCGAGCAGCCGCAGCACCGGCACGAGCGGGCACGCCTTCACCGCGAAGGCGTGCAGGACGGGGGTGCCGGGCGCCACCGCGGCTGCGAAGGCGCTGGTCAGGGCGGCGACGGAGGAGCGGATCCCGGTCACGTCCAGCAGGCAGACCAGGGGCTCCGCGGCATCCGTCCCGCCCACCAGACCCTGCTCGACCGCGGCCCGTACGGCCAGGTCCCGGCGCGCCGCGGCGCCCGCCGCGCCCGCCGCCGTGTGCGTCTCGACAGCCATGTCCGTCAGCCAATCACCCGGCGGGTCGGCCCGCAGCTGTTGACTGAATCTATTCAGGGAGTCAGGATGTGAATAGATTGACCAACATCGGAGGAGGCAACGCCATGTCAGGACCCCGCCCCGTACGTGCCGCGCGAGGCAGCGAGCTCAGCACCCTGGGATGGCAGCAGGAGGCCGCGCTGCGGATGCTCCAGAACAACCTCGACCCCGAGGTCGCCGAGCACCCCGACAAGCTCGTCGTCTACGGCGGCACCGGCAAGGCCGCCCGCGACTGGCGCTCGTACGACGCCATGGTCCGCACCCTCCAGACCCTCAAGCAGGACGAGACGATGCTCGTCCAGTCCGGCCGCCCGGTCGGCGTGATGCAGACCCACGAGTGGGCGCCGCGCGTCCTGCTCGCCAACTCCAACCTGGTGGGCGACTGGGCCAACTGGGAGGAGTTCCGCCGCCTGGAGCACCTCGGCCTCACCATGTACGGCCAGATGACGGCCGGCTCGTGGATCTACATCGGCACCCAGGGCATCCTCCAGGGCACCTACGAGACCTTCGCGGCCGTCGCGGCCAAGAAGTTCGACGGCACCCTCGCCGGCACCATCACCCTGACCGCCGGCCTCGGCGGCATGGGCGGCGCCCAGCCCCTGGCCGTGACGATGAACGACGGCGTCGCCATCTGCATCGACGTCGACCCGCGCGCCATCGACCGCCGCATCGAGCACCGCTACCTGGACGTCAAGGCCGACAACCTCCGCCACGCCCTCCAGCTGGCCGTCGAGGCCCGCGACGCCCGCAAGCCCCTCTCCATCGGCCTCCTCGGCAACGCCGCCGAGCTGCTCCCGCAGATGCTGGCCGAGGGCGCGCCCATCGACATCGTGACCGACCAGACCTCGGCCCACGACCCGCTCGCGTACCTCCCCGTCGGCGTCGACTTCGACGACATGGCCGCCTACGCCGCCAAGGACCCGGCCGGCTTCACCACCCGCGCCCGCGAGTCCATGGCCCGGCACGTCGAGGCCATGGTCGGCTTCATGGACGCCGGCGCCGAGGTCTTCGACTACGGCAACTCCATCCGCGGCGAGGCCCAGCTGGCCGGCTACGACCGCGCCTTCGCCTTCCCCGGCTTCGTCCCCGCCTACATCCGACCGCTGTTCTGCGAGGGCAAGGGCCCCTTCCGCTGGGCGGCGCTGTCCGGCGAGGCCTCGGACATCCACAAGACCGACAAGGCGATGCTGGAGCTCTTCCCCGAGAACGAGTCCCTGCACCGCTGGATCAAGATGGCGGGCGAGCGCGTCCACTTCCAGGGCCTGCCCGCGCGCATCTGCTGGCTCGGCTACGGCGAGCGCGACAAGGCCGGCGAGCGCTTCAACGAGATGGTCGCCGACGGCACCCTCGCCGCCCCGCTGGTCATCGGCCGCGACCACCTCGACTGCGGCTCGGTGGCCTCCCCGTACCGCGAGACCGAGGCCATGCTCGACGGCTCGGACGCCATCGCCGACTGGCCGCTGCTCAACGCCATGGTCAATGTCGCCTCCGGCGCCTCCTGGGTCTCGATCCACCACGGCGGCGGCGTCGGCATGGGCCGCTCCATCCACGCCGGCCAGGTCACCGTCGCCGACGGCACCAAGCTCGCCGGCGAGAAGATCCGCCGCGTCCTCACCAACGACCCGGGCATGGGCGTCATCCGCCACGTCGACGCCGGCTACGACATCGCGGAGTCGGTCGCCGACGAGCGCGGCGTGCGGGTCCCGATGCGCGAGGGCGACTCCGCGTGACCTTCCACGAGATGTGGGCCGAGCTCGCACCCGTCGGCCGCCACGCCGACAGCGGCGGGTACCGCCGCTACGCCTGGAGCGGGGCCGACGCCGACTGCCGGACCTGGTTCCAGGAGCAGGCCGAGGCGCGCGGGCTGACGTACGAGACCGACCGCAACGGCAACCAGTGGGCCTGGCTCGGCGACCCCCTCGCGGGGGACGCCGTGGTCACCGGCTCGCACCTGGACTCCGTCCCCGACGGCGGGGCCTTCGACGGCCCCCTCGGGGTGGTGTCCTCCTTCGCGGCCCTGGACGAACTCCGCAGCAGGGGAGCGGAGTTCTCCAGGCCGCTGGCCATCACCAACTTCGGTGACGAGGAAGGGGCCCGCTTCGGCCTCGCCTGCGTCGGCTCCCGGCTCGCCGCCGGGCAGCTGACCAAGGAGAAGGCGTACGAGCTCCGCGACGCCGACGGCATCGGCCTGCCCCAGGCCATGGAGGCCGCCGGCTACGACCCCGAGGCCATCGGGGCCGACCCCGAACGGCTCGCCCGCATCGGCGCCTTCGTCGAGCTCCACGTGGAACAGGGCCGGGCCCTGGACCTGAGCGGGGACCGTGTCGGCATCGCCTCCGCGATCTGGCCGCACGGCCGCTGGCGGTTCGACTTCCGCGGCGAGGCCAACCACGCCGGCACCACCCGGCTGGTCGACCGCCGCGACCCCATGCTCACCTACGCGGCGACCGTCCTCGCGGCCCGCACCGAGGCGGCCCTCGCCGGGGCCGTCGCCACCTTCGGGAAGATCTCCGTCGAGCCCAACGGGGTCAACGCCATCCCCTCCCTCGTGCGCGGCTGGCTCGACTCCCGGGCCGCCGACCAGGCCACCCTCGACACGGTCGTGACCGCCATCGAGAAGGCCGCCCGGGAGCGCGCCGAACAGGACGGCATCGACCTCGGCATCGTCCGGGAGTCCTTCACCCCGGTCGTCGAGTTCGAGCACGCCCTGCGCGACGAGATGAACCGGATCCTGGGCGGGTCCGTCCCCGTCCTCGGCACCGGCGCGGGACACGACGCCGGAATCCTCTCCGCGGCCGTCCCGACCGCGATGCTGTTCGTACGGAACCCCACCGGCGTCTCCCACTCCCCGCGGGAGTTCGCCGCCGAGGACGACTGCGTGGCCGGCGTCCTCGCCCTCGCCGACGTACTGGAAGGCCTGGCATGTCGTTGACGACGTACTGGCTGGAGCACGCCTGGCTCGGCACCCACGTCGAGCCGGGCATCGCCCTGGAGGTCACGGCCGACGGCCGGATCGGCGCCCTGCGCACCGGGGTCGAGGCCCCGCCCCCGGGCGCGGAGGTCCTGCGCGGCCTGACGGTCCCGGGCCTGGCGAACGCGCACAGCCACGCCTTCCACCGGGCCCTGCGCTCCACCGTCCAGATCGGCTCCGGCACCTTCTGGACCTGGCGCGACCTCATGTACAAGGTCGCCCAGAACCTCACCCCCGACAGCTACTTCGCGCTCGCCCGCGCCGTGTACGCCGAGATGGCGCTCGCCGGCATCACCAACGTCGGCGAGTTCCACTACGTCCACCACGCCCCGGGCGGCGCCCCGTACGCCGACCCCAACGCCATGGGCGAGGCCCTGATCGAGGCCGCCGCCGCGGCCGGCATCCGGATCACCCTCCTCGACACGGCCTACCTCTCCGCCGGCTTCGGCGAGGCGCCGAACCCGCACCAGCGGCGCTTCTCCGACGGCACGGCCGAGGCCTGGGCCGAGCGCGCCTCCGCCCTCAAGCCCCGCGCGCACGCCCTGATCGGCGCGGCGATCCACTCGGTGCGCGCCGTGCCCGCCGACCAGCTGGCCACCGTCGCCGGCTGGGCCGCAGAGCGCGAGGCTCCGCTGCACGTCCACCTCTCCGAGCAGACCGCCGAGAACGACGCCTGCCACAGCGCCCACGGCGTCACCCCGACCCGGCTCCTCGCCGACCACGGGGTGCTCGGCCCGCGCACCACCGGCGTCCACAACACCCACCTCACCGACGCGGACATCGCGCTGCTGGGCGCCACCACCACCGGCACCTGCATGTGCCCCACCACGGAACGGGACCTCGCCGACGGCATCGGCCCCGCGACCCGCCTCCAGCAGGCGGGCAGCCCGCTGTCGCTCGGCAGCGACAGCCACGCCGTGATCGACCTGCTGGAGGAGGCCCGCGCGATGGAGCTCAACGAGCGCCTGCGCAGCCGTACCCGGGGGCACTGGACGGCGAACGCCCTGCTCACCGCCGCCACCGCCGACGGCCATGCGGCGCTCGGACTGGCCGACGCGGGCCGCCTCGAGGCGGGCGCGCTCGCGGACTTCACCACGATCGCCCTGGACTCCGTCCGCACGGCGGGTACGCCGACCCGGCTGGGCGCGGAGACGGCCGTCTTCGCCGCCACCGCCGCCGACGTCCGCCACACGGTGGTCGGCGGCCGCCACGTCGTCCGCGACGGCGCCCACGCTCTCGTCGAAGACGTCCCGTCCGCCCTGTCCGAAGCGATCGCGGCCCTCCGCGCCTGACGTTGCCGCCTGCGGCGGGCTTCCCCCACCCCGCCCTTTCTCCGTTTCCCGGAGCTCCGGGAAACGGAGAAAGGGCGGGGTGGGGGACAACCAGCTCTGAGAGGAACCCAGTGACCACCACCACCGCCATCACCAACATCGGCAGCCTCGTCACCAACGACCCGTCGGTCGGCGACGGTTCACCTCTCGGTCTGATCGAGAACGCGGCGGTCGTCATCGACGGCGGCAAGATCGCCTGGGTCGGCCCGGCGGCACAGGCCCCGGCCGCCGACGAGCGCTTCGACGCGCAGGGCCGGGCCCTGATCCCCGGCTTCGTCGACAGCCACAGCCACCTCGTCTTCGCCGGCGACCGCACCCAGGAGTTCAACGCCCGGATGTCCGGCCGCGCCTACTCCGCCGGAGGCATCCGCACCACCGTCGCCGCCACCCGCGCCGCCACCGACGCCGAGCTGGAGGCCAACCTGGTGCGCCACCTCGACGAGGCCCGCCGCCAGGGCACCACCACCTTCGAGACCAAGTCCGGCTACGGCCTCACCGTCGCCGACGAGGCCCGCGCCCTGCGCATCGCCGCCGCGCACACCGAGGAGGTCACCTACCTCGGCGCGCACATCGTCTCCCCCGACTACGCCGAGGACCCGGCCGCGTACGTGGACCTCGTCACCGGCGAGATGCTGGCGGCCTGCGCCCCGTACGCCCGCTGGGTGGACGTCTTCTGCGAGAAGGGCGCCTTCGACGGCGACCAGGCCCGCGCGATCCTCACCGCCGGCGCCGCCGCCGGCCTGATCCCGCGCGTGCACGCCAACCAGCTGTCCTACGGTCCCGGCGTCCAGCTGGCCGTGGAGCTGGAGGCCGCCTCCGCCGACCACTGCACCCACCTGACCGACGCCGACGTGGACGCCCTCGCCCAGGCCGCCTCGACCACGGTCGCCACGCTGCTGCCCGGCGCCGAGTTCTCCACCCGCGCGGTGTGGCCCGACGCCCGCCGCCTGATCGACGCGGGCGCCACCGTCGCCCTGTCCACGGACTGCAACCCCGGCTCCTCCTACACGAGCTCCATGCCGTTCTGCATCGCGCTCGCCGTCCGCGACATGCGGATGACCCCCGACGAGGCCCTGTGGTCGGCCACCGCCGGCGGAGCCCGCGCCCTGCGCCGCGCGGACATCGGCACCGTGACCCCCGGAGCCCGCGCCGACCTGGCCCTGCTGGACGCCCCGAGCCACGTCCACCTCGCCTACCGCCCGGGCGTTCCGCTCGTCTCGGCCGTCTGGCAGCGGGGTCACCGGGTGCACTGACGAACGGTCAATCCGGGGCCGTCCTTTGTCTTCCCTCCGTAGGACCCCGGGCGTACCTTGAGCCACCCATCTGATGTGTCGTCAGTTATTTGTGGCCCGAGGGGAAGACGAAGGTGTCCGACCGCACACGCTCCACCGCGCTCGCGCTGGCCTCCGCGCTGGCCGGATCGGCGGTCCTGCTGGCCGCCCCCGCAGCCCATGCCGCCGTCGTCGACGTGGCCTACGACTGCAAGACCCCGATCGGGGACAAGTCGGCGATCTCGCCCATCGAGATCAAGGCGGTCAAGGACGGCGAGGCGTACAAGCTGACGATGTCCTTCCAGAAGGGCGTCTCGTCCAGCCCCATCGAACTGGGCAAGGGCGCGATGAGCCCGAGCGCCGTCGTCCTCGTCGACGGCGCCGAGAAGGTGTCCGTCCCGGTCTCCGGTCCGCCCAACTCCGAGGCCGTGCCCGCCGACACCCCCATCAAGATCACCGACCTCTCGGGCACCTACACGCCCGGGAAGAGCGGCAAGGTCACCTTCACCGCCGGTGTGCTCACCATCAAGGCGATGGGCACCACGACCACCTGCACCCCCGGCAACAGCCCCGGCCCGTCCCTGGAGCTCGACGTCACGGCCGCCGGCGGCTCGGGCGAGGAGACCCTCCCGCAGACCGGGCCCACCGACTCCGCCCTCGCCCTCGGCACCCTCGGCGCCACCGTGCTGCTCTCCGGCGCCGCCGGCGTGCTCTGGCTGACCCGGCGCGGCCGGCGGGCCCGGTCCTGAACGGAGCGCCCCCGGCCATGTCCGTGCTCCACATCCCCCACGTCCCCAGCGATTCCGCCGCCCCCCGGGCCCCCCGGGCCCCCCGCGTCCGCCGCGTCCGCCGGCGCGCCGGCCTGCTGCTGCTCGCCGCCACGCTCTGCACGGCGCTCGCGCCGCCCGCGTACGGCGCGAGCGCCGACGAGCCGGGCTGGACCGCCGAGCCCGCCGCGGGCCAGGCCGTCCCCCGCGCCGGCGACCGGCCGCCGGCCGCGCGCCCGTACTTCTACATGGCGGGCACCGCCGGCACCGTGCTGGAGGACCGCCTCGCCCTGGCCAACACCACCGACCAGGAGCACACCGTCACCCTGCGCGGGGCCGACGCCTACAACACCGCCGACGGGGCCTTCGCCGTGCGCCCCGCCGACGGATCCACCGGCGCCGGCGCCTGGATCAGCTTCGGCGCCGGGACCACCGTGAGGATCCCGCCCCACACCCGGGCCGTGGTCCCCTTCACCATCACCGTGCCGCCCTCGTCACCGCCCGGCGACCACCCCGCCGCCGTGGTCGCCACCGAGGCCGGCCGCGAGGTGGGCGTACGGGTCCACCTGCGGGTCGGCGGCCCCGCCCTGGCGGCCCTCACCGTCGAGGACGTCGCCGTACGGGGCCGGGGCGGGGCCGCGGTCGTCGCGTACACCCTGGTCAACCGGGGCAACGTCGCCCTCGCCCCCGAGCTGTCGCTGCGCGCCGAGGGCCGTTTCGGCGAGGTCCCGGGCCGCGGCGCCCGCGCCCTGCCGGTGGAGCTGCTCCCGGGCCAGCGGGTCCGGCTGACCGAACCCTGGCCCGGCGCCCCGGTCCTCGACCAGGTCCGCGTCACCGTCGCCGTCACCGCCCCCGGCGGCGCCCGGGCCGAGGGGAGCGCGTCCGCCTGGTTCCTGCCGTGGCGGGCCGCAGGCTGGACGGTCCTGGGCCTGCTCGCCCTCGGCGCGACCACGGGGGCCGCGCTGTTCCTCGTACGGGGCCGGCGCACCCGGCGGGACCCGCCCGCAGCCGAGCGGCCCGGCGAGACGCCCGGGCGTCCCGGCCCGACCCCTGCACCGGAACACGAACTGACGGGAGCGTCCAGGTGAGCGCCATGGTCGGCGGCACGGTCCGCGGCAAGGCCGGCCGCATCGTCCGGTCCCTCCTGGCGGGGCTGGCGGTGTGCGCCCTCGCACTGCTCCCCGCGGCCCCGGCCGCGGCCGACGAGGGCGGACCCACCGTCGCCCTCTCCCTCCAGGAGGCCGCCAAGGGCACCGACATCACCGTCACCGGCACCGGCTGGCGGGCCAGGACGCTGGTGATGCTGCTGGTCTGCGGGCAGAACATGATCGGCGGCACCAACAGCTGCGCCAACGCCGACGGCGCCGCCGTCTCCGTCGCCGACGACGGGCGCTTCACCGCCCGGCTGGCCGTGGTCGCGCCGCCCAGACCCTGCCCCTGCGTCGTCAACGTCACCTCCGTCAACGGCGACCAGTCCACCGTCGCGGCCCCCCTGAAGATCACCGACCATCCGGTGGCCGAACTGCCCGCCGAATCCGGCACGGCCCGCCTCGCGATGCTCACCGGGGTCCGGCTGGAGGGCGAGGACGGGGTGCTGACCTGGTTCGGCGCCCCGCCGAGCCGGAAGTTCAAGGTCACCGTCGGCAATCTCGGCTCGGCCCCGGTCAAGGACCCGGTGTTCCAGCTCGGCACCGCCCACGGGGTGTTCGCCCCGCTGTGGGAGGAGACCCGCTGGAAGGGCACCATCGCGCCGGGCGGCAAGGCGGAGATCGCGCTCGACGTCGCCCTCACCGCCGGCGCCCACGGCGACTACACGATCTCCCTCAAGTACGGCGAGACCGTGGTGGCCACCCAGCCCTGGGGCGTGGACCGCCCGTACGGGGTGCTGCTCTTCTGGGGCCTGCTCCTGCTGGTGATCCCGGCCGCGGTCTTCCGCGTCGGCATGGCCGTCGTCGACCGGGTCCGGCCGCGCGCCGTGCCCGCGGCGGGCCGCCACCGGGGCGCGGGCCCCGCCGAGGCGGCAACGGCCGTGACGGCCCGGCTGCCTCGGATCCCGGCCCTGCGCCCGGCCGGACCGGCCCGTTCCGAGCCGCCCGCGGAGCCCCCTTCGACCACCACGGCGGTCCTGCCGTGGTTCACCCCGGACAGCGCGCCGGAGACAGCACCACAGACGTCCGCACCGTCTGAGAACCGTTCGACGACGAAGGGACCATTGTGAAGACCCAACGGAGGGTGAGCGCGGCCGTGGTCGCGCTGCTGCTCGGCGGCGCGGGCATCGCCATCACGGCTTCTCCCGCCCAGGCCGCGGAGACCACGTTCAACGTCAAATGCGTTCCTCCGGCCGGCGGCGGCAGCCCCGTGGAGGGGGAGACCACCGCCAAGGTCACCGCTCCGACCTCGGCGAAGGTCGGCGACGAGGTCGACGTGTCCTGGGAGACGGTGAAGCCGGCCTCGAACAACACCGACCTGATGGACATCCCGCAGGATGCGGTCCAGCCCACCGGCTGGATCACCGTGAGTGGCGGTGGCGGTGAGCTGAAGGTCGTCGGGGAGAAGAAGAACCCGCCGATCCCGAAGAAGGCGCCCATGCAGATGTCGGTGATGAAGGGCAAGCTGAAGCTGACCAAGGCCGGGAAGATCACGCTGACTCCCGGCAAGTACGACGTGGCGGTCACCTTCTCCTTCGGCACGTTCGTCACCAAGTGCGCGCCGACCGGGGCCGTGGGCGTCGGGGCCACCATCGACGTGTCGGCCGGCTCCAGCGGCGGTACGACGACAGGTGGTGCGACCACGGGTGGCACGACCACGGGCGGTGCGACCACGGGCGGTGCGACCACCGGGGGCACGACCACCGGGGGCACGACCACGGGTGGCACGACCACCGGCGGCTCCACCACCGGCGGCGGAGGCGGCCAGACCGACTTCCCGGGCAAGGCGGTCGAGGTGGCCTTCGACTGCGGGCCGGTCGTCCCGGGCGGCATCAAGACCCCGGTCACCATCAACGCGAAGAAGAACGGCGGCAGCTACGACCTCACGGTCAAGACGGCCAAGGGCGCGATGGCGGCGCCCATGGCCCTGCCCGCGGGAGCCCTCAAGCCCTCGATGGACGTGAAGCTCGGCGGGGCGGACAGCGGCACGGTCAAGGTCTCCGGCCCGGCCAACGCCGAGCCGATCCCGGACAAGGCCCCGGTCAGCCTCAGCGACATGACCGGCACCTACAAGCCCGGCAAGTCCGGCAAGGTGACGCTGAGCCCCGACCAGCTGACCATCGACGTCACGATGGCCCCCGGCTCCACCCCGATCAACGTCCCCTGCAAGGCCACGAGCAGCGGCGTCTCGCTGGAGCTGGACACCGCCGCCCAGCCGGGCGGCTCCGGGTCCTCGACGGCCTCCGGCGGCAGCACCTCGGGCGGCGGCCTCGCCGAGACCGGCGCGGAGGACGAGGGCGGCATCAAGGCCCTGGCCCTGGTCGCCGGCACGGTGATCCTGCTCGGCGCAGCGGTGTTCACCTTCACCCCGTGGCGCCGCCTGCGCGGCACCCGCTGACACGCGAACGGCCCGGCACACCTTCCGGTGTGCCGGGCCGTTGCGTGGTGCGGGGCGCGAGCGTCAGCCCTTGGCACCCATCAGCTCGTTGACCTTCGTGCGGTACATGAAGATCGCGAGGCCGGCGAGCACGGCGGCGACCGCCTGGAAGAGGATCACCCCGACGCCGTTCAGCTGGACGTCGGCCAGGCCCATCAGACCGGTGACGCAGTCACCGGCGGTGACGGCGAGGAACCAGACACCCATCATCTGGGAGCCGTACTTCTGCGGCGCCATCTTCGTCGTGACCGACAGGCCGACGGGCGACAGGCACAGCTCGGCGAGCGTGTGCATCAGGAAGATGAGCACCAGCCACCACATGGTGACCTTGGTGTCGTTGCCGGCGGTCTGGCTCAGCGGCAGGGCGAAGACGAAGAACGAGGCGCCGACGATGATCAGGGCCACCGAGAACTTCACGATGGTGCTGGGCTCGCGGTTGCGGCGGGCCAGGGCCACCCACACGGCGGCGAAGACCGGGGCCAGGGCCACCACGAACAGCGGGTTCAGCGACTGGAAGATGACGGTGGGGACTTCCCAGCCGAACAGGGCGCGCTCGGAGTTCTTGTCACCGAACAGCGAGAGCGTCGAACCGCCCTGGTCGTAGATCATCCAGAAGACGGCGGCGGCCACGAAGAACCAGATGTAGGCGCTCATCCGGGTCTGCTCGACGGTCGACAGGTCCTTGTCCCGCTTGATGCGCACGAGGACGGCGACGGGGATGAGCAGACCGGCGACGGTGATCGGGTACAGCGCCCACTTGATGGTGTACATGTCGGCGGCGACCACGGCGGCGTAGAAGACGGCGACGACGGCCAGGACGGCGAGCGCCTTGACGATCACGGCTTTGCGCTCGGCGGGGCTCAGCGGGTTCGGGACGAGGCTGCTCTTCGGGCTCAGCGTGCGGCCGGCGAGCAGGTAGACCACGAGGCCGATGCCCATGCCGACGGCGGCCAGCGCGAAGCCGAGGTGCCAGTTCACGAGCTCGCCGACCATGCCGATGCCGATCGGCGCGAGCAGGGCACCCACGTTGATGCCGATGTAGAAGATCGTGAAGCCGCTGTCCCGGCGCGGGTCGTCCACACCCCGGTACAGGTGGCCGACCATCGTGGAGATGTTGGCCTTCAGCAGACCGGAGCCGACCGCGACCAGCAGCAGACCGACGAAGAACGCGATCTGGCCGGGCAGCGCGAGCGACACGTGGCCCGCCATGATCACGCCACCGGCGATGGCGACCGTCTTGCGGGCGCCCCAGACGCGGTCACCGAACCAGCCGCCGGGCATGGCCATCAGGTACACCATGGCCACGTAGACGGAGTAGATCGCCGTGGCCGTCGCCGCAGTGAAGCCGAGGCCACCGCCCTGGCTGCCGGTCGCGGCGTCGACACCGCCGGAGACCAGGTACAGGACGAGAAGCGCACGCATGCCGTAGTAGGAGAAGCGCTCCCACATCTCGGTCATGAACAGCGTGGCCAGGCCGATCGGGTGGCCGAAGAGGGTCTTCTCGTGAGCGGGGCTCTGAGAAGCCGTCGTCAGGCTGGAAGCCATGGTCGATCCTTGCTTGCTCGGGACGCTTGGCTTCGTGAGCTCATCCGCGCCCGGTGGGGGGTGGCCGGCACCGGCGACGGATCTCCCACCCCACGCCTCGGGGTCTCGCCCCCCATGGGGTTGGGGGCGAAGAGAGCATCCGTAACCGGGATCCACGCCCGCTCCCGCACCTTCGCGCGAGGGGGCCCGGCCCACAGGTCATTCACTGTCATCAAGCCCGGACAGGTGAGTCCCATAAAGACTGGCCTGTCCGGTCAGGACAGAAATAGAGACCCTTGGCGCGTTTTTCGGCACAAAGGTCCCTGAGGTAGTGCATCAGGCGTCTCGCCACCATACGACACGACACTGCGGCATATGAAAGGACTTGAGAGATGGATCACAGGTGCGGCGGGAACCGTTCGACCATATTCGAAGGCGCTTAGTAGTTCATAAGCGCAGATAGACAGGGGTGTGCAGGGAGGCCTCTCGATCCGGTCGCCGCGCACTACCATCACCCACATGACGCGTGTACTGCTCGCCGAGGACGACGCATCCATCTCGGAACCCCTGGCCCGTGCCCTGCGCCGGGAGGGGTACGAGGTCGAGGTCCGGGAGGACGGCCCCACCGCCCTGGACGCGGGACTGCAGGGCGGCGTCGACCTCGTCGTCCTCGACCTGGGCCTGCCGGGCATGGACGGGCTGGAGGTCGCCCGGCGGCTGCGTGCCGAGGGCCACGGCTTTCCCATCCTGGTCCTCACCGCCCGCGCGGACGAGGTCGACACGGTCGTCGGCCTGGACGCCGGCGCCGACGACTACGTGACCAAGCCCTTCCGGCTGGCCGAGCTGCTCGCCCGGGTGCGGGCCCTGCTCCGCCGCGGCGCCAACGAGGCCGCCCAGGCCCCCGCCACCCACGGCGTGCGGATCGACGTCGAATCGCACCGCGCCTGGATGGGGGAGGAGGAGCTGCAGCTCACGGCGAAGGAGTTCGACCTGCTGCGCGTCCTGGTCCGCGACGCCGGCCGGGTCGTCACCCGCGACCAGCTCATGCGCGAGGTCTGGGACACCACCTGGTGGTCCTCCACCAAGACGCTCGACATGCACATCTCCTGGCTGCGCAAGAAGCTGGGCGACGACGCCGCGAACCCCCGCTACATCGCCACCGTCCGAGGCGTCGGCTTCCGCTTCGAGAAGAGCTGAGCCCGGGGCCGGCCCGGCACCGGCCCCCTCCTGCCCCCTCCGGGCCCGCCCGGAGCCCGCTCCGGCCCGCCCCGGACCGGCGCCGGGGCAGGTTCCCGCTAGGGCATGCTCTAAGGCATGCGCCGCCGCCTCATCAACTCCACGCTCGCCGTGGTGCTCGTCGTGATCGCCGTCTTCGGCGTCTCCCTCGTCATCGTGGAGACCCGGACCATCACCAGCAGCGCCCAGGACCGCATCGAGTCCGAGGCGCTGCGGCTGGTGGGCATCGTCGAGGCGAACGTCCTGGAGCACAAGCCGATCGACCCGGTCGCCCTCGCCGAGCAGCTCGACGTCGGGCACTACGCCCGCATCACCGTCCCCGGCCAGCGGGCCGTGGAGGTCGGCGCACCGATCCCCGACAGCGTCATCCGCGGCACGGCGCGCGGCGAAACGGGCGAGGTCGTGACCGTCGAGGAGTCCCGCTCCACGGTCACCAAGGAGGTCGGGCGGACCCTCGCCGTCGTGGGCGCGGTGGCGCTGCTGGCCGTCGTGGCCGCCGTACTGCTCGCCGTACGCCAGGCGAACCGGCTGGCCTCCCCGCTCACCGACCTCGCCGAGACCGCGGAACGCCTCGGATCGGGCGATCCGCGCCCCCGGCACAAGCGGTACGGGGTCCCCGAGCTGGACCGCGTCGCCGACGTGCTGGACTCCAGCGCCGAACGGATCGGCCGGATGCTGACCGCCGAGCGGCGCCTCGCCGCCGACGCCTCGCACCAGCTGCGCACCCCCCTCACCGCCCTGTCCATGCGGCTGGAGGAGATCACGGTCACCGACGACCTGGACACCGTGCGGGAGGAGGCGACGATCGCCCTCACCCAGGTGGAACGGCTCACGGACGTGGTGCAGCGGCTGCTCACGAACTCGCGCGACCCGCGGACCGGCTCCGCGGTCCCCTTCGACCTCGACGAGGTCGTCAAACAGCAGGTGGAGGAGTGGCGGCCGGCCTACCGCAGCGCGGGGCGGGCCATCGTGCGCTCCGGGAAGCAGGGCGTACGCGCCGTCGGCACCCCGGGCGCGGTCTCGCAGGTGCTGGCCACGCTGGTGGAGAACGCGCTGATGCACGGTGGCGGCACGGTCGCGCTGCGTACGCGCGTGATCGGCAACCAGGCGGTGCTGGAGGTCACGGACGAGGGGCCGGGGGTCCCGCCGGACCTCGGCAACCGGATCTTCGAGCGGGCCATCAGCGGCCGCAACTCCACCGGGATCGGCCTCGCGGTCGCCCGGGACCTCGCGGAGGCGGACGGGGGACGCCTCGAACTGCTCCAGACGCAGCCGCCGGTGTTCGCGCTGTTCCTGAGCCGGACGGCGCCGGAACGCGTCGAGCCCGAGGCCACCGTGCGCTAGGTCGTCGGGCGCGCCCGGCGCCCACCCGTTCTCCCTAGTTGGTCGCGGGCGCCGGCTCCGGCCGCCGCTCCGGCCTGGGCACCGTCGCCGCCACGGGCTCCGGCTCGGGCCCGGCGGTCTCGGGCAGGGCCTTGAAGACCCAGGTCCGGTACGACCAGAAGCGGAACACGGTGGCGGTGCCGATGCCGATGAACTTGAAGACGTTGCTGGCCACCGAGCCGTCCCAGCCGAAGCCGTAGGTGGCGGTGTACAGCACACCGTTCTCGATGACCAGGCCGATGGCGCTGAACGCGGCGAAGAGGGCCAGCTCGCGCGTACGGCCGCTCTTGGCGCGGTCCCGGTAGGCGAAGTAGCGGAAGCCCAGGTAGTTCGTGGCGATGGCCACCACGGTGGCTATCACGCTCGCCCGTACCACCTGCAGGTCGGTCGTGTGCCGGATCAGGTTGAAGACACCCAGGTTGACCAGCACACCCAGACCACCGACCGCCCCGAACTTGGCGACCTCTCGCACGAGACCGCGTACGCGTTCGAGAACAGATCCGTTCCCCGGCGTGCTCATCAGTAGGTTCAGTCCCTGTCGGTCACCGCCCCGCGAAGGACGTCCGGTCTTCTGCGTCAACCCGCCCATCGTAAGTGTCCCCCCACAGCCCCGTCTGTGCCTTCGGACACCGTGCGACGCACGGCACACCGACGCTTACGGGCCAGGGCACGTCCGGATGGCGGAATACCGGCGGATACCCTGGAGGAGTGACGTTCCCGGTAGTCGGCATGGTCGGCGGCGGTCAGCTCGCCCGCATGACCCACGAGGCGGGTATCCCCCTCGGCATCAGATTCAAGCTCCTCAGTGACACCCCACAGGACTCGGCGGCCCAGGTCGTGAGCGATGTCGTCATCGGCGACTATCGCGACCTGGAGACGTTGCGTGCCTTCGCGCGCGGCTGTGACGTGATCACTTTCGACCACGAACACGTACCCATGGAGCACCTGCGGGCCCTGGAAGCGGACGGCATCGCCGTCCGCCCGGGGCCCGACGCGTTGGTGCACGCCCAGGACAAGGGGGTGATGCGCGCCAAGCTCGACGAGATCGGCGCGCCGAGCCCCCGCCACCGGATCGTGAGCGATCCGGCGGACGTGGCGGCCTTCGCGGACGAGGTCGGCGGGTTCCCCGTCATCCTCAAGACCGTGCGCGGTGGGTACGACGGAAAGGGCGTGTGGTTCGTCCGTACCCCGCAGGACGCCGAGGCCCCGTTCAAGGCGGGCGTCCCGGTCCTCGCGGAGGAGAAGGTCGATTTCGTCCGCGAGCTCGCGGCGAACATCGTCCGCTCCCCGCACGGCCAGGCGGTGGCCTACCCCGTCGTCGAGTCCCGCCAGGTGGACGGGGTCTGCGACACGGTGATCGCCCCCGCCCCGGACCTCTCGGAGGCCCTCGCCGGCGAGGCCCAGACCCTCGCCCTGCGCATCGCCAAGGAACTCGGCGTGACCGGCCACCTGGCCGTGGAACTGTTCGAGACCACCGACGGCCGGATCCTGGTCAACGAACTGGCGATGCGCCCGCACAACAGCGGCCACTGGACCCAGGACGGTGCCGTCACCTCCCAGTTCGCCAACCACGTCCGCGCGGTCCTGGACCTCCCCCTGGGCGACCCCCGCCCCCGGGCCCGCTGGACGGTCATGGCGAACGTGCTGGGCGGGGACTACCCCGACATGTACGCGGCGTACCTGCACTGCATGGCCCACGACCCCCAGCTGAAGATCCACATGTACGGCAAGGACGTGAAACACGGCCGCAAGGTCGGCCACGTCAACACCTACGGCGACGACCTGGACGATGTGCTGGAGCGCGCACGCCACGCTGCCGACTACCTCAGAGGAACGGTCACCGAATGAGCACCTCCACCGCCGCCCCCCTCATCGGCATCGTCATGGGATCCGATTCGGACTGGCCCGTCATGGAGGCGGCCGCGCAGGCCCTCGACGAGTTCGAGATCCCCTACGAGGTCGACGTCGTCTCCGCGCACCGGATGCCGCGCGAGATGATCGCGTACGGGGAGCAGGCCGCCGACCGCGGTCTGAAGGCGATCATCGCGGGCGCGGGCGGGGCCGCCCACCTGCCCGGCATGCTCGCCTCGGTCACGCCGCTGCCCGTCATCGGCGTGCCGGTGCCGCTGAAGTACCTCGACGGCATGGACTCGCTGATGTCGATCGTCCAGATGCCGGCCGGGGTGCCCGTCGCCACCGTCTCGGTCGCCGGCGCGCGCAACGCGGGGCTGCTGGCCGTACGGATGCTCGCCGCGCACGACAAGGACCTCCTGGCCCGGATGCGCGACTTCCAGCAGGAGCTGAACGACCAGGCCACCGAGAAGGGCAAGCGGCTGCGTACGAAGGTCGCGAACGCGGAGTCCTTCGGGTTCGGCAAGTGAGCGCGGCGCAGCGTCTGGACGAGGCGCGCGAGCTGCTGGCCGAGCACCCCGTGGTGGACGGCCACAACGACCTGCCCTGGGCGCTGCGCGAGCAGGTGCGCTACGACCTGGCGCGACGGGACATCGCGGGCGACCAGTCCGCCCACCTGCACACCGACATCCCGCGGCTGCGCGCCGGCGGGGTCGGCGCGCAGTTCTGGTCCGTGTACGTCCGCTCCGACTACGCCGGCGACGAGGCGGTCAGCGCGACGCTGGAGCAGATCGACCTCGTCGCCCAGCTGATCGACCGTTACCCCGGCGACCTCGTGCGGGCGCTGACGGCGGACGACATGGAGGCGGCCCGCGCCGACGGCCGGATCGCCTCCCTGATGGGCGCCGAGGGCGGCCACTCCATCAACAACTCGCTCGCCACGCTGCGCGCCCTGCACCGGCTGGGCGTGCGGTACATGACGCTCACGCACAACGACACGATCGACTGGGCGGACTCGGCGACCGACGAGCCCCGGCACGGCGGCCTGACCGACTTCGGCCGCGAGGTCGTCCGCGAGATGAACCGCGTCGGCATGCTGGTGGACCTCTCGCACGTCGCCGCGACGACCATGCGGGACGCGCTCGCGGTCTCGGCCGCGCCGGTGGTCTTCTCGCACTCCTCGGCGCGGGCGGTCTGCGACCACCCGCGCAACATCCCCGACGACGTGCTGGCGCTGCTGCCGGCGAACGGCGGCGTGGCGATGGCCACCTTCGTCCCGAAGTTCGTCCTCCCGGCGGCCGTCGAGTGGACGCTGGCCGCGGACGAGAACCTGCGGGCGCACGGCTTCCACCACCTCGACACCTCCCCCGAGGCGATGGCCCTGCACCGGGCCTTCGAGGCGGAGCGCCCGCGCCCGGTGGCCACGGCCGCCACGGTCGCCGACCACCTGGACCACATGCGCGAGGTCGCCGGGGTCGACCACATCGGGATCGGCGGCGACTACGACGGCACGGCCTTCACGCCGTCCGGTCTGGACGACGTGGCCGGCTACCCCAACCTGGTCGCCGAGCTGCTGGCGCGCGGCTGGTCCAAGGCCGACCTGGCGAAGCTGACGTGGTCCAACGCGGTACGGGTGCTGCGCGACGCGGAGGCAGTGGCACGGGACCTCTCCGCGTCCCGGGGCCCGTCTAACGCGGTGATCTAGAAGCGGCGCGGCGGATGTGGTGATCGGGTGTGACCTGCGGATTCACCCGAACGCCACATCCGCCGGGCGTCCCGCCCGTCCCCCATGTCACGGTGGCACCGTCCCATCTCTCCCTGCTGCCGCCGAGACCGGAGCGAACGCCATGGCCGACCTGCAGGACGAACCCCACTCCGTGGGCATCGGAGCCGAAGACCTCCCCGCACCCGAAGTGCCGGCGGGCGCCCTCGACAGGGCCGTCGCGCTGCTGTCCGTGCACCCCGTGGCGGACGGGTGCAACACGCTCGTCTGGACCCTGCGCCAGAGCCCCTACCACGACATCGACACCCCCGACGTCAACGTCGACACCGACATCCCGCGGCTGCGCGCCGGGGGAGTGGGGGCCCAGTTCTGGTCCCTGCTCGTACCGCAGGGCCGCCCCCGCGGGGACATGACCGGTGACCAGGTGGTCTCCGACACCCTGGAACAGATCGACGTGGCGCTGGCCCTGATCCGCCGTTATCCCGACAGCCTCCGCCTGGCGCTCAGCGCCGACGACATGGCGGACGCCCACAACCGCGGCCGCATCGCCTCGTTCCTGGGCCCCGTGCCCGGCCGTACGCTGACCGACTCGCTGGGCGCGCTGCGCGCCTTCCACACGCTGGGCGTACGGATCCTCGCGCCCGCGGGAGCGCCCTGGGCGCAGGACGAACTGACGGCCTTCGGCCACGAGGTGGTCCGGGAGGCGAACCGGCTGGCGATGATCCTGGACGTCAACGGCTGCCCGCCGGTGGTCGCCTGCCAGATCGCGGGCGCGTCAAAGTCCCCGACGATCATCTCGAACACGGCGGCGGCCGCGCTGAACCCGCATCCGGGGAACGTGTCCGACGAGGTGCTGCTCGCGCTGGGCGAGGCGAACGGCCTGGCGATGGTCACCTTCGACGCCGCCCGCACCGGGGACTCCCTGCACGCGGTGGCGGACCACCTCGACCACGTACGGGCGGTCGCGGGCCCGCAGAGCGTCGGCCTCGGCGCCGCCTTCGGCACCGAACCCCAAGGCTCCCGCCCGGCCGGTCTGACCGACCCCTCGGGCTACCCGCGACTGATCGCGGAACTGTTGGAGCGGGGCTGGCCGGAAGCCGACCTGGCCCTCCTGACCTGGGGCAACACCCTCCGCGTGGTCCGCGACGCGGAGTTCACCTCCCGCCGCTCGACCCGCTGACAGCCCCGCCGGGCCAAACCGGCCCCGCCGGCGTTCGAGGCGCGGGGGCCCGGGGGCAGAGCCCCCTGGGGGTCTCCCCGGACGGAGTCCGGGGGAGGCGCCGCACCCGGGATGCGGCGGTGTCGGGCACGCCCGCCGAGCAACCCCGCAGGGGTCAGGCGCGCGGCCGGCCCATCGCCCGGTACGTCCATCCGGCGGCGCGCCACCGCACGGGGTCCAGCGCGTTGCGGCCGTCCAGCACGAGCCGGTCCGTCACCACGCCCGCGAGTTCCGCGGGGTCGAGGTCGCGGAACTCGCGCCACTCGGTCAGGTGGAGGACGACCTCCGCCCCCCGGGCCGCCGCCAGCGCGGAGTCCGCGTACCCGAGGGTCGGGAAGACGCGCCGGGCGTTGTCCATGCCCTTGGGGTCGTAGACGGTGACCTGCCCGCCCTGAAGGTGGATCTGTCCGGCCACGTTCAGCGCGGGCGAGTCGCGCACGTCGTCCGAGTCGGGCTTGAAGGTGGCGCCGAGCACCGCGACGCGCTTGCCGAGGAACGAGCCGCCCACGGCCTCCCGCGCCAGCTCGACCATGTGTCCGCGCCGCCGCATGTTGATGGAGTCGACCTCGCGCAGGAAGGTCAGCGCCTGGTCGGCGCCCAGCTCGCCGGCGCGTGCCATGAAGGCCCGGATGTCCTTGGGCAGGCAGCCGCCGCCGAAGCCGATCCCGGCGCGCAGGAACTTCGCGCCGATCCGCTCGTCGTAACCGATGGCCTCCGCCAGCTTCACCACGTCGCCGCCGGCGGCCTCGCAGACCTCCGCCATCGCGTTGATGAAGGAGATCTTCGTCGCGAGGAAGGAGTTGGCGGCGGTCTTGACCAGCTCGGCGGTCGGGAAGTCCGTGACGACCAGCGGGGTCCCCTCCGACATCGGCGTCTCGTACACCTCGCGCAGCAGCTTCTCGCCGCGCTCGCCGTGGACGCCGATCACGATCCGGTCGGGGTGCAGGGTGTCCTGCACCGCGAAGCCCTCCCGCAGGAACTCCGGGTTCCAGGCGAGCTCCACGTCCTCGCCCGCCGGGGACAGCTCGGTCAGCTTCGCCGCGAGCCGCTCCGCCGAGCCCACCGGCACGGTGGACTTGCCGACGACCAGGACCGGCCGGGTCAGGTGCGGGGCCAGCGAGGCCATCGCGGAGTCGACGTAGGACATGTCGCAGGCGTACTCGCCGTGCTTCTGCGGCGTGTTCACGCAGACGAAGTGGACGTCGCCGAACTCCCCGACCTCCTCGAAGGAGGTGGTGAACCGCAGCCGGCCGGTCGAGCCCGGCAGCCCGGCCACGTGCTTGGCCAGCAGTTCCTCCAGCCCGGGCTCGTACATCGGCACCCGGCCGGACGCCAGCATCTCGATCTTCTCGGGCACCACGTCCAGGCCCAGCACCTCGAACCCCAGCTCCGCCATCGCCGCGGCGTGGGTCGCGCCGAGGTATCCGGTGCCGATCACTGTGATCCTGAGGGGGGCCATGGGTGCTCCAGAGGTGCGGGGCCGTTTGCGGCCACTGAGCATAGTCGGGCCCACCGGCGGGGACGTTCCCCAGGAGGCGGCCGCTGTCGACACCGCTGTCACGCAACTCACGTAGGCCGTCCATATCGCCATCCGTGACCGGGACACTAAGCTTGGGTTACTTAACGGTAGTTAGCATCACGCATCACCCTGGGGAGTGAGAGATCTTGGCGGGTTCTGCCGACTTCGACCTGTACCGCCCGGCCGAGGAGCACGACATGCTCCGCGAGTCGGTCCGCTCGCTCGCCGAGGCGAAGATCCTGCCGTTCGCAGCCGCGGTCGACGAGGAGTCCCGCTTCCCGCAGGAGGCCCTCGACGCCCTGGTCGCCAGCGACCTGCACGCCGTGCACGTGCCCGAGACCTACGGCGGCGCGGGCGCCGACGCCCTCGCCACCGTGATCGTGATCGAGGAGGTGGCCCGCGTCTGCGCGTCCTCCTCCCTCATCCCGGCCGTCAACAAGCTCGGCTCCCTCCCGGTGATCCTCTCCGGTTCCGAGGAGCTCAAGGCCAAGTACCTGGGCCCGCTCGCCAAGGGCGACGCGATGTTCTCGTACGCGCTCTCCGAGCCCGACGCGGGCTCCGACGCGGCCGGCATGAAGACCCGCGCCGTGCGCGACGGGGACTTCTGGGTGCTCAACGGCGTGAAGCGCTGGATCACCAACGCGGGCGTCTCCGAGTACTACACGGTCATGGCCGTCACCGACCCGGAGAAGCGCTCCAAGGGCATCAGCGCCTTCGTCGTCGAGAAGTCCGACGAGGGCGTCTCCTTCGGCGCCCCGGAGAAGAAGCTCGGCATCAAGGGCTCCCCGACCCGCGAGGTCTACCTCGACAACGTCCGGATCCCCGCCGACCGCATGATCGGCGCCGAGGGCACCGGCTTCGCCACGGCGATGAAGACCCTGGACCACACCCGCATCACGATCGCGGCCCAGGCGCTCGGCATCGCCCAGGGCGCCCTGGACTACGCCAAGGGCTACGTCCAGGAGCGCAAGCAGTTCGGCAAGCCGATCGGCGACTTCCAGGGCGTGCAGTTCATGCTCGCGGACATGGCCATGAAGATCGAGGCCGCCCGCCAGCTCACGTACTCGGCCGCGGCCAAGTCGGAGCGCGTCGACGGCGACCTGACCTTCTTCGGCGCCGCGGCCAAGTGCTTCGCCTCCGACGTGGCCATGGAGGTCACCACGGACGCCGTCCAGCTCCTCGGCGGTTACGGCTACACCCGTGACTACCCGGTGGAGCGCATGATGCGCGACGCGAAGATCACCCAGATCTACGAGGGCACCAACCAGGTCCAGCGGATCGTCATGGCCCGCAACCTGCCGTAACGTCCTCCCAGGCCGGAGGCGGATGCCCACATCCGTCTCCGGCCTTCGCACGCCCCGGATGGGCTAAATTTGGACCTTCGTACGCCGGAATCGGTTGGGGAGAACGCAATGACGGAAGCGATCCTGCTGGTCGGCGGACAAGGGACGCGCCTGCGTCCGGTGACGGTGAACACGCCCAAGCCGATGGTCCCGACGGCCGGGGTTCCCTTCCTCGCCCACCAGATAGCCAGGGCCGCGGCCGCCGGTGTCACGCACATCGTGATGGCCACCTGCTACCTCGCCGAGGTCTTCGAGCCCTACTTCGGCGACGGATCCGACTTCGGCCTCACCCTGGAGTACGTCGTCGAGGACGAGCCCCTCGGCACCGGCGGCGCCATCCGCAACGCCGGACGGCGCCTGACGGGCGGTCCGGACTCCTCCGTGCTCGTCTTCAACGGCGACATCCTCACCGGCCTGGACATCGCGGGTCTCGTCGAGGCGCACGAGGCGGCGGACGCCGACGTCTCCCTGCACCTGGTCCGCGTCGAGGACCCGCGCGCCTTCGGCCTGGTCCCCACCGACTCCGAGGGGCGGGTGCTGGCCTTCACCGAGAAGCCGCAGACCCCCGAGGAGATCATCACCGACCAGATCAACGCCGGCTGCTACGTCTTCCGCCGCAGCGTCATCGACGCCATCCCGGCCGGCCGCCCGGTCTCCGTCGAGCGCGAGACCTTCCCCGGCCTGCTGGCCGCCGGGGCCAAGCTGCACGGCGTCACCGAGAACACCTACTGGATGGACCTCGGCAAGCCCGAGTCCATCATCCAGGCCTCCGCGGACCTGGTCCGCGGCGTGGTCCCCTCCCCGGCCGTCCCCGGACGCCGCGGCGAGTCCCTCGTGCTGCCCGGGGCCGAAGTGGCGGCCGGAGCCAAGCTGTCGGGGGGCACCGTCGTGGGAGCCGGTGCCCGGATCGAGGCCGGTGCGGTCGTCCAGGGCAGCATCGTCCTCGACGGTGCGGTGATCGGCCCGGACGCCCAGGTGAGCGCCAGCCTGATCGGCGCCCGCTCCGCCGTGGGCGCGCGGACCGTGCTGGACGGCGCCGTCATCGGCGACGGGGCCGTCGTCGGGGCCGACAACGAACTGCGCGCCGGGGCCCGGGTGTGGTGCGAGGCGCAGCTGCCCGCCGCCGCCATCCGCTTCTCCCCGGACGCCTGACCGGAGTCCGGGGAGCGGGTACCGCCGCGGTCAGTTGCCGCGGACGGTGACCTTCTCGTCGTTCTGGATCTGCTTCACCAGCTGCTGCACCTTCGCCTTGTCCCAGACGAGGTTGCCGCCGCGCTGCCCGGAGATCGGCATGTTCATCGACACGCCGTCACCGCCGTTGACGCCCTTCATCGCGAAGAACATCTGACCCATGTCGTACAGGCCCATGTCCTTGTCCACGATCAGGGTGTCCAGTCCGGCGCCCAGCAGCGGGTAGAGGTCGAACGGGTTGAGGACCGTGGACGGGGTCGCCGCCTGGCTCGCCAGCGCCGACAGGAACTTCTGCTGGTTCCTCGTGCGCTGGAGGTCGGACTCGGCGAAGGCGTAGCGGGTCCGAACGAAGGCCAGCGACTGCTCGCCGTTCAGGGTCTGCTTGCCCGCCTTGAAGTCGGCGCCGGACTTCTCGTCCTTGAAGCCCTCCTCGATGTCCAGCTCCACGCCGCCCAGCGCGTCCACGATGTTCGCGAAGCCGGCGAAGCCGATCTCCGCGTAGTGGTCGATGCGCAGACCGGTGTTGTGCTCCACCGTCCGCACGAGCAGCTCCGGGCCGTCCTCCGCGTACGCCGCGTTGAGCTTGACCCGGCGGCCCTGCGCGGGGAACTTCTTGCCGGACTGGGAGCCGACGAAGGACGGGATCTCCACGTCCGAGTCGCGCGGCAGCGAGATCATCGTGTTCCCGCTGGAGCACTTCGCCAGGATCATCATCGAGTCGGTCCGCTTGCCCTCGGCCGAGCCCGTGTGGAGCTTCTTCTTCTCCTCGTCGGACATCCCCTCACGGCTGTCGGAGCCCACGATCAGGTACGTCGTGCAGTCGCCCTCCTTGGGGCGCTCGATGACCTTGGAGAGGTCGACCTCGCGGCGCACCTTGGAGTCGGCCCAGAAGTAGGTGGAGACCGTGGTCACCAGCAGCGCGGAGACCAGCACGACCGAGCCGATCTTGATCCGCCTGCGCCAGTCCGGCGCGGGACCGGGCGCGCGGCCGGGACGGCCGGGGCCGGAGGGGCCGCCGGGACCCGCCGGACCGCCCGGGGCGCCGCCGGAGGGCGCACCGTAGACCTGTCCGGTGTTGTAACCGCTGTCGTAACCGCCGTAGGTGTCGTGGCCGCCGGCCTGCTGCGGGGGCACGCCGTGCGCGGGCGGCGCGCCCGCCGGGCGCTGCGGGCGCGGGGGCTGCGCGGGCCGCTGCGGCTGCTGCGGCTGTCGCCGGACGTGCTGCATCCGCTGTACGCCCTCGGGCTGCGGCTGGGCGCTGCCGCGCCCGTAGCCGTCGTCACGACCTTCTGGCCAGTCATTCATGCGCCCTAGGATGCCTGCCCGGGCGTGCCGTCCGACAGCCCGGGGCCGGATCCGTACCGGGGCTGTTGCAGAGCTGATGCCTCTGGTACGGCTCTAAGGTGTCCGTATGACACAGATACCGGGCGAGCTGCCCGGGAAGCCGACCGCGGCCTCCCGTACGACCCTCAGCCACATCATGACCGCGAACGACACCAACCTCCTCGGCACGGTGCACGGTGGCGTGATCATGAAGCTGGTGGACGACGCGGCGGGCGCCGTGGCCGGACGCCACTCCGGTGGCCCGGCGGTCACCGCGTCCATGGACGAGATGGTCTTCCTCGCCCCCGTGCGCGTGGGCGACCTCGTCCACGTGAAGGCGCAGTGCAACTGGACCGGCCGCTCCTCCATGGAGATCGGCGTACGGGTCCTCGCGGAGCGGTGGAACGAGTCCACGCCCGCCACCCAGGTCGGCAGCGCCTACCTCGTCTTCGCGGCCGTGGACGCCGACGGCAAGCCCCGCCCGGTCCCGCCGGTGCTCCCGGAGACGGAACGGGACGAGCGGCGCTACCAGGAAGCCCAGATCCGCCGCACCCACCGGCTCGCCCGCCGCCAGGCGATCATGGCCCTGCGCGAGGAGCGGGCGGCCCAGGGCTTCGACGACTGACGTCCCCGCCACGGGCCCGCCCGGGCACGGCGGGGCCTACGTCCCGCAGACCACCTGGTCGCCGGTGACCACGCCGACGGCGCCCTGGTACGGGTCCTCCGCGCGGACCGGCACCACCTTGCGGTAGTCCGTGCCCGCGATCACCAGCACCGTCCGGCCCTGGCCCGCCACCGCCCGCAGCTCGCTGCCCGGCAGGGCGGTCGCCACCGAACGGGCGGAGCGGTCCCAGCGCGGGTCGTACGTGATCACCGTGCGCTTGACGTCGCGGCTGGCGCCGTTGCCCGGGGCCCCGGTGGTGTCGAAGCCGGTGGCGCGCAGGGCCGTGTCGACCCGCCCGCCGAGCCCGTCGATCCGGGTCCCGTTCTCCACCTGGACCCGGATCTGCTGGGGGGGCACGTCCACCGGCACGGCCGCGGGCCGGCTGCCGCTCTTCCCGGGCCGGGCCGGGGCCAGCGGGCGGTCCTCGCGCAGGGCCTCGAACAGCTTGGCCGCCTTCGGCTCGTCCCACTTCACGGTGGAGCCGATGCCCTTGAGGCGGAACGAGGGGTCGCCGATGGGCACCGAGGCGAACTCCGAGGAGGAGGGGGTGAAGTCCCGCATCGCCTGCCCGAGCGCCAGCATCTGCTCCGAGCCGAAGTCCCTGTCGGCCCGCACCGAGCCGAGCAGGGTGGAGCTGACCTCCTTGAACTTGACCGGGTTCAGCAGCACCCCGCCGCCTGTCGCCTGCTTGATCAGGGCGGCGACGAAGCGCTGCTGACGCTGCATCCGGCCCAGGTCGGAGGCCCCGTCCACATGGCGCGAGCGCACGTACTGCAGGGCCTGGCCGCCGCTGAGGCGGTGGGTGCCGGGCAACAGGTCGAGGCCGGTGTTCGGGTCACGCATGGTCTTGGCCGTGCAGATGTCCACGCCGCCCATCGCGTCGACGGTCTTCATGAAGCTGGTGAAGTCGACCTCCAGATAGTGGTCGATCTTCACCCGGGTCATGTTCTCGACGGTCCGCACGGTCAGGTTGGGGCCGCCCTCCGCGTACGCCGCGTTCAGCCTCAGGGAGTGGGCCCGGTGCGCCTTGCCGGTGACCAGGTCCCGGTGCGCGGGCACCTCGGCGTAGCTGTCGCGGGGCAGGCTGACGACGCTGGCCCGCTCGTTGTCGGCCGACAGGTGCACCAGCATGATCGTGTCGGTGCAGTGGCAGGGCGCGCCGCCCAGGCGGTACTCGCGCTTCTCCTCCGGGGTGATCTTCTCCCGGCCGTCGGTGCCCACCAGCAGGAAGTTCAGGCCGTGCCCCGCCCGCGGGCGGTTCTTCATGTCCTTGAACGGGTCCACCCGCTCGATCCCGGTGTCCAGGCCGGTCATCACGGCGTGGCCGACGGCCCCGGAGCCCAGCACCACGACCGACAGCCCGGCCGCGAGCCGCACCCCCCACCGGGGGCGTTCGCCCCGACGCCGGGCCGGGCCGCCGGCGCCGCCGCCGCGCCGTGCGCGCTGCGGCTGGGACGGCCCGGCGGGACGGGTGGGACGGTGCGGCTGGGGCACGGTGGACACCTCCGCGGGAGCAGCAGGGAGACCGGTCGAGAGACGAGTCCGATTCAGCTGATTCGACAGAACAGTAGGCCCATACGATCAGCGTTTGTCCTTACCGATCACTCGGCGCGCACCCGGTTCCCCCGTACGCGGTAACGTGACACCGATACCCGACCTTGAAGGACCACATGCCCGCCCAGCAGCCCGCAGTCTCGGTGATCATGCCGGTGCTCAATGAGGAGCACTACCTCCGCGATTCCGTCCGCCACATCCTGGAACAGGAGTATGCGGGCGAGATGGAGGTGGTGATCGCACTCGGGCCGTCCACGGACCGCACCGACGAGATCGCCGCCGAACTCGTCGCCGAGGATCCCCGAGTCCACACCGTCCCGAATCCCACCGGCCGGACCCCGGCGGCGCTCAACGCCGCCATCAAGGCTTCGCGTCACCCGATCGTGGTACGCGTCGACGGCCACGGCATGCTCTCGCCGAACTACATCGCCACCGCCGTCCGCCTGCTGGACGAGACCGGGGCGCAGAACGTCGGCGGGATCATGCACGCCGAAGGCGAGAACGCCTGGGAAGAGGCCGTCGCCGCCGCGATGACCTCGAAGATCGGCGTCGGCAACGCGCCCTTCCACACCGGCGGCCAGGCGGGCCGGGCGGAGACCGTCTACCTCGGTGTCTTCCGCCGCGAGGCGCTGGAACAGCAGGGCGGCTACAACGAGGAGTTCATCCGCGCCCAGGACTGGGAGCTGAACTTCCGCATCCGCGAAGCCGGCGGCCTGATCTGGTTCTCGCCGGAGCTGAAGGTCCAGTACCGCCCCAGGCGCTCCGTCAAGGCCCTGGCCAAGCAGTACAAGGACTACGGGCGCTGGCGGCACGTGGTGGCCCGCTACCACTCGGGCTCCATCAACCTGCGCTACCTGGCCCCGCCGACCCTCGTCTGCGCGCTCGCCGCCGGCGTGGTCGTGGGCGTGGCGGTCACCCCCCTGGGCTTCGCCGTCCCGGCCGGCTACCTCGCCGCGATCGCCGTGGGCTCCGTACCGGCCGGCAAGGGGCTGCCGCTGAAGGCCCGGGCGCAGATCCCCGTCGCCCTGGCGACCATGCACCTGTGCTGGGGCTTCGGCTTCCTGACCAGCCCGCGGGCCCTGGCGGACAGGCTCATCGCGACCCGCCGCCCGGCCGTGCACCGGGACTCCTCGCAGGTCTGACCCGCACGTCGGGACGTACGGAGGGGCCCGGCACGGAGACGGTGTGAACCGCTTCCGCGCCGGGCCCCTTCCGCGTGCTCCGAGGGTCCGGGGGACCCGCTACCAGGTGAAGCCCGGCTGGATCGGCATGCAGGCCTTGTCGTTGTCGCCGTTGAGCGCGTGGGCGGACGTCGGCGCCACGGTCGGCGCGGGCGGCGGCGCGGCCGGCGCGTCGCCGGTCCGCCAGTCCTTGCCGACGAACAGGACGATCCCTGCCACCTGGTCGGACTTCTGCACCGAGGCGGCGGGCAGGCCCAGCGCCGTGGCCACGGCCGCCGCGTCGGCCGCCTGGGCGTCGGTGGCGAAGCGGACCACCGTGGTGTCCTCGGCCCCCGTCTGGGTGTCCGCGGCGGCCTTGGTGAAGCCCTTGGCGGCGAGCACCGCCGCCACGTCGTTCGCCCGGTTCCTGACCCTGGCCTGGGCGCCGTCCTTGCCGCCCGTGGAGTTGCGGACGCCGACCACGATCTTCGCCGGCGGGGCCGCGGGGGCCGTGGTCGGGGCGCTGGTCGGCTGCGGGGCCGGGGCGGACGGGCCACCGCTCGCGCCCGGCGAGGGGGAGGCCCCGCCCTCCGGGCTGCCGGAGCCCTTGCCGTCGAGCGCGATGTCCTCGCGGACCATCCGGAACAGGTCCTCGGCCTCGCCCGCCATGGGCTCGACGCGTCCGTCCATACCGGGCTTCGTGCTGTACACCCAGGGCATGGTGGTCATGGTGATGCGCCCCGGCGGAACCTTCTTGAGCTCCATGCTGAGGTCGTACAGCTTGTCGATCTTGTTCAGGCCGGTGTCCACGACCATGGCCTGGATCGCCGCCTGCGCCAGGCTGTTGAGCTTCACCGGGTTGGTGAGCTTGGCGTTCTTGCGGAACTCCCGGGCCATCGAGTTCATGTACTGGTGCTGGGCGTGGGTGCGCCCGATGTCGGTGCCGTCCTCGAAGCCGTAGCGGGTGCGCAGCCACTGCAGGGCGACCTCGCCCTGGATGATGTTCTCGCCCTTCGGCAGCTTCAGGCCCGAGCCCTTGCCGTCACGGGTGCGGGAGTGCACGTTCTGCTCGACGCAGACCGGGACCCCGCCGATGGCGTCCGCCATGGACACCACACCCTTGAAGTCGATCATCATGAAGTGATCGATGGGGATCTTGGTCAGCTCGATCCACGCGGCGACGGTGCAGCCCGGTCCGCCGCGCTGGAGGGACTCGTTCGTCTGGACGAGCCCCTTGCTGGCGGGGTACACCTTGCCGCCCGGCTCGGTGCACTTGGGCATCATCACCATCGTGTCGCGCGGCATCGAGACCACGGACATGTTGCTGCGGTCGGCGGACAGGTGCAGCAGCATCTGCACGTCCGCGAGGGGCGGGCCGTCGAAGGTGTTCGTGGCCCCGCCCAGCGCCTGGTTCTCCGCGTCGTTGCGCGCGTCGGAGCCGATGAGCAGGATGTTCAGCGGGGTCTGCCCGAAGGCGTTGGGCTTGGAACCGCCCAGTTTGGTCTCGCCGAGGTTCAGCGCGTCCGTCTGGATGCTGCCGTTCAGATGACGGTAGTAGAGGTATCCGGCCGCCGCCGTCCCGAGTATGAGCAGGGACAGGACGGAGGACACCCAGCGCAGCACGCGCCGCCGCCCCCGCCTGGTGGGGCGCTGGCGGGCGGCCGCACGCCGGACGGCTCTGGAGCCGCCCCGTGGTGCGGGCACCACGCCGGGCGCGTCCGCCCCGTCGCCGGGTATGTCCCCGGCTGCCTGGGCGGTCGCCCCCTCCCCCCGCACGCTGCTGTGCCTCACGCGTCCCCCCTCAAGATCCTTCTTGGTCGTCTGTGTGCCGGTACGACCGGCTGCGTGCCGCTATTTGGCGCAGACCGCCTTGTCGGCCTGGGCCTGCTGGACGTCCTCGGGAAGCTGCTGCGGGACCGGCGCCCCGAGCGGTGCCCCCGGCTTGTCGAAGTCCGGACCCAGCGTCAGCTTCATCGGGGCCTTCGCCGCCGCGTCCGCCGTCCCCATCTTCAGCGCGGTGGCCGGCAGCCCCAGGGCGTCCGCGAGCGCCCGGGCCTGGTCGGCCTGGTTGGGCGCGTACTCCAGCTGCGTGGCACCGACCTTCGCCGGGGCGTTGCCCTGGTTGCTGGACTTGGACATCCCCTTGGTGTTCTGCAGCCAGTTCAACGTGGTGGAGGCTGCGCCCGAGGGCCCACCGCCGTTGTAGACGCTCACCCGCACGTCCGCCGCGGCCGCCCGGTTGCCCTGGAGCAGCGCGTCCTGCTGGGCCTTCGCGTCCGCGTCGGCCGCCTCCTTCGCCGCCTGCTCCTTCTTCTCGACCTCCGTGAGCGAGACGTCCCCCCGGATCATCTGCAGCAGCGGGTCGGCCAGCGACTTCTCGACGACGACGGTCGCCTTCTTGCCCTCCGGCTCGGCCGGGTTGTCCTTCACGGGCAGGGTGGTGAAGGTGACGTTCTTCGTGTCGATGTTCTTCAACTCACCCGCGAGGTCGGTGAGTTTGGAGATGGACCCGATCCCCGAGTCCACGCCCAGCGACTTGGTGGCCGCCTCGGCGAGGGACAGGAACTTCTTGGGACTGGTCAGCGTCTCCTTGGACTTCATCTCACGCATCATCGAACCCAGGAACTGCTGCTGGATCCTGATCCGGTCGAGGTCGCTGTTGTTGCCGAAGCCGTGCCGGGTACGGACGAAGGCGAGGGCCTGCTCGCCCTCCAGCCGGTGCTCGCCGGGGCCCAGCTTGAGGTGCGAACCCTCCTCGTCGTTCACGGCCTTGTCCAGGCACACGGGTACGCCGCCGACCGCCGTGCTCAGCGTCTTGACGGCGTTGAAGTCGGCCATCATGAAGTGGTCGACCTCGATCCCGGTGAGTTCCTTGACCGTGCGCATGGTGCAGCCCGCGTCCCGGCCCTCCTGGCCCAGGCTGGTGTTGAAGCGGGTGTTCCTGACGGGCGGGATCGTCTTCGTCGAACCGTCGGGCTGCTTCGTCGGGCAGGCCGGGATGTTGGTGATCAGGTCGCGGGGGATGGACAGCGCGGTCGCGTTCGTCCGGTCCTTCGAGACGTGGAACAGGATCGTGGTGTCGGCGTGACCGACGCTGTCCTTGTCCCCGTAGCCCTCGTTGCCGGCGCCGCTGCGCTTGTCGGTCCCGATGACCAGGATGTTGATGGCCTGGTCCTTCTTGAAACCGCCCGTGCCCGCTCCCGCGACGTCGGTGACGCTCAGGTTGCCGTTCAGGTGGTCGTAGTAGAGGTACGCCGCCGTGGCGCCGCCGACCAGCAGGAACGCCAGCGTCCCACTGGTGATCAGCAGCGCCTTCTTACGGCGTCCACCGCCACCGCCGCCCTTGCGGGTGCGTCCGCCGCGCCGGCCGCCGGGGGGGCCGTCGCCGCGGCGGGGCTTCGGTACGCCGGGGGAGGGGGCGGTGGGGGCGGCAGGGGCCGAGGCCGACCTGCGGGGCGCGGCGACCCTGGGCCGCGGCTGCGCCTGCGCAGCGGAGTCGCCCAGTTGCAGTTCGTAGTTGCCTGTGCGGGGATTGAGCACCCACTGGTCGGCGGGGTCGATCTCGTCCGCCCGTCCACGGCTTTGCGCATCCACGGTTGCTCGAATCCTCCGTCGGTGCCTCGCGACGCGCCTCCCCCAGGCGCCCGGTCAACGATCCGGCTGCTGGCGCCCGGTCTCTGGTCCGGCCGGGCACCGGATCGCTCACCCTATCCGCCCTGTTCGGCCGCAAACCATGCTGGTGACAAATTCCACTCCCCTTATAACGGGGTGAACCGCCCATCCCGCTCGGTTCGGTCACCGGCTTTTGGGATTGCTTTACCGGCAGTCGGCGTTCTCCGCCGTGGTGCCGGTGAAGGTGGGGACGGGAACGGGGGGCGTCACGGTTCCGCCCGTGGCCGTCCCTTCCGTCGGCTCCGCCGTGGGCTCTGCCGTCGTGGCAGGTCCGGTGCCGTCCGTGGGCTCGGGCGGGGGCGTGGTCGAGGGGGTGGCGGAGGAGGTGGGCGCGGGGGTGGCCGAGGACGCGGGTGTGGGGGAGGTCACGGGCTCCGGCGGGGCGACCGTCACCGGCTGGTCGGTCCGCAACTGCTGGAACAGCCGCGCCGCGTCCGGCTCCGCCAGCTCGTCCCGGTTCGGGTCGGCGGCGTAGGGCCGGCGGGGCACGGTCAGGAACTTCACCTGGTCCGTGGGTATGTCCCGGATGCCGCGCACGAGTTCGTACAGGCCGCGCAGCGAGGCCAGCCCGGGGTCCGTGGTCACCGAGGAGGTCGCCGCGTCCAGCAGCGGGTACAGGCGCCCCGGATTCAGCAGTACCCCGTTGCTCTTCACCTTCTTGACGAGCGAGCCGAGGAACTGCTGCTGGCGCTCCATCCGTTCGGTGTCACTGCCGTTGCCCAGGCTGTACCGGGCCCGGACGAAGCCCAGCGCCTGCTCGCCCTGGAGGGTCTGCCGCCCGGCGGCCAGCCGCAGCTTGGCCTCGGAGTCGTCCATCGGCTCCTTGAGGCAGATCTCGACCCCGCCGATGGCGTCGACCATCTTCTTGAACCCGCCGAAGTCGATCACCATGTGGTGGTCGACGCGGATCCCGGTGAGCTTCTCCACGGTACGGATCGTGCAGGCGGCCCCGCCCCACTGGAACGCCCAGTTGAACTGCGCGAACCGGTCGCCGGTGCGGCTCCCGTCCGTCTGCAGGCAGGGCGGGATCTCCGTCATCAGGTCCCGCGGTATCGACACCGCCGTCGCGCTCCTGCGGTCCTCCGGCAGGTGCAGCAGGATCGTGGTGTCCGAGCGCTCGGTTCCCCTGTCCTGCCCGTACGGGGCGTTGTCCTTGCCGGAGCGCGAGTCCGAGCCGATCAGCAGGATGTTCTGCGCGCCGGTGGCGAGGTGCGCCGGCCGTTCGCGCTCGTAGCGGCCCAGCTCGGCCGCCGCGGAGGTGTCCTCGGTGATGTTCCCGTCGAGCTTGTTGTAGAGCCACCAGCCGGTGGCCGCCCCCGCCAGGACCAGGAGGGCCAGCCCGAGGCCGATCCAGCGCAGCAGCCGGCGCCGGCGGTTGCGCGGGGGCCGTCCGGCTCCCGCGGCCCCACCGGTGCCGCCCGGTATGCCCGCGCTGCCCGTCACTGGCGTCCGTCCCCTCGCCGCTACGACCTCAGGCCCGGCCGTACGGGTGAGTGCGGCCACTGCCGATCCTGCCCCCGCGCCGCCGGGGCAGCCTGGGGGCGGGGGTCTGTCTAGGGCCGTCCGGGTGACAAATCGCCCGTTCCCGCGGTTGAGCAGTGTGGGTGACGGGTGCGGGTACGCACCGCTTGACGGCCCGGGCGGGGAGGCCGGGCCGGCCCGGACGCGGCTACACGGTGTGGGTGACGCGCTCGCTCTCGGTCCGCTGGGCCAGCCCCTGCGCCGACAGCCGGTCCAGGTTCCGGCACAGCACCACGGACCCGCCCGCGGCCAGCGGGGCGTAGAGCCCGGCCGAGAGCCCGTCCCAGGTGTCGTAGCCGCGCCCGGTCAGCACCCGCGCCTCGGCGCCGAGGCCGAGCTTCGCCGCGTCCTCGCGGGCGCGGGCGGTGAGCGCCGCGTACGAGAGCTCCTCGCCGCCGACGACCAGCCCGGGGTCGTCGGCGTTCACCGGAGCGAAGGGGGCGAAGCGGTCGCCCTGGCCCGGCACCTCCACCGCGTAGTCCGCGTACCCGGCCGGCGGCGCCTGCGGGAAGCGTCCGCCCAGCGGCCGCAGCGCGAGCGCCATCCGCTCGCCGCGGCACGCGAGACCCTGCTCCAGCGTGTCCGGCCCGCTGACGACGAGGTCCGCACCGGCCGGATCGCCGCCGATCTCCGCCACGACCCCGACCGAGGCGCAGGCGAGCAGCCAGACCGCGCTCTGCCAGTGTGCCGGGAGCAACAGCGCGAGCCGGTCGCCGGGCTCCGCGCCCAGGTCGCCCTGGAGCAGATTGGCGGTCTTGGCCACCCAATTGGCGAAGGTCGCGACGGACAATTCGACGCGCTCGCCGGTGGCGTCGTCGTAGAAGGTGACGAGCGGGCGGCCCGGATCGGCGGCGAGCGCGGATCGCAGCAGGTCGGCAGGGGTGCGGTCAGTGGCGTTCACCCGGCACAGGGTACGCGGGCCCGTCCCCCGTACGGGGGCCGTCGGCTCCACCGTACGGGGGAGGGGTACCGGGCGCGGCACCGGACGCACCGTCAGTTCTCGGATGGCGCCGGGCCGTGCGGGTGCTCACCATCCTTTTCATGCGTGGATTCCTTGCTTCCTCGATCGGCGTCGCGACGGCCGCCGCACTGGCCCTGCCCCTCGCGCTCCCTACTCAGGCCCTGGCCGCTCCTTCCACGGGTGCGGTCGCTCCCGTGACCCCAGGCGGGTCCACCCAGTCGCTGCCGCTCGTCCCCCTGGGGCCCTCGGCGGTCCGCACCCCCGGCGTGCCCGGCATGAGCGCCGCGCCCCGCGGGCCGGAGACGCAGGGCCTCGGCGCCCGCGAGGTCAAGACGTTCTCGCTGGTCGGCGTCGTCTGGGACGACGCCGGCACCGAACTCCACGGCCGCGTCCAGGTCCGTACCCGCTCCGCCCGGACCGCCACCTGGTCCGACTGGCAGGACGTCGAGATCCACAACAGCGAGCACGCGGCCGACCCCGGCGCGGCGGAACGCGCGTCCGGCCGCGTCCGCGGCGCCACCGCCCCGTTGTGGGTCGGCGAGTCCGACGGCGTCGAGGTCCGCGTCCAGGCGGAACCCGGCGACGCGCCCGCCACCCGCCCGGCATCCCGGCTGCCCTCGGGCATGCGGATCGAACTCGTGGACCCGGGCGCGGACGTGCCCGTCAGGGCGGTGGACGGCAAGAACGGCGGCCCGGCGGGCGACGACAAGGGGGAGCTGGTGCCCCCCGGCATGACGATGGAGATGGCCGAGGCCTCCGCGGCGAACGTCCCGCACGCCGCGCTCGGCGCCGACGAGATCCCGGAGCTGAACAAGGCCGACTCCACCGCCGACGCCGTGTTCGCGAGCGACGGCGAACTGACCGCGGCGGCCGCCCCGTTCATCGGCCCGCGGCCGCGCATCGTCACCCGCAAGGGATGGGGCGCCGACGAGTCCCTGCGCGAGAAGGCCTTCGTCTACACCAGCACGGTGAAGGCGGCCTTCGTCCACCACAGCGCCTCCGGCAACAACTACGCCTGCAAGGACGCCCCGGCGGTGCTGCGCAGCCTGTACCGCTACCACGTGATCAGCAGCGGTTGGCGCGACCTCGGCTACAACTTCGCCGTCGACAAGTGCGGCACCGTCTACGAGGGCCGCGCGGGCGGCGTCTCCAAGGCGGTGCTCGGCGCCCACACCATGGGCTTCAACACGAACAGCATGGGCGTCGTGGTGCTCGGCACCTACACCTCGGCGGCGCCCCCGGCCGTGGCGCTCGACGCGGTCGCCCGCCTCACGGCCTGGAAGCTCGGCCTCTTCGGCCGCGACCCGCGCGCGAAGACGACCCTGACGTCGGGCGGCGGCAACCGCTACCCCAAGGGCAAGAACGTCTCGATGAACGTCATCTCGGGCCACCGCGACGGCTTCGCCACGGAATGCCCGGGCAAGAAGCTGTACGGCAAGCTCCCGACGACGCGGACGAGCTCGGCCCGCCTCCAAGGCCGCCCTTAGCCTCCGGCGGTCCGCAGGGGCCGTGCGGGCGGCTCCACCCCCGGGCCTCGGCCCCCGTCCGCCCCCGACGGTCCCACCGCTGCCGGGGCTCCGCCCCGGACCTCCTACGGCGCTCCGCGCCCGCGCCTCAAACGCCGGCGGGGCTGGAATGTCCAGCCCCGCCGGGCGGCATGTGAGCGCAGCGCGGCCACATCCAGCCCCTCCGGCGTTTGAGGAGCGGGTCCGGGCGGAGCCCGGCGGGGTTCGGGGCGGAGCCCCGGTCCTTACAGCCCCGCCGATAGCCGCGGGTCCGGGCGGAGGCCGGTGGGGGTTGGGGGTCGCGCATCCGGCAGGGCTACGCTCGACGCATGGCCGGCCGCTTCGATCCCCTCACCCGTACCGCCGTGCGCGGCGGCCGCACCGCCGTCCCCCCGAGCCGGGGGGCCACCGCCGGCGCCGGCGCCAGGGAACGCCGGTGGACCCCCGAGGGTCCGCTCGACCTCGGCCTGACCCTCGGCCCCCTCCGGCGCGGCCCCGGTGACCCCACCTTCCGCACCACCCCCGACGGCTCGGTCTGGCGCACCGCCCGCACCCCGCAGGGCCCGGCCACCCTCCGCGTGACCCGCGCGGGCGAGCAGGTGCACGCCGAGGCCTGGGGCCCCGGCGCCGACTGGTTCCTCGATCGGCTGCCCGTGCTCCTCGGTGCCGGCGACGACCCCGCCGCCTTCGTCCCCCGCCACCGCCTCGTGCACGCCAGCCACCGCCGCCGCCCGGGCCTGCGGCTCCTGCGCACCGGCATGGTCCTGGAGTCCCTGGTCCCCACGATCCTGGAGCAGAAGGTCACGGCCGACGAGGCCTACCGCGCCTGGCGCCGCCTCGTGCGGCAGTACGGCGAGCCCGCGCCCGGCCCGCAGGACATGTACGTCGTGCCCGACGCCCGCACCTGGGCCATGATCCCGTCCTGGGACTGGCACAAGGCCGGCGTCGACTCCAAGCGCTCCGCGACCATCGTCCGGGCCGCCCGCGTGGCGAACCGTCTGGAGGAGGCCGCCGCCATGCCCCCGGCCGAGGCGGTGCGCAGGCTGGAGGCCGTTCCCGGGATCGGCCCGTGGACCTCCGCCGAGACCCTCCAGCGCAGCAACGGCGACCCCGACGCCGTGACCACCGGCGACCTCCACCTGCCCGGCATCATCGGCTACGCCCTCGTCGGCGACCGCGACACCGACGACGACGCCATGCTGGAGCTCCTCGCCCCGTACGCCGGGCAGCGCCACCGCGCCGCCCGGCTCATCCTCCTCGCGGGTCACACCCCGCCCCGCCGCGTGCCGCGCATGCCGCGCAGTGACATCGGCCGGCTCTGACGCGTCCGACCCGCATGCGCGTCCCGCGTCCCGCGTCCCGCGTCCCGCGTCCCGCGCCCCGCGACCGCGTCAGCGGACCTCGATGAAGTCCTCCGCCGTCCGCGGCGGCCGCCCGGGCGGAGCCGAGGCCGGGTGGCCCACCGCGACCGCCCCCATCGGGTCCCAGTCCCGCGGCAGCCCCAGCACCTCCCGCACCACGTCCCGGCAGAACATCGTCGAGGACACCCACGCCGACCCCAGCCGCTCCCCGGCCAGCGCGACCAGCAGGTTCTGCACGCCCGCGCCCATCGCGACCACGAACATCTCCCGCTCCGCCGCGTCCCGGCGCGCGTGCCCGTAGTGGTGCGCGCCGTCCGTCACCAGGCACGGCACCACCAGGTAGGGGGCGTTGCGCAGCACGTCCCCGCGCCGCACCCGCTTCGCCACTGACTCCTCGGACTTGCCGTCCGCCCGCAGGTCCGCGATCCACGCGTCCCGCATCGCGTCGAGCAGTGCGGTCCGCGAGGCCTCGGACTCCAGCAGCACGAACCGCCACGGCGTCGTGTGGTGCGGGGCCGGGGCGGTCACGGCCGCCGCCACCGCCCGCCGGACCGCGCCCGGGTCCACCGGCTCCGCCGTGAAGGCGCGTACGGTACGGCGCTGCGTGACGGCTTCCCGTACCGCCTCCGAGGTGCCCAGCCGGAACATGTCGTCGGCGGGGGTGCGCACCAGGTCCCGAGCCGTGGAGCCCTCGCCCAGGACGTGGGTCAGGCCGCGCACGACGGCCACGGGCAGTCCGGCCGCCTTGCCCTTGACCAGGTCGCCGGCGGCGGCCAGTTCGTCCGCGGTGGCCACGACCGTCGCGCTCAGCGGGTTGCCGTGCGCGTCCGTGGCCCCGCGCAGGTCGTCCAGGACCCGCACGCCGGCCGAGCCGATCGCCACGTCGGTGAGTCCGGTGCGCCAGGGCCGCCCGAAGGTGTCGGTGACGACCACGCCCACGTCCACGGAGAGGACGTCGCGCACGCCGGCGCGGATCGCGGCGGCCGAGGCGTCGGGGTCCTCGGGCAGCAGCAGCACGGTGCCGGGGGCGGTGTTGGAGGCGTCCACCCCGGCGGCGGCCATCACCAGGCCCTGCCGGTTCTCGACGATGCGCAGGGGGCCCCGGCGCGCGACGACCCGTACGGTTTCCGCGTCTATGGCCGCCTCGCGCGAGTCGGCCTCCACGATCCGGCCCTCGGCCTTGGAGACGATCTTCGACGTGACGAGCAGGACGTCCCCGTCGCGCAGGTCGGGCGCGGCCGTCGTGATCAGCTTCGCCAGGTCGTCGCCCGGCCTGACCTCCGGCATCCCGCCGACGGCCCGCACCTCGTACGAGGGCGCGCGCCCGGGGGTCGGCTCCGTCACCGGGAGGCCTCCGCCAGGTCCAGCGCGGCCCGGGCCATCTCCGCGGTGGCCTCCAGGTCGGTCATCATCAGCGGCACCGCGCGGCAGGTGATGCCGGCGGCCTCCACCTCGGCGACGGCGTCCGCGTCGGCGGTGTCCACCAGCCAGCCGTCGAGCAGCCCGGTCCCGTAGTGCAGGGCGACCGCCGCGGCCGTGGCCTCGACGCCGACCGCGGCCAGCACCTTGTCGGCCATCCCGCGCACGGGCGCGCCCCCGACGATGGGGGAGAGGCCGATCACGGGCGCCCCGGCGGCGGCCACGGCCTCCCGGATGCCGGGCACGGAGAGGATCGTCCCGACCGAGACCACGGGGTTCGAGGGCGGGAAGAGGATCACGTCGGCGGCGGCGATGGCCTCCAGCACGCCGGGCGCGGGCTTGGCCTGCTCGGCGCCGACGGGTACGACGGCCTCCGCGTCCACCGCAGCGCGCAGCCGGACCCAGTACTCCTGGAAGTGGATGACCCGTCGCTCTCCCGTCCCGGCCTCGGTGATCGCGACGTGGGTCTCGACCCGGTCGTCGGACATGGGCAGCAGCCGCACCCCGGGCTGCCAGCGGTCGCAGAGGGCCTCGGTGACGGCGCTCAGCGGGTAGCCCGCGCCGAGCATCTGCGTACGGACGATGTGGGTGGCGAAGTCGCGGTCGCCGAGGCCGAACCAGGTGGGGCCGACCCCGTACGCGGCGAGCTCCTCCTTGACGGTGAAGGACTCGTCGGTGCGGCCCCAACCCTGGTCCTCGTTGATGCCACCGCCGAGGGTGTACATCACCGTGTCGAGGTCGGGGCACACCTTGAGCCCGAACAGGTGGATGTCGTCACCGGTGTTGCCGATGACCGTGATGTCCGCGTCGGGCACTGCCGACTTGAGTCCGCGGAGGAACCGGGCGCCGCCTATACCGCCGGCCAGAACAACAATGCGCATGCGGACAGTCTGTCAGCGGTGCGGCGGGAGGGTCAGGCGGGTACGGACTCGGTCTCGGTCTCCGGCCGGGACTCGGCCGGGGAGCAGCTGTGCATCGGCATCTCGGTCAGGCCGGGGAAGTACACGTGCAGGCTGACCGCGCCGTCGAGGGTGTCGTTGACGACCTCGTGCGCGAAGCCGGGGGCGAGGACGCGCTGGGTTCCGGGGCGGTGGGTGAGCCGTCCGCGTGAGGTGTGCTCGGTGAGCTCGCCCTCGAGCACGGTCAGGACGCCGGAGGAGGCGCCGTGGTCGTGCGGGCCGCTGCCCTGGCCGGGGACCCAGCTGAGCAGCCAGACCTCGTAGCCGGGGCCGGTGCGCAGCCGGTGGTACCAGCGGGTGGTGGCGTCGTAGCGGACGAGGTGCTCCCAGGAGGCGCGGTCCTCGGCGATGGAGCGGGCGAGGCCGACGAACTCGGCGACGGTGGCCGGATGTTCCCGGGCGGGCTGGAGGAGGTGCTGGACGGCGAGGATGTCGCCGGCGATCTGCAGGTCGCTCTCGACGGGCGCGGGCCCGGCGGCGGCAGGGGCGGCGGCGGTGGGGGTGGCGCTGTACGTGCTGTTCATCGTGGGGGTTACCTCGACGGATGTCAGTCGTGCTGGCGGTTGCTGTGGGGGCGGGCCGGAGCTCACGGGAGCCGGGGCTCCTGGGGCATCAACAGCTGCAACAGCAACAGCGAACCTGGGCAGCGCACAGGAACCCACGAATGGGGGTCCGGGTGGCGACTGCGGGCGCTGACATGCGAACAAGGAGAACGGTTCGGAGGTCGGACTGTCAACCCAATGTCCGGTTTGGTGTAAAAGTTTCACCTCATCCGGTTACTGCGTACGGAGAAAGGTTTGTGCAATGCACGGCAGGGCAAGTGGCGCTGTGCCAGGGCTCAAACCCAACCCGTCATCTCGTGACCGGAATGTGATCTGCGCCGCTTCTCCGGACGGATCGCAACCCCGCCCGCAGGTGGCACGTGGATAACGGGTGAAGGGGGGAGTCTCGCGACACCTGATGCATGTGTCACGATTTTTGGCGATATGAACACTTTCTGCATACGCTTGGTTCCGCAGAGTGAATAAGGGGCCCAATAGCAGATCCCGGCTTGACTGCTCCGGAGCCACGCACTTGTAATTTCACTCGTGTCGTTACGTAGCGATCAGTGACGGCATCACCACGGGGACGCACAGACAGAGCGAGGGGCGCACATGACCGAGCTGTTTCAGGAACTGCTGGTCGAGGAGGCGGACGAGGAGCTCGGATGGCAGGAGCGCGCTCTGTGCGCCCAGACCGACCCCGAGTCCTTCTTCCCCGAGAAGGGCGGCTCCACCCGCGAGGCCAAGAAGGTCTGCCTCGCCTGCGAAGTCCGCTCCGAATGCCTTGAGTACGCCCTCGCCAACGACGAGCGATTCGGCATCTGGGGCGGCCTGTCCGAGCGCGAGCGCCGCCGGCTGAAAAAGGCAGCGGTCTGAAACGGCCGGGGCACCACCGACCCGGCACCCACCGCACCACGCACGACATATCGAACGCACGGAACGAATCACGCACAGCACGACGAACGGTCCGCCTCCTGCACCTTCCCCGCAGGAGGCGGACCGTTGTGTTGCCAGCCGTTAGGGTGGGGCGCTGTCCAGCAGCCTCCGAGGGCACACCACCCCCGGACCCTCCCCCCGGCCCCGTCCGGGGGGACCCCCAGGCCGGAGGGCCAGTAGCGCGATGTCCCTGCACAGCCAGTCGGCGGCCTCCCACCAGGCCCCCGCCACACCCGAGTTCCCCCGGCACGTGGTCACGGCGGTCCTCGTCGCCCACGACGGCGCCCGCTGGCTGCCGCGGACACTCGCCGGCCTCCTCGGCCAGGAACGCCCCGCCCAGAACCACGTCGCCGCCGACACCGGCAGCGCCGACGAATCCGCGCGCCTGCTCACCGAGGCCCTCGGCGACGACCGCGTCCTGCACCTCGCCCGCCGCACCGGATTCGGTACGGCCGTGGACGAAGCCGCCCGGAGCGCGGGCACCCTGACCCCCGAGGACCTCCCGTACCTCAAGCGCCCCAGCGGCTGGGATCCCGTCAGCCGTACCTGGCGCGACGACACGTACGACCTCCCCGAACTCCCCCACGGCGAACCCGTCCAGTGGCTCTGGCTCCTGCACGACGACAGCGCCCCCGAACCCGACGCCCTCACCGAACTGCTCCGCGTCGCCGAGGAGAACCCCGACGCCGCCGTCATCGGCCCCAAACTGCGCGGCTGGTACGACAAGAAGCAGCTCCTCGAAGCCGGCGTCACCATCGCCCGCAGCGGCCGCCGCTGGACCGGACTCGACCGCCGGGAACAGGACCAGGGCCAGCACGACCAGGTCCGCCCCGTCCTGTCCGTCTCCACCGCCGGCATGCTGGTCCGCCGCGACGTCTACGACGACCTCGGCGGCTTCGACCGCCGCCTGCCGCTGATGCGCGACGACGTCGACCTGTGCTGGCGCGCCCAGAGCGCCGGCCACACCGTCCTCGTCGCCCCCGACGCCGTCCTGCGCCACGCCGAGGCCTCCGCCCGCGAACGCCGCACCGTCGACTGCGCCGGCCGCACCGCGGCCGGCCCGCACCGCGTCGACAAGGCCGGCGCCGTCTACACCATCCTCGCCAACAGCTCCGGCCGCGCCCTGCCCTACGTCCTGCTGCGCGTCCTGCTCGGCACCGTCCTGCGCACCCTCGCCTACCTCATCGGCAAGGCCCCCGGCCAGGCCGTCGACGAGATCACCGGCCTCCTCGCCACCCTGCTGCGCCCCGGCCGGATCCTCGCCGCCCGCAAGGCCCGCCGCCGCCCCGTCGTCCCCGCCGCCGACCTGCGCCCGCTCTTCCCCCCGCCGGGAGCCTCCCTGCGGGCCAACGCGGAACAGCTCGCCGGCTACTTCGGCGGCGACCGCGACACCGACGTCGCCCCCGCCGGCCGGCACGGCGGAGGCAGCATCCTGACCGCCCCCGGCGAGGACGGCGACTACGCCGTGGCCGAGGAACGCTTCGCCCGCCTCAAGCGGATCGCCCGCAACCCCGCGCCGGTCCTCTTCGGCCTCCTCCTGCTCGTCTCCCTCGCCGCCTGCCGCGCCCTCCTCGTCGGCGGCTCCCTGATGGGCGGCGCCCTGCTCCCCGCCCCCGACAGCGGCCCCGACCTATGGCGCGCCTACACCGACGGCTGGCACGCCGTCGGCACCGGCTCCACCGCCTCCGCGCCCCCCTACCTCGCCGTCCTCGGCGCCCTCGCCACCCTGCTGTTCGGCTCCACCCAGGCCGCACTGACCCTGCTGCTCGTCGGATCCGTCCCGCTCGCCGGCCTCACCGCCTACTTCGCCTCCCGGCCGCTCGTCGAGTCCCGACTGCTGCGCGCCTGGGCCGCCATCGCCTACGCCTTCCTGCCCGCCGTCACCGGAGCCCTCGCCGGCGGCCGCCTCGGCACCGCCGTCCTCGCCGTCGTGCTGCCGCTCATCGCCCGCTCCGCCGTCGCCGCCTTCGCACTCGGCGGCGGCGAGGCGACCGCCGACAGGCGGGGCAGCCTGCGCGCGGTGTGGACGTACACGCTCCTGCTGACCCTGGCCACCGCCTTCACCCCCGTCGTCTGGCCGCTCGCCGCCGTCCTCGGGACCGCCGCACTCGTCCTGCGCCGCGCGCACTGGAAGGCGTACGCCCCCCGGCTGCTCGCCACCCTCGCCGTCCCGCTGGTCGTGCTCGCCCCCTGGTCGATCGGCCTGCTCACGCACCCCGGCCGCCTCCTCCGGGAAGCCGGACTGCCCTACGGAACCGGCGCCGCCGGCGCCCTCGACCTGCTCGGCATCGACCCCGGCGGCCCCGGCACCGGCGCCGGCCTGCTGCTCGCCGGCATCGTCCTCGCCGCGCTGGCCGCCCTGCTGCGCACCGACCGCCGCTTCGCCGTCCACACCGCCTGGGCCGCCGCCCTGGCGGCGCTGCTCCTCGCCGTCCTCGTCAACCGGACCGCCTGGGCCGGCCCCGCCAGCCTCGTCTACGGACTGGCCCTGCTCGCGGCCGCCGCGATCGGCGCGGACGGTGCCAAGGAGCGGGTCGCCGCCCGCAGCTTCGGCTGGCGCCAGCCGCTCGCCGCGCTCATCGCCCTCGCCGCCGCCGCGGGCCCGCTGGTCGCCGCCGCCACCTGGATGATCGCCGGCGCCGACGGCCCGCTGGAACGCCGCGACCCCGTCCAGGTCCCCGCCTTCGTCGCCGACGCCGGCGGCGACGACAACCAGACCCGCACCCTGATCCTCGACCTGGACCCGCCCGCCACCGTCTCCTACAGCCTCGTCCGCGGCTCCGGCGGCCGCCTCGGCGACGCCGAGATCACCGCCCGGACCGGCGGCGACCCCCGCCTCGACAAGGTCGTCTCCAATCTCGTCGCCGGCTCCGGCGCCGACCAGTCCAGCCAGCTCAGCGCCTACGCCATCCGCTTCGTGATGTTCCGCCCCGGCGGCCCCGAAGAGATCCGCCGCGTCCTCGACGCCACCCCGGGCCTGAGCCGGCGCCACCAGCAGGACGGCACCTCGCTGTGGGGCGTCGAACCCTGGCTGCCCCGCGCCGTCATCATCTCCGGCAAGCAGGGCGAGGCCCCGATCCCGGTCGCCGCCGGCCCCGTCGAAGCCCACGGCAAGATCCCCTCGGGCGAGGCCGGCCGCGTGCTGCGCATCGCCGACCGCGCCGACGCCGGCTGGCAGGCCACCCTCGACGGCAAGCCCCTCAAGGCGAAGACCCTCGACGGCTGGGCCCAGGGCTTCGAACTGCCCGCCGCCGGCGGCCGCCTCGACCTCGTCCACGAGGACTCCCTCGTGCAGAGCGCCTGGTACTGGGCACAGGGCCTCCTCGCCCTGGTCCTGCTGGTGATGGCCCTGCCGGGCCGTCGCGCCCGGCTCGACGACGACCTGCCCGAGGAGGAGGCCGCGATCCCGTCCCAGCCCGGCCCGGGCGAGGCCGGCGAGGGCCGTCGTGCCCGTCGGCTGCGCGCCGAGGCCGAGCCCGCCCCCGTACCGGTGGAGACCGCCGCGGTCGCCGACCCGTACGCGCAGATCCCGCCGCAGCCGGTCTACGGCGAGGAGGCGTACGCCTACCAGCCCTACGGCGACCAGGGCGGCTACGCCTACGAGCCGCAGCCCCAGCAGCCGGGCCCGTACGAGCAGTGCCCGGGATACGACCAGGGCCGGCCGGGAGACCAGGGCCAGCAGGGACAGCAGGGACAGCAGGCCTACGAGGCCCCGTACCCGCAGCAGTACCCGTACGAGCAGTACGAGCAGTACGAGCAGTACGACCCCCACGCACCGTACGACCCCCACGCACCGCACGACCCGCGTCCTGACGGGAGCCCCCAGCAGTGAAGCAGCGCGCACCCCTGACGCTGGCCGCCGTGACCGCGGCGCTCGCCGCCCTCACCGGCATCGCCGCCCTCACCGCCCCCGCCGCCGACGGCAAGACCGCCGACGGCAAGGCGGCCACCGCGGCCCGGATGCCGGTGGAGCGGTCCCTGCTGGTGTGCCCGGGGCCCAGCTCCTCGGACATCGCGGAGACCACGTACACCTCCTTCACCCCGGGCGCCCCCGCCGGAGAGGGCAAGGGCTCGGCCCGGCTGCTCGGCGCGACCAAGGACGCCAAGCCGGTGCTGGAGGCCAAGGAACCGGGCAAGGCCGTCGGAGCCACCGCCAACGGCGCCGACGCGCCCGCCCTCACCGGCAGCGCCGACGGGGTCCTCGCCCCCGGCTGGACGGCGCAGCTGACCACCAAGGTCTCGGTCGGCCGCGCCCGCGGCGTGCTCGGCGTCGGCTGCACCGCGCCCGGCACCGACTTCTGGTTCCCCGCGGTGAGCACGGCCAAGGGCCGCGAGGACTACGTCCACCTCACCAACCCCGACGACGCCGCGGCCATCGTCGACATCAAGCTCTTCGGCCCGGACGGACTGGCCAAGTCCGAGGGCGGCACCAGCGAGAACATCCGCGTCGACCCCAAGTCCACGAAGACCGTCCTGCTCTCCTCCCTCGTCCCGGGCGCCCAGCTCGCCGACGCCACCGCCCACGTGACGACCCGCGCGGGCCGGGTGGGCGCCTCGGTGCAGGTCGCCGAGGAGGGCGTCGGCGCCGACTGGCTGCCGGCCTCCACGGACCCGGCGGGCTCGCTGGTGCTGCCGGGCATCCCGGCCGACGCCGCCTCCGTACGGCTCGTGGCCTTCGTACCGGGCGAGGAGGACGCGGACCTGAAGGTGCGCCTGGCGGCGCCCGGCGGCGCGATCAGCCCGGCCGGCAGCGAACAACTGCACGTCAAGGCCGGTATGACGGCCGTCCTGGACCTCAAGGACCTGACCCGCGGCGAGCCCGGTTCGCTGCTGCTGGGCCCGGCCGACGCCAAGAAGGCCGCCCCGGTCGTCGCGGCGGTACGGGTGGTCCGCGGCAGCGGCGCCAAGCAGGAGCTCGGCTTCGTCCCGGCCGCCGGACCCGTCGGCACCCGGGCGACCGTGGCCGACAACCGGCCCGACGAGAACACGACCCTGCTGTCGCTGACCGCCCCCGCGGCGGACGCCAAGGTCAAGGTGACGGCCTCGCCGGGCACCGGCGGCGGCGAGCCGGCCTCCCAGGAGGTCACCGTCAAGGCGGGCACCACCCAGACGCTGTCGCCGGCCCCGGCCGGCGGCAAGGGCTCCTACGCACTGACCGTCGAGACCCTCTCGGGCGGCCCGGTCCACGCGGCCCGCACCCTGTCCCTCCCCGCCGAGGGCATCGCGATGTTCACCGTCCAGACCCTGTCGGACGACCACTCCACGGTCGCCGTCCCCCGGGCCGCCCAGGACCTCTCGGTCCTGACCGGGTAACCCGGATCCACCGGACGACGAGGCGGGGACCCCCGGGGGTCCCCGCCTCCGTCAGTCCTGCCCGTACCGCGGGTCCACGGTCTCGGGCGACAGCCCCAGCAGCTCCGCCACCTGCTCCACCACGATCTCGTGGACCAGCATCGCCTTCTCGTCCCGCGTCTTCGTGCGGATCTCCACCGGCCGCCGGAAGACCACCACCCGGGCCGGCCGCCCTTCGCGGGACTCCGACACCGCACCCAGCGGCACCGCCTCGTCGTTCCAGCCGCCGTCCGCGCCACCCGGCGGACCCGGGACGTCACCGACGAGGAACTCCACCTCGGCCAGCTGCGGCCAACGCCGCTCCAGCCGCTCCACGGAGTCCCGTACGAGGTCCCCGAACAACTCCGCCCGGCTCGCCGCCAGCGGCACCTGCGGAGGGGCCACCGGCCCGCGCATCCCGCGTCCGTGCCGGTCCCGCCGGCGCGGACGCGGCTCGGTGGGAGCCCCCGCGGGGGGCTCGCCGGGGCAGGGGGGCAGAGGGGTGTCCATCACCCCCGCAGGGTAGCCCCGAGCACGACACGGGGGAGTGAGCGGCGGTGGAGTCGTCGCGGCCCGGTCAAGAGTGCGGTACCGTCCAACGTCGTGAGCCTTGTACGTCGTTGTTCGCGCACCGCGTGCGGCCGCCCTGCCGTCGCGACACTGACGTACGTCTACGCCGATTCGACCGCAGTTCTCGGCCCGCTCGCCACCTACGCCGAACCCCATTGCTACGACCTGTGTGCCGAGCACTCGGAGCGCCTGACCGCCCCGCGCGGCTGGGACGTCGTCCGCCTGTCCGACGGCTCCGGGCCGTCCCGCCCCAGCGGCGACGACCTCGAAGCCCTCGCCAACGCGGTCCGCGAAGCCGCCCGGCCGCCCGGCCGCGCGGCCGAGGCCGGCGGCTCCGGCCAGGGCCGCCCGGTCACCGGCGAGACCCGTCGCGGACACCTGCGCGTCCTGAGATCGCCCGATTCCTGACGCCCCGATCGCCTCGGAAGGCACTCCTGGTTCAAGGTAGGTTTGCCGAACCGCACAGAACCTCAGGAGGGCAGGCAGTGGCCGCAGATCTTTCGAACATCGTCAAGGCGTACGACGTGCGTGGTGTCGTGCCGGACGAGTGGGACGAGTCCTTGGCGGAGCTGTTCGGTGGTGCGTTCGTCGAGGTGACGGGTGCTTCGGCGATCGTGGTGGGGCATGACATGCGGCCGTCGTCGCCGGGTCTGTCGGGGGCGTTCGCGCGGGGTGCGGCGGCGCGTGGGGTGGATGTGACGTTGATCGGTCTGTGTTCGACGGACCAGCTGTACTACGCGTCGGGTTCGTTGGGGCTGCCGGGTGCGATGTTCACGGCGTCGCACAATCCGGCGCGGTACAACGGCATCAAGCTGTGTCGGGCGGGCGCGGCTCCGGTGGGTCAGGACACGGGTCTGTCGCAGATCCGTGAGCTGGTGGAGAAGTGGTCCGAGGAGGGCGCGCCCGCGATTGCGGAGGGCACCGTCGCGGGCACGGTCACGGAGCAGGACACCCTCACCGGTTACGCCGCGCATCTGAAGGGTCTGGTGGACCTGTCGTCGATCCGTCCGTTGAAGGTGGTGGTGGACGCGGGCAACGGCATGGGCGGTCACACCGTCCCGACGGTGTTCGAGGGCCTGCCGCTGGAGGTGACGGAGATGTACTTCGAGCTGGACGGCACGTTCCCCAACCACGAGGCGAACCCGCTGGACCCGAAGAACATCGTGGACCTGCGGGCCCGTGTCCTGGCGGAGGGCGCCGACCTGGGTATCGCCTTCGACGGTGACGCGGACCGCTGTTTCATCGTGGACGAGCGCGGTGAGGGGGTGTCGCCGTCGGCGATCACGGCGTTGGTCGCGGCGCGTGAGCTGGAGCGCAACGGCGGGTCGGGCACGGTGATCCACAATCTGATCACCTCCTGGTCGGTGCCGGAGGTGGTGCGGGAGAACGGCGGCACCCCGGTGCGTACGCGGGTGGGTCATTCCTTCATCAAGGAGGAGATGGCGAAGACGGGTGCGATCTTCGGTGGTGAGCACTCGGCGCACTACTACTTCAGGGACTTCTGGAACGCGGACACGGGCATGCTGGCGGCGCTCCACGTGCTGGCGGCGCTGGGTGGCCAGGACGGTCCGTTGTCGGAGCTGGTGGCCTCCTACGACCGCTATGCGGGTTCGGGGGAGATCAACTCGACGGTCGACGACCAGGCGGCCCGGCTGGCGGCGGTGAAGGCCGCCTACGGCGGCCGTGAGGGTGTCACGATCGACGAGCTGGACGGTCTGACGGCCACGGCCGGGGACTGGTGGTTCAACGTCCGCGCCTCCAACACCGAACCCCTGCTGCGCCTGAACGTCGAGGCGCGGGACGAGGTCACCCTGGCGAAGGTCCGCGACGAGGTCCTCACCCTCATCCGCGCCTGACCGCACACCGGCCGACACCCGGGCTCCGCCCCCTCCAGCCCGCCGACGTTCGAGGCGCGGGTCCGGGCGGAGCCCGGTGCCCGGCGGAGCCGGGTTCCCGCAGCCGCCCGCTCCGGCGGACCGCCGCGCGGAGCCGGGTTCCCGCGGCCACGCCCGCCCCGGCGGACCGCCGCCCCAGCTGCGGCTTCGGGCCCGACGGCGCCCCCACGACACCGCACCGGAGTTGACTCGGCGGTACGCTGACCTCGCCCCACCCCGGAACCATCCGTATGCCCGAAGGGAACGCCCCATGCCGCTCGAAGCCGGCCTCCTGCAGATCCTCGCCTGCCCCGCCTGCCACTCGCCCCTCGAGGACAAGTCGGCCGACGAGACGGCCCCCGAGCTGATCTGCACCGGCCAGGACTGCGGCCTCGCGTACCCGGTCCGCGACGGCATCCCGGTGCTCCTGGTCGACGAGGCCCGCCGCCCCGCCTGATCACTTCCGCAACCCTGGATCCGTCAACACCGCCGGAGGCCGCCATGCTCGACGAGTCGCTCCTCGACGCACCGGACGATCTCGCCCGCGTCGACCGACGGGGCCTGCTCCGCGGCGCGGCCGAGGCCGGCGCGAGAGTCCGTACCGCGGCCCGGCACGCGAACGAGGCGGGCCTCGCGGAGCTGCGGCCCGACGGCCGCCCCCGCGCGGTCCTGATCGCCGGGCCCGGCACCGCCGCCACGGGCGTCGCCGACCTGCTGGGGGCCCTCGCCGGCGCCTCCGCGCCGGTGATCCGGCTCGACCCCACCGGCGTCGCGCACGCCGCCGGCGCCCTGCGCTGGGCCCTGCCCGGCTGGGCCGGACCGATCGACCTGCTGCTCATCGCCACCACCGACGGCACCGAGCCCGGGCTGGCCGTCCTCGCCGAGCAGGCGTACCGGCGCGGCTGCACCGTCGTCGCCGTCGCCCCCGAGCGCTCGCCGCTCAGCGAGGCCGTGGACGGCGCGCACGGACTCCTCGTCCCGATGGCCAAGGCCCCGTACCAGGAGTACGACGAATCCGCCGCCGCGGGCCCCGGAGCCCTGTGGGCCCTCCTCACGCCCCTGCTGCTGCTCCTGGACAAGGTCGGCCTGATCACCGCCGCCCCCGACACCCTCCAGCTCGTCGCCGACCGGCTCGACCGCACGGCCGAACGCTGCGGCCCCGCCATCGCCACCTACTCCAACCCGGCCAAGACCCTCGCCGCCGAGCTGGCCGACTCCCTCCCGCTCATCTGGAGCGAGGGCGCCGGCGCCGCACCCGCCGGCCGCCGCTTCGCCGCCACCCTCGCCGAGCTCGCCGGCCGCCCCGCACTGGCCGCCGCGCTCCCGGAGGCGCTGCCCGCCCACGGCATCCTGCTCGCCGGGGCCTTCGCGGCGGGCGCCGACCCCGACGACTTCTTCCGCGACCGGGTCGAAGAGCCCCAGGCCCTGCGCGCCCGCGTCGTCCTGCTGCGTGACCGGCCGGCGGGCGGCCTCACCGCCGCCCCCGCCGCACGCGAGCTCGCCCTCAGCCACGACACGGCCATCAGCGAGCTCGAACCGGAGGAGGGCGTCGAGCTGGAGCAGCTCGCCGAACTCCTCGCCGTCACGGATTTCGCCACCGCCTACCTGGCGTTGGCCTCCGGGGGACACGGCTGAGGTTCACGCACCTGCCCCGGCTCTATCCAGGAAGACGACGATGGACCGCCTGACGAACACGATCCGCCCCTACGCCTGGGGATCCACCACGGCCCTCCCCGCGCTCCTCGGTGTCGAACCCACCGGTGAGCCCCAGGCCGAGCTGTGGATGGGCGCCCACCCCGGTGCCCCCTCCCGCCTCGACCGCGGCGCCGGCCAGGTCGCCCTCTCGGACGTCATCGCCGCCGACCCCGAAGGCGAGCTCGGCGCGGCCACCGTCGCCAAGTTCGGTCCCCGGCTGCCCTTCCTCCTCAAGATCCTCGCCGCGGGCGCGCCGCTCTCCCTCCAGGTCCACCCCGACCAGGCCCAGGCCAAGGCGGGCTTCGAGGACGAGGAGCGCCGCGGCGTCCCGATCGACGCCGGGCACCGCAACTACAAGGACCCCAACCACAAGCCCGAGATGATCTGCGCGCTCACCGCGTTCGACGGACTGTGCGGCTTCCGCGCGCCGCTGGACGCCGCCGACCTCCTCGCGGGCCTGGACGTGGACAGCCTCAAGCCGTACGTCGACCTGCTGCACGCGCACCCCGAAGAGGCGGCCCTGCGCGAGATGCTCACCGCCGTACTGACCGCGGACCGCGCCGAGATGGCCCACACCGTCCACGAGACCGCGGTCGCCGCCGAGCGCCTGGGCGGACCGTACGCCCCGTACGCCACCCTCGCCCACCACTTCCCGGGCGACCCGGGGGTCATCGCGGCCATGCTGCTCAACCACGTCCGACTCCAGCCCGGCGAGGCGATGTTCCTCGGCGCCGGCGTCCCGCACGCCTACATCGACGGCCTCGGCGTCGAACTGCTCGCCAACTCCGACAACGTGCTGCGCGCCGGACTCACCCCCAAACACGTGGACGTGCCCGAACTGCTGAAGATCGCGCGCTTCGAGCCGGGCGACCCGAACGTGCTGCGCCCCGAAGGAGACGGCGGCGAGGAGGTCTACGAGAGCCCCATCGACGAGTTCCGGCTCTCCCGCTTCCTCCTCGCGCCCGGCGGAGCCTCCCGCGTGCTGGCGTACGACGCCCCGCAGATCCTGCTCTGCACGGCCGGTTCGGTGACGGCCGGCGAACTGCCGCTGACCCCCGGCGAATCGGTCTTCGTACCGGCGGGCGAAAAGGTCGAACTGTCCGGAAGCGGGACGGTCTTCCGGGCCACCGTGGTGGTCTGACGCCGTGTCCGTCCCGTCGGCTGCAACAATGTGCGGCCGGTAATCAGTGGCTAGGAAGGACATCCTGCACCCATGAGCGCGTCGGGCGGTACCAGGGCGATCGTGGCGGCACTCGCCGCCAACCTCGCCATCGCTGTAGCCAAATTCGTGGCATTCCTCTTCAGCGGTTCCTCGTCGATGCTCGCGGAAAGCGTCCACTCGCTGGCGGACTCCGGGAACCAGGGCCTGCTGCTCCTCGGCGGAAAGAAGGCCCAGCGCGAGGCGACCCCGCAACACCCCTTCGGGTACGGGCGCGAGCGCTACATCTACGCCTTCCTCGTCTCCATCGTGCTCTTCACCGTCGGTGGCATGTTCGCCATCTACGAGGGCATCGAGAAGGTCAACCACCCGCACCCGATCGAGGCCTGGTACTGGCCGGTCGGCGTCCTCCTCTTCGCGATCATCGCCGAGTCCTTCTCCTTCCACACCGCGATCAAGGAGTCGAACGAGATCCGGGGCAAGCAGACCTGGACCCAGTTCGTCCGGCGGGCCAAGGCCCCCGAGCTGCCCGTCGTCCTCCTGGAGGACCTCGGGGCGCTCATCGGCCTGGTCCTGGCGCTCGGCGGCGTCGGCCTCGCCCTGCTGACCGGCAACGGCGTCTGGGACGGCGTCGGCACCCTCTGCATCGGCACCCTGCTCATCGCGATCGCGATCGTCCTGGCCGCGGAGACCAAGTCCCTGCTGCTCGGCGAGGCCGCCGGCCTCGAAGAGATCGAGAAGATCAAGACCGCGCTCGTCGACGGGGACGTCGTCACCCGCGTCATCCACATGCGGACCCTGCACCTCGGCCCGGAGGAGCTCCTGGTCGCCGCCAAGATCGCCGTCGAGGGCCACGACACCGCGACCCAGGTGGCGGACGCGATCAACGCCGCCGAGGCCCGCATCCGCGAGGCCGTCCCGATCGCCCGCGTGATCTACCTGGAGCCGGACATCTACCGCCCCGAAGCCGCCAAGTAACCCACGGACGCACGAAGGCCCCCGCGAGCACCGGCCCGCGGGGGCCTTCGCACACCCCGCCCCGCACACCCCGCCCCGCGGGCGCCGGCCCTCAGTCCGAGGAGCCGGGGGCGGCGACACCCCAGGCGGGCTGCGCCGCCGCCGGCTTCCCGCGGCGCGCCACCAGCGCGACGACCCCCAGCACGCCCCCGAGCAGGAACACGACGGCGCCGACGACCCCGAGGCCGCCCGCGACGACGAGCTCCGTCGGCTCCGCGACGGCCTCGCCGCGGATCGCCGACAGGGCGATGGTGCCGCCGTCCTGGGCGAGGTGCATCGAGGAGTCCGCGGAGTTCCCGCGGTTGTCACCCATGACGAAGATCCGCCCTTCGGGCACCGTCACGTCGAACTGCACGACCGCCGGAACCGATCGGTCCAGGATGTACGGCTCCTCCAACGGCTCCCCGTTGAGCCGCAGCGTGCTCTCGCCCCGCCGGTGCTCGATCCGGTCGCCGCCGCGCGCCACCACCCGCGACAGCAGGAGCCCGCCGGCCCGCCACTGCGGAACCGACGCGAGCACCACGTCCCCGCGCCCGATCTCCAGCTCCTCGCCCGCCGCCCCCATGGAGAACCAGCCGCTGTCCCCCGACGCGTACGTCGGCCGCATGTGGACGCTCGGTACGCGGTGCCTCTCGTAGTCCACCTCCGAGTGCCCGTCGGACACGGCCCCATAGACCGTCCCGCCGAGTACGAGCAACCCGCCCGCCACCAGCAGCACGATCGCCCCGATGCCGCGTCTGCGGCCCCGCCTGCGTTCCATCCGCCCCGCCCTTCGATCCGTTTCCCGTGCGCGCCGCATCGTACGGACCGCGGTCGGGGCCGTGACCAGGGGATCTCGCGCAGCACGTCCGGGATGTCCGTGCGTCGGCGAGGAGCAGACCGCCGACCGCCACGACGGGGGCCGGCCCGGTCCGCACCGCCTGTCTGACATCGTTGTCACGGGGCGCGTTCGTCCGATGGGTCCCGAAAACGCCCGCCGGGGGGCCTCACACCGCCGCACGCCTTCTTCCCCGTCCTTCCTCGTCTGACTGGGGCTCACTCCACCGATCGGTGTAGATTCGTCGTCAGTGTCAGGCGTCGCTGCTGATGGCGGGTCGGGCGGTCCTCGCGACCGGCCGAGGGGAGAGAGGACCCCCGACGGACTGTGCTCGGTGTCCCGTCCCCAGGACGGCGCACGGACCAGCCGTACCCACCTCTCGAACCATGAGGAGCAGCACCCATGGACTTCAAGGTCGCAGACCTGTCCCTTGCCGCGTTCGGCCGCAAGGAGATCACCCTGGCCGAGCACGAGATGCCGGGCCTGATGTCGATCCGTCGCGAGTACGCCGAGGCGCAGCCGCTGGCCGGCGCGCGCATCACCGGCTCGCTGCACATGACGATCCAGACCGCGGTCCTGATCGAGACGCTGGCCGCCCTCGGCGCCGAGGTCCGCTGGGCCTCCTGCAACATCTTCTCCACCCAGGACCACGCGGCCGCCGCCATCGCGGTGGGCCCGAACGGCACCCCGGAGGACCCGCAGGGCATCCCCGTCTTCGCCTGGAAGGGCGAGACGCTGGAGGAGTACTGGTGGTGCACGGAGCAGGCGCTGACCTGGCCGAACACCCCCACCGGCGGCCCGAACATGATCCTCGACGACGGTGGTGACGCCACCCTCCTCGTCCACAAGGGCGTCGAGTTCGAGAAGGCCGGCGCGGCCCCGGACCCGTCGACCGCGGACTCCGAGGAGTACGCCCACATCCTCACCCTGCTCAACCGCACCCTCGGCGAGTCCCCCCAGAAGTGGACCCAGCTCGCGTCCGAGATCCGCGGCGTGACGGAGGAGACCACCACGGGTGTTCACCGCCTCTACGAGATGATGGCCGAGGGCACGCTGCTGTTCCCGGCGATCAACGTGAACGACGCGGTGACGAAGTCGAAGTTCGACAACAAGTACGGCTGCCGCCACTCGCTGATCGACGGCATCAACCGTGCCACCGACGTCCTCATCGGCGGCAAGACCGCCGTGGTCTTCGGCTACGGCGACGTCGGCAAGGGCTGCGCCGAGTCGCTGCGCGGCCAGGGCGCCCGCGTGATCGTCACCGAGATCGACCCGATCTGCGCGCTGCAGGCGGCGATGGACGGCTACCAGGTCGCCACCCTGGACGACGTCGTCGAGACGGCGGACATCTTCATCACGACCACCGGCAACAAGGACATCATCATGGCCGCCGACATGGCCAAGATGAAGCACCAGGCCATCGTGGGCAACATCGGCCACTTCGACAACGAGATCGACATGGCCGGTCTCGCGAAGATCGAGGGCATCGTCAAGGACGAGGTCAAGCCGCAGGTCCACACCTGGAAGTTCCCCGACGGCAAGGTCCTGATCGTGCTGTCGGAGGGCCGTCTGCTGAACCTGGGCAACGCCACCGGGCACCCGTCCTTCGTGATGTCGAACTCCTTCGCGGACCAGACCCTGGCCCAGATCGAGCTCTTCACGAAGCCCGAGGAGTACCCGACCGAGGTCTACGTGCTGCCCAAGCACCTCGACGAGAAGGTCGCCCGCCTGCACCTCGACGCCCTCGGCGTCAAGCTCACCACCCTGCGCCCGGAGCAGGCCGCCTACATCGGCGTGCAGGTCGAGGGCCCGTACAAGCCGGACCACTACCGCTACTGATCACCCCCTGATCAGCTCCTGATCAGCTCCTGAAAGAACGCCTGATCAGCGGCGGCAACGTGAAGCAGGCCCCCGGCATCCGTGCCGGGGGCCTGCCCCGTATCCCTCGACCAGCCGACGCCCCGAGCCCCCGACGCCCTCGATCCCAAGAAGTGTGCGCACCATGCCCCGCGGCCGTTACTCCCTCCACGACCCGCACGACCACACCCCCCTCGGCGAGGAGCACTTCCACTGCGCCCCCGGGCCCTCCGGCTGGCGCTACGTCTCCCAGCTCACCGCCCCGAACGGCGACCACCGCGGCTCCGTCGACCTCGCGATCGACGAGCTCGGCCGCCCCATCCGCCTCGAAGTCAACGCCGCGAGCTGGCAGGTCCGCGGGGCCGCCATCGACGGCGTCACCTGGGTCCGCACCGACCCCACCGGCACCGAAGCCACCGAGGGCAACATCGCCGCGCCCGGCTTCACCGGGACCTCCCCGGCCTTCCTCGTCGCCACGGCCCGCCTGCTGCGCCTGACCCCCGGCGCCCCCGCCACCCGCGTCCGGCTCCTCGCCCTCACCGACCCGGTCCTGGCCCCCCGTACGGTCGACCAGGCGTGGGCCCTCCTCGGCCGCGAGGAACACCCCACCGACAGCGGCCCGCTCCTGGTGGACGAGTACCAGGTCACCGCCCTGGACACGGGCGAGGTCCATACGGTCCACCTCGCGGGTGACGTCGTCCTCGCGGCCCCGGGCATCGAACTGGAACACCTGGAGACCCCGCCCTCGACCTTTCCCGAGGACTGACGCCCGCCCGGCTCCCCGGCCCGGGTCAGCCCTGCTCGTCGGGGTGGCTCCACTCGACGGCGCAGGCCGCCGAGGGCACGGCTTCCTTCGCGTACCAGGCGACGGACTTCTCGAACTCCGGGCACCACAGGTGGGCGCGGCTGACGGAGACCGGGAAGTCGGTGGCGCCGACGACGACGTGGCCGCCGTCCTCCCGCCGGACGTCGATCGTGACCTGGCGGTCGATGCACTCGTCGCGCATCAGTTCGCGGAGTTCCCCGACGACGGCTTGCGCCCCGGCCTCGTCGTCGATGCCCGTGACGCGGAAGGTGAAGGCGAGGTTCGCTGACATGCGCGCAGGCTAGACGATCAGGCCGGGGGCGCGAACCCCGTCGCGGGGCGGGGCGGCACGGGCGGCTCGGGCATCGCGCCCGGCACCGGGACCGGAGCCGGAGCCGGCTCGTGGGCCGGGGCGAGGGCCGGGGCCGGGGCCTGCGGTGTCGCCGGCGGAGCGGCCTGCGGTGCGTACGCCCCGGGGCCCGGCTGCCCCCACGCGGCGGGCGTCGCGGGCGCGCCGGGCGGCGCGTACGCGGGCGCGACACCGGGTCCGAAGGCGCGGGCCGCGTCCCGGCTCTGCCGCTCGTGCACGACCGCCATCAGGAACGCGGCAGCCGGCACACCCACCGGCGGCGGCGCCCCCGTGCGCGCCACCAGGTCGTCCGCGAGCCGCGCCGCCATGGAGGCGCCCACCTGCGGATCCAGCTGGTTCATCCGCGTCAGGTACTGCCGTATCGCCAGCCACAGCCCGTCCGGCACCGCCGACAGGTCCAGCCCGGTGAACCGCCCGGCCAGCCACGGCGGAGGCGGCGGCACCGGCATCACCCGGGCCCCCGGCACCCGTTCGCGGACCACCAGCGTCCCGCCGAAGACGTCCCCGAGCCGCCGGCCGCGCGCCGAGACCAGCGAGGCGATGCACGCCACCGTCCCGAAGGTCAGCAGCAGCTCCACCACCCCCATGGCCCCGCGGACCAGCGCGTGCCGGAACCGGATCGGCCCGCCGTCGTCCCGCACCACCCGCAGCCCGCACGCGAGCTTGCCCAGCGAACGCCCGTGGGACAGCGTCTCGACCGCGATCGGCACACCGACCATCAACAGCAGGAAGCTCGCCACCCCCACCGCCGCCTGCGCGGCGTCGTCCAGCGAAGAGGTCGCGAGGGCCAGGCCGACCGAGAGCAGCACGTAGCCGGTGACGTACACGATCAGGTCCAGGACGATCGCCAGCCCGCGGCTCGGCAGCCTCGCGGGCCGCAACCCCAGGACGACCGCGTCCCCCGTCACCAGATCGCTCACCGCAGCACCTCTCATGTGACCTGCCCCGCCCCGTCGGCCTCCAGTCTGCCAAGCTGACCACACGAGGAGTAGGCAGCAGCAGGTGACCTGGGGCAGGGGAGCGGCAACCGGATGGATCTCGACGTCTTCGTGACGGCACACCGGGCGGAATGGGACCGCCTGGAGCAGCTCCTGGGCCGCGGCCGCAAGCTCACCGGTGAGGAGGCCGACGAGCTCGTCGCGCTCTACCAGCGCACCTCCACCCATCTCTCCCTGCTCCAGTCCAGCGCCCCCGACCCGATGCTCACGGGCCGGCTGACCCAGCTGGTCGCGCGCGCCCGCGCCACGGTGACGGGCACCCGCCGGGCCGGCTGGCGCGACGCCGCCCTCTTCTTCACGGCGGTCTTCCCGGCCGCGGTCTACCGCAGCCGCCGCTGGTGGATACCGACCGCGCTGCTCTCCACGGCTCTCGGCGTGCTCATCGGCTGGTGGATAGCCACGCACCCCGAGGTCCAGGGCGCCATCGCGGCCCCGGCGGACCTGAAGGCGCTCACGCAGCCGGGCGGCGAGTACGAGACGTACTACTCCAGCCACCCGGCGGGCTCGTTCGCCGCGAAGGTCTGGACGAACAACGCGCAGGCGGCGGCGATCTGCCTCGTCCTCGGCGCCTTCCTCGGACTTCCCGTGCTCTGGATCCTGTTCCTCAACATGGCCAACCTCGGCGTCGGACTGGGACTGATGGCCTCCGCCGGCCGCCTCGACGTCTTCCTCGGACTGATCCTCCCGCACGGCCTGCTCGAACTGACCGCCGTCTTCGTGGCCGCGGGCACCGGCCTGCGCCTGGGCTGGACGGTCATCGACCCGGGCCCCCGCACCCGCCGCACCGCCTTGGCGGAACAGGGCCGCGCGGCCCTCGGCATGGCCATCGGCCTGGCCGTGGTCCTGTTCGTCTCGGGCCTGATCGAGGGCTTCGTGACCCCGTCCGGCCTCCCCACCTGGGCCCGCATCACCATCGGCATCCTCGCCGAGGCCGCCTTCCTGATCTACGTCTTCGTCCTGGGCGGCCGGGCCTCCCGTGCGGGTGAGGTGGGCGACGTGGAAGCCGCGGACCGGACGGCGACCCTCCCGACCGCTGCCTGATGTGCGCACCAGAGCGCTGAGCTGCTAGTCTCCTCGTCGTCCCGCGAGGACCGTTGACACGGAGCGCGCGGGGAGGTAGATTCGAACGGTTGCCTCGAACTGGACAAGTTCGGCAGCGATGGTTTAACCTATCTCTCGCCCCCATCAAGGAATTGAATTCCAGTGGGGCGTAGCCGACTCCTCATTCAGGAATCCGAGCCGGGAAATCCGGTGGAGAACTTCTGATAGAGTCGGAATCGCCGGAAAGGGAAAGCGCGAAAGCGCCGGAACCGGAAAGCACCGAGGAAGTCGGACGCGAAAGAGTCTGATAGAGTCGGAAACGCAAGAACACAGCAACACAACAGAACGAAAGCCCGGAGGAAAGCCCGAGAGGGTGAGTACAAAGGAAGCGTCCGTTCCTTGAGAACTCAACAGCGTGCCAAAAATCAACGCCA